>NZ_JBVJND010000002.1:162265-623373 GCF_055583825.1 Streptomyces sp. NPDC104367 | reverse complement strand
CCACAAGCGGCAGAGCGTTTTGAACCACACCCGGCACCCCTGGGTGGGTGAACCATACGAAGGGCTCACCACATCCCGCAGAACAACGTAGGGAGCGTTTTCCATCCTCAAGCTGAGCTGGCCTGATGCAGGCAGAGGATGGCCTGGACGAGGACTTGAGGGTGGCGACGGCTTGCTCGACGAGCGCCCCACCTAGGGCGCGGCCGGTCCCAGTGAGCGTTCCGTCACCCGGGCGAGGTGGTGGTCGAAGGTCTCCCGGGCGTCCGGTGTGAGCGTCCGCAGTGCCACCAGCGCCGTGATCACGACGTCGCACAGTTCCCCCTGCACGTCCTCCCACGTGTGGGTGACGCCCTTGCGCGGGTTCTGGCCCGTCGCTCCGATCACCGCCTGGGCGACCTCGCCGACCTCCTCGGTGAGCTTGAGCATGCGCAGGACGAGACCGGTGTCGCCGTCATGGGCGCGGTTGGCGTCGAGCCAGGTCCACAGGGCGTCGATGGAGGCCCACAGGTCGGGGGAGGGGGAGGTGCGCTGTTCCGTCATGGGCACAGCCTGCCGCACCCGGAGCGGTGACTACTCCTCGAACAGGGGCTCCTGCTCGCCCTCCGCCCTGCGCCGCACCCGCCTGTTCCGGGCGCCGATCACCAGCGCCGTCACCGCGCCCGTCACGCCCAAGGCCGCCGGGACCATCCAGCCCCGGTCGAGGACATGGCCCAGCGCGTGGTCCAGGGAGAGGCGGCCGGGGCCCGTCACGGCGAGGCCGGCCGCGGCCAGGCCCAGGGACGCGGCGTACTCGTAGCCGCCCTCCTGCGCGAAGAAGCCGTTGGGCATGTGCAGGGCCGCGGCGCCCGCCATCGCACCCGCAGCCGCGGCACCCGCCGCGGGCGTCGCGAGGCCCAGGGCGAGGAGCGCGCCGCCGCCCGCCTCCGCCAGGCCCGCCGCCATCGCGCTCTGCTTGCCCGGCGCGTAGCCCACCGACTCCATGAACCGGCCGGTGCCCTCGAGGCCGCCCCCGCCGAACCAGCCGAACAGCTTCTGCGCGCCGTGTGCCGCGAGGACGCCGCCGGTGCCCAGCCGGAGCAGCAGCAGGCCCGCGTCCCGTCGGTCGTAGCAGGTCATGGTGGCTCCTCGGGCGGGGTGGGGCGTGCGGTGGTCGGGGTTCCACCGTCGCATCCCGGCCACCCGGACGGCCCGTTCTCGCCGCCGTTCGGGTGGCGGGGCCCTGGGCGCGGTGTGAGGCTGGCCGGTATGACGATCAAGACCGCCAAGCTCAGCGACCCGGCCGTCCGGGCCTTCGTCACCGCCGTCAACGGGCACGACCGCGAGGGCTTCATGCACCTCCTCGCTCCTGGCGCGACCATGTCCGACGACGGCTCCGACCGCGACCTCGCCGACTGGATCGACAGCGAGATCTTCTCCTCCCACGGTCATATCGACGTCGAGAGCGAGAACGACGGCGGCCGCGGGCTGCTCGCCCGCTACCGCAACGACACCTGGGGCGAGATGCGCACCCGGTGGGCCTTCACGGTCGAGGACGACGGCCTGATCTCACGCTTCGAAACCGGCCAGGCCTAGCCGGCCCCGAACCTCCGGCCGGCCCCGAACCTCCGGCCGCCCCCGCCCCGCCCTGTCGGCCGTCCCCGCCCTGCCCTGCCGGCCGTCCCCGCCCTGTGGCCCGGCCGCTTCGGCCTTGCCGTGCGGCCGTCCCCGCCTTGCCGTGCGGCCTCTCTCACCTTGCCGTGCTGCCGTCCCCTTGTCCTCGTGTGCGCTTCAACTCCTAGCGTTCCCGGGCATGGGAACCGACGACAACACCAGGACTCTGGGACGCTCCGGCATCCGCGTCAGCGCGCTCGGCTTCGGCTGCTGGGCCATCGGCGGGGAGTGGCAGGACGGGAGCGGGCAGCCCCTCGGCTGGGGCAGGGTCGACGACGAGGAGTCCGTGCGGGCCGTCCACCGCGCCCTCGACCTCGGTGTCACCTTCTTCGACACCGCCGACACCTACGGCACCGGACACAGCGAGCGGGTCCTCGGCCGGGCCCTCGGCAGGCGGCGGGCCGACGTGGTCGTCGCCACCAAGTGGGGCAACGTGTTCGACGCGCAGACCCGCACCCTCACCGGCGCCGACGACTCGCCCGCGTATCTGCGCCGCGCCCTCGTCGCGTCGCTGCGGCGGCTCGGTACCGATCACATCGACCTCTACCAGTTCCACCTCTCCGACGGCGATCCCGGTCGCGCCGCCGAACTGCGCGACGCCTGCGAGGAGTTGGTCGGGGAAGGGCTCGTCCGGGCCTACGGGTGGAGCACCGACGACCCCGCTCGGGCCGCCGTGTTCGCGCGGGGGGCGCACTGCGCGACCGTGCAGCACACGCTCAACGTTCTTCAGGACGCGCCCGAACTCCTGCTGCTCTGCGAGCGGTTCGACCTCGCCAGTGTCGACCGGAGCCCGCTCGCCATGGGGTTGCTCGGCGGGCGGCGGGGCGCGGCCGGGGACGGGGACATCCGGAGCAGGCCGCCGGGCTGGCTGCCGGGGTGGCTGCCCGGGTCCGGGGACGGCGGCGGGGCCGACCCCGAATGGGTCGCCCGGATCGAGGCGTTGCGGGAGGTGCTGACCGGCGGGGGACGGACCCTCGCGCAGGGGGCGCTCGCGTGGATCTGGGCGCGCAGCGCCCGCACCGTGCCCATCCCCGGGTTCCGGTCGGTCGCGCAGGCCGAGGAGAACGCCGGCGCGCTCGCGAAAGGGCCGCTCACCGCGGAGGAGTCGAGCGAGGTCGAGCGACTCCTCGGGCGGTGAACGGCCCCGGTGCGGGTGCGGGTCAGTAGCCCTGACCGCCGCCGTACTGCTGCTGCACGTAGGGCTGCTGGCCGTTGTAGCCGGCCGCCGCCGGCGCCGCCTGCTGCTGCGCGGCCTGGTGCGCCTGCTGCGTCTGGTGGGCCTGCTGGGCCGCGTACTGCTGGTCGCGGGCCTGCTCGGTGAGGGTGATCTGGCCGGCCTTGATGGTGGCCAGACGCGGCGCGCGGCGCGCGATGGACGAGTCGTGGGTGACCATGATGAAGGTCAGGCCGTACTCGTGCCACAGGCCCTCCAGCAGGGCCATGATGTCGTCGCGGGTACCCTCGTCGAGGTTGCCGGTCGGCTCGTCGGCGAGGAGGACCTTCGGCTTCTTCACCAGCGCACGGGCGATCGCGACACGCTGCTGCTGGCCGCCGGAGAGCTCGGAGGGCGCGTGGCCGAGGCGTTCGCCGAGACCGACCGAGCGCAGCGCCTCGGCGGCGCGCTCACGGCGCTCGGCGGGCTTCACGCCCAGCGGCACCAGGGCGGTCTCGACGTTCTCCTGGGCGGTGAGCGTCGGGATCAGGTTGAACGCCTGGAAGATGATGCCGATCTTCTCGGCGCGCAGCCGCGTCAGCTTCGCCTCGCTGACGGTGGCCAGGTCCACGCCGTCCAGCTCCACGCTGCCCGAACTCGGCCGGTCCAGGCCGCCGATCATCTGGAGCAGGGTCGACTTGCCGCCGCCGGTCGGGCCCTGGATGACGAGCTGGTCGCCGTCCTCGATCGTCAGGTCGATGCCGCGCAGCGCCTCGACCGTCTCCTTGCCCCGCGTGTAGCGCTTGGTGACTCCGGTGAGTCTGTACATGGGTTCTCCACAAGGTGGTAAGGGGAGGTGGGGCGCCGCGTCCCGGGGGGATCGGAGGCGGCGCCCCAGTCCAGGGGGTGCTGGTGGAAGCGGGGTTACGAGACGCTGCGCAGGGCGTCGGCCGGGCGCATCCGGGAGGCGCGCCAGCCGCCCATCGCGCCGGCGACGAGGCCGCCGGCGACCGCGAGGCCGACCGCGAGGCCGATGGTGGTCAGGGAGACGGGCGCGGTCAGCGCGATCTCCAGGGTGCTCTGGGTGGACTGCTGGCCGGGGCCGCCGCCGCCCGGGCCGCCGCCCATGCCACCGCCGCCGCCACCGGTGCTGCCCATCTGGGCCGTCAGCTTCGGGCTGACCATGGTGACCGCGTAGGCCGCGCCGACCCCGAGGGCGATGCCGAGGGCGCCGCCGATCAGGCCGTTCACCATGGACTCGCCGACGACCTGGCGGGTCACGTTGCGCGAGGGCCAGCCGAGGGCCTTCAGGGTGCCGAACTCACGGACGCGGCGGGAGACCGCGGACGAGGTCAGCAGGGCCGCCACCAGGAAGGCCGCCGCGAGGACCGCGATGGACAGCCACTTGCCGACGCTGGTCGCGAGGCTGGAGGCGGTGGAGAGGGAACCGGAGACGGTCGACGCCAGGTCGGCGGAGGTGGTGACCGTCGTACCGGAGATGTTGGACTGGATCTCCTTCTTCACGGTGGAGATCTGCTTGGAGTCGGACGCCTTGACGTAGATCGTGGTGACCTGGTTCTTGGCGTCGCCCAGGGTCTGCGCGAGCTTCAGCGGAATGAACAGGTCGGTGTCGGACTCGCTGCTGTCCGGGGTGGCGATGCCGATGACCGTGAACTTGGTGCCGGAGATCTTGAAGGTCGAACCGACCTTGTACTTCTTCGACTTGGCGTAGGACTTGCTGACCACCGCGACCTTGGCGCCGGTCTGCGACGAGGTGAAGGTCTTGCCCGTGGTGATCTTCATCGTGGACAGCGGGCCGAGGCCCTGGTGGGCGACGTCGACGCCGGCCACCGAGTAGCTGTTGACGTTGAAGTTGGCGCCGCCGCCCTGCACCTGCGGCATGCCGGTGGAGGTGCCGCCGCCGGGCTGGCCCTGGCCGCCGGAGCTGCTGCCGCTGCCGGAGCTGCTCTGCGCCTTGCCCTGGGTGAAGGAGCCGTTGACCTTGGTGACGTTGAGGGAGAGCGCTCCGACCGCGCTCTCCACGCCCTTCTGGCCGGCGACCTTGCTCACCAGGGACGACTTCAGGGCCTGACCGCCCTGAGTCATCACACGGTCCGAGCTCTGCTTGGAACTGCTGCTGGACTTCGCGTCGAACTCGAAGCTCGGTCCGCCGGAACTGCCCGAGGTGGGCGCCGACTGAGCCTTGGTCACCGTCATGTCGGTGCCGAGGCCGTAGAGCGACTTGAGGACCTTGTCCTGCGCCTGCGTCATGCCGGCCGAGACCGAGTTGACCGTGATGACGAGGGCGATTCCGAGCGCCAGACCCAGTGCGATGACCAGGGCCGCCTTCTTTCTGCGGCCCAGCTCGCGCTTGAGATAGATGCCAAACATCCCGTTCCTCGAAGGTTCTTGGCGCCCGCTGTGGGCGCTGGCTCAAGTTAGGGAGAAACCTTTGAGTCGCCCTGGGTAAAAGATGTGTCAGAGCTGAGAAACGGGGAGGTCTTAGCAAACTTTCATAAGACAGCAAATTCCTGGCCGGGGGAGGGGGTACTGCCAGGTTGCCCCCCTGGCCTGCGGTGTACGGTCCCGGGATGCGCGATTCCTCTCGGCTGACCCGGCGTGCCGCCCTCGGACTGACGGCCGCCGCTCTTCCCGTTTTCACAGCCACATCCGCGTCCGCGACCACGGTCATAGGCGGCGAGCGCCTGGCTCGTGGCGGAATACAGGTGAGCGGTGCCGCGGGCCTTCCCAAGAAGCTCACCGCCCGCGCCTGGCTGCTCGCCGACTGCGACAGCGGGGAGGTGCTCGCCTCGTACGACGCGCACCGCCGGCTGGCTCCCGCGTCCACGCTGAAGATGCTGTTCGCGGACACCGTGCTGACGAAGTTCGAGCGCAGCGGCCGCTACAAGGTCAAGGACTCCGACATCTCGGACGTTCCCTCCGGTTCCAGTCTGGTCGGTATCAAGGCCGGCATCACCTACACCGTCGAGCAGTTGTGGCAGGGCGTGTTCCTGCGCTCGGGCAACGACGCCGTGCACGTCCTCTCGCACATGAACGGCGGCATCGCCAAGACCGTCGCCGAGATGCAGGCCAAGGCGGTCGACCTCCAGGCCCTGGACACCCATGTGGTCAGCCCCGACGGCTTCGACCACAAGGGGCAGTTGTCGTCCGCCTACGACCTCACGCTCTTCGCCCGGCACGGGCTGAAGGACGACGACTTCCGCGGGTACTGCGGGACGAGGACCGCCGACTTCCCGGCGGGCGGCAAGAAGACCTTCCAGATCCAGAACACCGACCGCCTGCTCACCGGCTCCTGGGGACTGGACGTCTACAAGGGCCTGTTCGGCGTCAAGAACGGCTACACCAGCCACGCCGGCAACACCTTCACCGGCGGTGCCACCCGGGGCGGCCGCACCCTGCTGGTCACCGTGATGCACCCGGACCCCGGCACCAACGCGGTGTACGAGGAGACCGCCGCGCTGCTCGACTGGGGTTTCGGGAGGGGGAGTTCGGCCCGGCCGGTGGGGACGCTGGTCGAGGCGCTGAGCGAGGGCGGGGCGAGCGCGAGCCCGTCGCCGTCGAAGGGCAGGGGGGCCGCGGGCGCGGCCGGGGCGTCCGCGGCCGGTTCGGGGGCGTCCGGGCCGTCGTCGTGGGGGCTCGCGGCGGGCGGGGCGGGGACGCTCGCGGTGCTGGGCGCGGGGGCGTGGGCGCTGCGCCGCCGGCGGCGGACGGCCGGTGCCGAGCCGGAGGCCGCGCGGTCCGGTCGGGGTGACACGCAGGGCGGTCCGGGGGACACGCAGGGCGGGTGACGTCACGCGGCAGCCGCTCCACCCACCGGTGCGTACCCGCGGTCCCACGCGGGTCCACCCCCACCCGGTCCGGTGGAACGGCTGCCGCCTCCCCCCTCGGTGTGGTCGGCGGAACCTCAGAGTCTCAACTGTGAAGTTCTGGTGGAGGAAAGTTGAGCATAGGCCGGTTATCGGCCGCAATACCGCGGAGCTTCAAATTCCGCTTGTGCAAGTTGTGATGGCCGCGGCTGAACGGCCGTTCAGCCGCGGCCCACGTACGGCATGGCCGTCGCGAGCACCGTCGCGAACTGCACGTTCGCCTCCAGCGGCAGCTCCGCCATGTGCCGCACGGTGCGCGCCACGTCGGCCACGTCCATCACCGGTTCCGGGGCGACCTCCCCGTTCGCCTGGAGCGCCCCGGTCTGTATCCGGGCCGTCATGTCGGTGGCCGCGTTGCCGATGTCGATCTGCCCCACCGCGATGCCGTACGCCCGGCCGTCCAGCGACAGGGACTTGGTGAGCCCGGTCAGCGCGTGCTTGGTCGCGGTGTAGGCGACGGAGTGCGGGCGGGGCGTGTGCGCCGAGACCGAGCCGTTGTTGATGATCCGGCCGCCCCGCGGATCCTGCTCCTTCATCCGCCGGTACGCCGCCTGCGCGCACAGGAACGCGCCGTTGAGGTTGGTGTCCACGACGTGCCGCCAGGCGTCGTAGGGGAGGTCCTCGACCGGCACCCCGCCGGGCCCGAACGTCCCCGCGTTGTTGAACAGCAGGTCCACCCGGCCGAACCGCTCCACGGTCGCCGTGAACAGCCCCTCCACGTCCGCCTGTCGCGCCACGTCCGTGGGTACGGCCAGACAGGCGGCCCCGGGCACCAGCGCCGCGGTCGCCCCCAGCGCGGCCGGGCGGCGGCCGGCCAGGGCGACCGACCAGCCGGCCCGCAGCAGCTCCACGGCGACGGCACGGCCGATGCCGGAGCCGGCACCGGTGACGACCGCGATCTTCGACTGTTTGGCATTCATGGCCCGCAGCGTAGGCGCTCCGCTCGGGAGCGCCGCGTGGTGCCGGGGCGATGATCGGGGGCGGGCGCGACGTGGCTGGTCGCGCGGTTCCCCGCGCTCCTCACGGGGCGCTCGTGCTCAGGCCTCTCCGGCGTAGCGCACGCCGATCCGGGAACGGAGGGTGTCCAGGGTGCGCATGACCGCGAGGGTGCCGTCGAGGGGGACGAGGGGGGACTCGGTCTCGCCGGCGCGCAGGGCGCGCATCACCTCGCGGGCCTCGTGGCGCAGGGTGTTGCGCGGACCGTCGGCCGGGTCCATGACGAACTCCTGCGGGTCGCGGCCGTCGCGGTGCAGCACGAAGCGCTCGGGGTGGAAGAAGCCGTCCGGGAGGTCGATCCGGCCGCGGGAGCCGGTGATCGAGGCGGTGGTGCCGGTGCCGCCGACGATGGAGCAGTGCACCGCCGCGAGAGCGCCGCTCTCCCACGAGAGCAGCGCACCCGTCTGGAGATCGACGCCCTCCTCCGAGAGCACCGCTCGCGCCGACATCCCGTCCGGCTCACCGAGCAGCAGGTGCGCGAACGACACCGGGTACACCCCCAGGTCGAGCAGCGCGCCGCCGCCCTGCGCCGGGTCCCGCAGCCGGTGCGCCGGCGGGAACGGGCCCTCCAGGCCGAAGTCCGCCTGCACCGTCCGCACCTCGCCGACCGCCCCGTCGGCGACCAGCGCCGCCAGCCGCCGCACCAGCGGGTTGCAGTACATCCACATCGCCTCCATCAGGAAGCGGTCGTGCTCCTTCGCCAGCGCGACCAGCTCCCCGGCCTCGCGGGCGTTGACCGTGAACGCCTTCTCGCACAGCACGTTCCGCCCCGCCTCCAGGCACAGCCCGGCGGCCGCCCGGTGCGCCGAGTGCGGGGTGGCGACGTACACCACGTCGACGTCCTCGTCCCGGGCCAGCGACTCCCAGTCGCCGTACGCCCGCGCGATCCCGAACCGTTCCGCGAACCCCCGCGCCGACTCGGTCGACCGCGAGGCCACCGCGACGATCTCCGCGTCCGGCAGATCCACCAGGTCCGCCGCGAACGCGGCCGCGATCCCGCCCGTCGCGAGGATCCCCCACCGCACGTTCTGCTCCGCCATCCCGGCCGCCCACCCTCGCTCATGTGTTTCCAGGCAGTCTGTACGAGCTGAGAGCATATGCGGGGGACGACGGGGTCCATCAAGAGCAGACCCGACCGCGGGACGCCGCGGGAACCAGGAAGTGGGGGGCACATGCCCGAGCAGCCGGCACCGCCGGGACCGGACACAAAGGACACCGCCGTACCCGTACCGCGCAGAACACCCGCCACCCCCACCGGCCCCGCAACGCCCACCGGCCCCGCCGTCACCGCCGCACCGGCCCTCGCCCCCGCCCGGCGTGCCGGTCTGCTGCTGGTCCTGCTCCTCGGCGGACTCACCGCGACGCCGCCGCTCGCGATGGACATGTACCTCCCGTCGCTGCCCGAGGTCACCCGCTCCCTGCACGCCCCCGCCGCGACCGTCCAGCTCACCCTCACCGCGTGCCTCGCCGGCATGGCCGTCGGCCAGCTGGTCGTCGGCCCGATGAGCGACCGCTGGGGACGGCGCCGCCCGCTGCTCACCGGCCTCGCCGTCTACGTCCTCGCCACCGCCCTGTGCGCCGTCGCGCCGGACGTCGAGACGCTGGTCGCCTTCCGCCTCGCCCAGGGCCTCGCGGGCGCGGCCGGCATCGTCATCGCGCGAGCCGTCGTACGCGACCTCTACGACGGCGTCGCCATGGCCCGGTTCTTCTCCACCCTGATGCTGGTCTCCGGGGTCGCCCCGATCGTGGCGCCGGTGATCGGCGGACAGATCCTGCGGGTCACGGACTGGCGGGGCGTGTTCATGGTCCTGACCGTCGTCGGCACCCTGCTCGCCGTGGTCGTGGCGCTGCGGCTGCCGGAGACCCTGCCGCCCGCCGAACGGCACGCCGGCGGCGCGGGCACGGCCGTACGCAGCATGCGCGCCCTCCTCGCCGACCTCCCCTTCACCGGCTACATGCTCGCGGGCGGCTTCGCCTTCGCCGCGCTCTTCGCCTACGTGAGCGCCTCGCCGTTCGTGATCCAGGAGATCTACGGCGCCTCCCCGCAGACCTTCAGCCTGCTCTTCGGCCTCAACTCGATCGGGCTGGTGATCGCCGGGCAGGTCAACGGCAAGATCCTGGTCGGCCGGGTCAGCCTGGACAAGGTGCTCGGCGTGGGCCTGGTGGTGACCGTGCTGGCCGCGGTCGCGCTGCTGCTGATGTCGACCGGCGCCCTCGGCCCGGTCGGGCTCGGGCCGGTCGCCGCCGCCCTGTTCGTGCTGATGTCCGCGATGGGCATCACCCTCCCGAACGCCCAGACCCTCGCCCTGCTGCGCACCCGGCACGCCGCCGGCTCCGCCTCCGCGCTGCTCGGCACCACCTCGTTCCTGGTCGGCGCCGTCGCCTCGCCGCTGGTCGGGATCGCCGGGGAGAGAACCGCGGTGCCCATGGCCGTCGTCCAAGTGGCGGGGACACTGGTGGCGCTGGCCTGCTTCGTGGGAATGTGCCGTCCCTGGACCCGGGACTAGCCGTCCCTGGACCCGAGACTAAGGGGGAGGAGCGCTGAGCGCACCGAGACTGCGCGTCGAGACACCGGAACGGGCCGGGCTCGACCCCGCGGAACTCCGGCACCTCGTCCGCGAGGTGCACGACCTCACCACCGGTGAGCGGCCCTGGACGGCCGGGGCCGTCGTGGTGGCCGGACGCGGGCCGGTGATCGCCGTGCAGGAGGCGGTGGGCTGGGCGGTGCGCTGCTCCGGCTACGACCCGGCGGCCGACGGATGCGTCGAACTGCCGCCGCCCGCCCGGGTCCCGATGACCGTCGACACCCCGTTCGACCTCGCCTCCCTGACCAAGCTCTTCACCGCGGTGGCCGCCGTGCAGCAGCTGGAGCGCGGCACCCTCGGCATCGACGCCCGGGTCGGCGCCTACCTCCCCGACTTCCACGCGGCCGCCCTGCACGGCATCACCGTGCGCCAGCTCCTCACCCACACCTCCGGACTGCGCCCCGAACTCCCGCTGTACGACTGCCCGGACGACGCGGCCCGCCTGGAGCTGCTGCGCGCCGAGCCGCCCAGCGGCGCGCCCGGCGCGTACCGCTACTCGGACCTCAACATGCTCCTCCTCCAGTACGTCCTGGAGCGGATCACCGGCCGCACCCTCGACGTCCTGGTCCGCGAGGGCATCACCCGCCCCCTCGGCATGAACGCCACCGACTTCGGCCCCTGCCCCGGCGCGGCGGCCACCGAGGACCAGCGGCGGCCGTGGGCCAAGGCGGACCGCGGGATGCTGCGGGGGGTCGTGCACGACGAGAACGCCTGGGCGCTGGGCGGGGTCGCCGGGCACGCGGGCCTCTTCTCCACGGGCCGGGACCTGGCGGTCTTCTGCCGGGCCCTGCTCTCGGGCGGCGCGTACGGTCCCGCCCGCGTCCTCGGCCCCGACTTCGCGGACCTGCTGCTGGACCCGCCGGGCCTCGGCTTCCTCGTCGACCAGCCGTGGTTCATGGGCGAACTCGCGGGGCGGGGGGCAGCGGGCCATACCGGGTTCACCGGGACGAGCCTGGTGCTGGACCGCGCCACGGACACCTTCCTGGTCCTGCTGGCCAACACCGTCCATCCACGGCGGCGGCCCGGCGACAGCGGCCCGCGGGCGGCCGTGGCGACCCGGCTGGCCAGAGCTGTCCATACAATCGCCGGGTGAACGACCCCGCATCCCCGGCCGACCGGCTCCGCGCCACCCTCTCCTCCCTCCTGGACGGCCTGCCCCCGAAGCAGGCCGCCGGAGCCGTCGAGCGGCTCATCGCCAACTACCGCGGGGCCACCCCGACCGACGCGCCGATCCTGCGCGACCGGGCCGACGTCGTGGCCTACGCCGCGTACCGGATGCCGGCCACCTTCGAGGCGGTACGGGCCGCGCTGGCGGAGTTCGCCGACGCGGTGCCCGAGTGGGCGCCGGGCAGCCATGTCGACGTCGGCGGCGGCACGGGCGCGGCGACCTGGGCGGTGGCCGACACCTGGTCCGGGGTCCGGCCGGTGACGGTGCTGGACTGGGCCGAGCCCGCGCTCGCCCTCGGCCGGGAGATCGCCGCCGCCGACCCCGCGCTGCGGGAGGCCCGCTGGCAGCGCTCTCGGATCGGAGCGGCGCTCACCATCGAGAGCACTGATCTCGTCACGGTGTCGTACGTCCTCAACGAACTCGACCCGGCCGACCGGGCCGCCCTCGTCGACGCCGCCGCGACCGCCGCCCGTGCCGTGGTGATCGTCGAGGCCGGCACCCCGGCCGGCTACGCCCGGGTCATCGAGGCCCGCGACCGGCTGACCGCCGCCGGCTTCCAGGTCGCCGCGCCCTGCCCGCACAGCGCCGCCTGCCCGATCGTCCCCGGCGAGGACTGGTGCCACTTCTCGGCCCGGGTCAGCCGCTCCTCCCTGCACCGCCAGGTCAAGGGCGGATCGCTGGCCTACGAGGACGAGAAGTTCAGCTACGTCGCCGCCACCCGCCTCCCGGCCGCCCCGGCACCCGCCCGGGTGGTCCGGCGCCCCCTGATCCGCAAGGGCCAGGTACTGCTCGACCTGTGCGAGGCCGACGAGCAGCTGCGCCGGACGACGGTCACCAAGCGCCACGGCGACCTGTACAGGGCGGCCCGGGACGCGGACTGGGGCGACGTCTGGCCCCCGCGGTGACACCACCGCGCCACCCCCCGTTCCCCCCGCTTCGCACCCAGATGGGACCATAAGGCATCCTGTCCGGACCACAGCGAGGCGAGGCGATACATGAGCGCGACGTTCGGCGGCCGCAGCGGCCGGCAGGGCAGGCTCTCCCAGTGGCTGCTCGGACGCCGTCCCAAGCAGGCGCCCGCGGACGGCGACGGCGGCCGTGAGGCCCTGCTGCTCGCCGCCGCCGAGGCGGGGCTCCCGCTGGCCCCCGCCGCGCACCCGGCCCCCGGCTACGGCTGCTCCTGCGACCGCGTCGGCTGCCCCACCCCGGCCCGGCACCCGGTGTCGTTCGCGTGGCAGACGCAGTCCACCACCGACCGCGCGCAGATCGAGCGCTGGGCCCGGCACCAGCCGCAGGCCAACTTCGTCACCGCGACCGGAATGACCCACGACGTCCTCGACGTGCCCCTGGAGGCCGGCCGGCAGGCGCTGGAGCGGCTGCTCGCGAGCGGCGTCGAGGTCGGTCCCGTCGCCGAGAGCGACGACGACCGCCTGCTGTTCTTCACCCTCACCCGCGGCACCCCCGAGGACGAGGACGAGTGGTGGCCGTGCGAGCTGGACTGCCACCCCGAGACCATGGACGAGCACCCGGGCCTGCGCTGGCACTGCCGCGGGTCGTACGTCCTCGTGCCCCCGGCCCGGCTGCCCGGGGACGACGCGCGGCGGGTGCACTGGGTGCGCGGCCCCGAGCACGCGCTGCCCGACCCGCTCAGCCTCCTGGAGACCCTCACCGACGCCTGCGCCCGGTACGCCGGCGAGGAGACCGGCCAGGTGGGCGCCGGCTGGCCGCCGCGGCGCTAGGACCCCTGCGCGGACGTCATCCCCTGGATGCGCCCGAGCACCGAGACCTTGCCGGTCCCCGCCGGGTCGAGGGCGACCTGGTTGGAGATGAACTGCATGGTCAGCGACTGCTTGATCTCGCCCTTGGTCAGCGCCTGGACCGACTTGTTGGGCGTCGGCACGGAAGCGCCCGCGGCCGCGGTCTGCTTGGCGTAGTAGCGGGTGGTGAAGAAGACCAGCGCCCCGCCGTCGGTGGTGCGCAGCGCGAGCGGCGCGTAGTCGCCGCCGGTGAGCGGCTCGTCGATGAACTGGGTCGCCAGGCCCGGCTTGGTCGACTTCTTGCGGTCCGCGCGCCAGCCGCTGGTGTGCGCGCCGTCCGCGAAGGCGCTGCCGCCGCTCTTCAGGTACGTGCTGTACTTCTGGCTCAAGCCGCCCGGTGAGACGGCGAGTTCGGAGCTGTTCGCCGGTACGGTCTCGGCCCAGCCGTCCTTGTCGGTCTTGAACTTCGGTACGTCGTCCGGCGCGACCAGCGTCAGGTACGCCACCTGGAACGGCTCGGAGAGGCTGCTGCGGGTGAAGACCAGCATCCAGCGGTCGTCGCCGCCGATGCTGCCGTGTGCGTCCGCGACGAACCAGCGCGGCCAGCCGGCCTTCTTCGGGATGGTGAACTTCGTGTCGTCGAACTCCAGGTCCGCGTGGCCGGAGTTGCCGCTCGGGCTGTTGACGTGCCCGGCCTTCAGGCGCGCCGAGTCGATGTCGGCGAGGGCGCCGGTCGTGTAGTCGGCGTCCAGTGAACCGTCGTACGCCTTGTCGGCCTTGTTGTACGCGTCCGTGAACTGTTCGAGCGCCTTGGCGGCTTCGGCCCGGGTGGTGGCGGGGAGTACCTCACGCTCCCCGTGCACCACCACGCAGCCGCTCGCCGTCATCGACATGGCGGTCAGCGAGATCGCCACGACCGCGTTCCGGTCACGCCTGCGGAGCCTTCGAGGGCCGCGATCCCTGGTCGTCAGGTGCGTCATCAGGTGCCTTCACCTTCCCCTTCCCGGAGGCGAACCCTACCGGGGCGAAGAAGAGCGCGAGCGTCGGGACCAGGTAGAGCAGCCACACCGTGACCTGGAGGACGGTCGGGTCCGGCTGGAAGTTGAAGACGCCCTTGAGCAGGGTGCCGTACCAGCTGTCCGGCGGGACGGTGTCGCTGATGTCGAAGGCCTGGTTCGTCAGGCCCGGGATCCAGTCGGCCTCCTGGAGGTCGTGCAAGCCGTACGCCAGCACGCCCGCCGCGACCACGACCAGCATGCCGCCGGTCCAGGTGAAGAACTTGGCGAGGTTGATCCGCAGGGCGCCGCGGTAGAACAGCCAGCCGAGCAGGACGGCGGTGGCCAGTCCCAGGGCCACACCGACCAGGGGGCGCGGGGTGCCGTCGCTCGCCGCGTGCACGGACGCCCAGACGAACAGCGCGGTCTCCAGCCCCTCGCGGCCCACGGCGAGGAACGCGGTGGCGACCAGGGCGCCGGTGCCCATCGCGAGGGCCGCGTCCAGCTTGCCGTGCAGCTCGGACCTCAGGTGCCTGGCGGTGCGCCGCATCCAGAACACCATCCACGTCACCAGCCCGACGGCGATCACGGACAGCGAGCCGCCGAGCGCCTCCTGCGCCTGGAACGTCAGCTCCTGGGAGCCGAACTCCAGCGCGCAGCCGAAGCCCATGGCGATCAGCACCGCCACCGCGATGCCGATCCAGATCGGCCGCAGGGCGTCCCGGCGTCCGGTCTTGACCAGATAGGCGATGAGGATGCAGACGACGAGCGAGGCCTCCAGCCCCTCCCGCAGTCCGATCAGATAGTTGGAGAACACGGATCACGCCCCCTTGGCGGACTCGGAGGACTTGGCGGACTCGGCGGACTCGGTGAACAGCGCCCGGCCCCACCAGTCGTCCTTGTCGCGGACGCCGGGCGGGACGGCGAAGACGGCCGAACCCACGTGCTGGATGTACTCGTTGAGCGCGTCGGACGCGGACAGCTTGCGCTGCAACGGGATGAACCCCTTGCGCACGTCACGCATGTAGGCCAGGAAGAACAGCCCGGCGTCGAGCCGCCCGAGCCCGTCGGTGCCGTCCGTGAAGGAGTAGCCCCGGCGCAGGATGGTGATCCCGCCGTTGGAGTCCGGGTGCGCGAGGCGCACATGGGCGTCGGGCTTCATGGCCTTCAGGAACGGCTCGTCGTGCTCCTTGGCCTTGCCGACCGGGGCGCCCTCGCCCTTGTCCCGCCCGAAGACGTCCTCCTGCTCCTGGAGCGAGGTCCGGTCCCAGGTCTCGATGTTCATGCGGATGCGCCGCGCGACGAGGTACGACCCGCCCGTCATCCAGCCGGGCCCGTCCCCGTCCCCGGCCCACACGAACTTCTTCAGCCGGCCGGTCTCGGTCCCCGCGATGTTGCGGGTGCCGTCCTTGAACCCCATGAGGTTGCGCGGGGTCTGGGCGTCGGGGGTCGTCGACGAGGTCTTCCCGAAGCCCAGCTGGGACCAGCGGATGGCGACCTTGCCGAAGCCGATGCGGGCGAGGTTGCGGATGGCGTGCACGGCGACCTGCGGATCGTCGGCGCAGGCCTGGATGCAGAGGTCGCCGCCGGTACGGGACCTGTCGAGGTTGTCCCCGGGGAACTTCGGCAGGTCGACGAGCGCGGCCGGCCGCTGCCCGGCGAGCCCGAACCGCTCGAAGAAGGACGGGCCGAAACCGATCGTCAGCGTCAGCCGGGACGGCTTGAGACCGAGGGCCTCGCCGGTGTCGTCCGGCGGCGCCTCGGCGAGGCCGCCGTACGCGCCCTCGCCGACCGCCTTGCCGGCGGTCATCCGCCGGGCCGCGGCCGTCCAGTCCTTCATCAGCCGGACGAACTCGGCCCGGTCGTCGGTCTTCACGTCGAACGCGGCGAAGTGCAGCCGGTCCTGGACGGGCGTGGCGATGCCGGCCTGGTTCGCGCCGTGGAAGGCGATCGCGGCACCGGTCTCGGCCGCGGCCGGGTCGATGTCGTCGCCCGCCCCGGCCACCGCCACCGCGCCGCCGGCCACGGCGGCACCGAGCGCGAGCCCGGCACCGCCCCAGCCGATCAGGGCGCGCCGCGACGGATCGGTTTTCCCGCTCATGTCCCGCCCCCTACTTCACGACGGTCGCGGCGAGCTTGGACAGCGGCTCCGCGAGGGCGTTCACCGCGTCGGACAGCTCCTTGCGCTGGTCCTTGGTGACCTTGTCGTACGACACGAAGTCGTAGGAGGTCTTGTCGGAGCGGTACTTGTCCAGCAGCGTGTCCAGCGCGGCGAACTGCTTGTCGAGTTCGGCGGTCAGCGCCTTGTCGTTCTTCCGGGCCACCGGCTTGAGCAGCTCGTAGGCCTTCTGGGCGCCCTCGACGTTGGCCTTGAAGTCGACCAGGTCGGTGTGCGAGTAGCGGTCCTCCTCGCCGGTGACCTTGCCGGTGGCGACCTCGTCGAGGAGTTCCTTGGCGCCGTTGGCCATGGAGGTCGGGGTGATCTCCGCCTTGCCGACCCGGTTCTGCCAGTCCTTCAGGTCGGTGACGAGCTGGCCGGCGAGGACCGCCTCGGTGGCGCCGATCTTCTTGTCCGCCCAGAGGGCCTTCTCCAGCCGGTGCCAGCCCGTCCACTTCTGGCCCTCCTCCAGGCCGTCGGCGCGGGTGTCGGTCTTCGGGTCGATGTCGCCGAAGGACTCGGCGATCGGCTCGGTGCGCTCCCAGCCCAGGCGCGAGGGGGAGTAGGCCTTCTTGGCGGCCTCCAGGTCACCGGCCTTGACGGCCTTGGCGAAGGTCTCGGCGAGCGGGACGGTGGCGTCGGCCTGCTCCTGCGCGTACTCGCGGTAGTCGGCGACGGCCTTGTCCAGGGTGGGGTTGCGCTTGGCGACGGCACCGGAGCCGGTGACGGTCAGCTTCTGGCGGACGCCGTGGCCCTTCATGCCGGGGCGGCAGGCTATCTCGTACGACCCCGCCTTCACCTCGGCGGTCAGCGTGTACTTGGTCCCCGGGCCGATGTTCTCCTTCTCGGTCACGATCCGGTCGTCCGGGAAGAGGATCTCGACCTCGGTGGCCTTGGACCCCTTGTTCTCGATGGCGAGCGTGACCTGCCCCGCCGGGACCGACTTCGTCGACGTCTCGCACGTGGAGTCGGCGGCGGTCACCTGGATCGCGTCACTGCCCTTCGCGTCGCTCTTCGCCGTGCAGGCCGAGAGGGCGGTCAAGGCGGCCGCGGTCGCGGCGGCGGTGACGGTGAGTCGGACAGCACGCATGCAGGCTCCAAGCGAGGGTGGTGTGGTGAGGCTGGCCTAACTTACCTGAGGCTTACCTCAGTCATACCCGTCCGGGGTGTGATTCACCAGACACAGAAAGATCACAGCTACGGCTTGATCTCGATGGCTCAAAATCGACACCAAGGAGAGGTAAAGAACAGGTCAAACAGCTCGTTTCGGGGCGACCACGACCGCCCCGGTCCGCGGGTGCGGGAACACCTCGACCGGCTGGTCGTAGACCTCCGACAGCAGCCGCTCCTCGAAGACTTCGGCGGGCGGGCCGTCGGCGGCGACACGGCCGGCGCACAGGATCGCGACCCGGTGCGCGTAGGCGGCGGCGAGCGAGAGGTCGTGCAACACCACGACCACCGCGTCACCGGCGTGCGCCCTTTCCCGGCACAACCGCAGCACCAGTTCCTGGTGTTTGAGGTCGAGCGCGGCGGTCGGTTCGTCGAGCAGCAGCAGCGGGGCGCGCTGCGCGAGCACCCGCGCGAGGGCGACACGGGCCCGCTCGCCGCCGCTCAGCGCCGAGAACGGCCGTACGGCGAAGGGGCCGACCTCGGTGGCCGCCATCGCCTCCGCGACCGCCAGGTCGTCCTCCTCGGCGGTGGCCGCCGTGTGCGGCGCCCGCCCCATCCGTACGACGTCCTCGACGGTGAACGGGAACGACAGCGCCGCGGACTGCGGCAGCACGGCCCGCCGCAGCGCGAGCTCCGCGGCGGACCACCGGGTGACGGCATGCCCGAAGAGCCGTACGACCCCCTCGGCGGCCGGGACATCACCGGCCAGCGCGGCCAACAGGGTCGATTTCCCGGCCCCGTTGGGCCCGACCAGCGCAAGCACCTCACCGGCCCGCGCCCGCACGTCCACCCCGCCGAGCACGGCCCGCCCGCCCAGCAGCACCCGCAACCCCTGTGCCTCGGCCAGCACTTCACCGGGGGCCGGGGGCGGGGGAGGGGCGGGCTGGGAACGAAGCAGTCTCATGAGCGGGCTCTCCGGTCGGGGGTCTGAGGGGCGGCTCGGCCCCGCCGGACCGCATCGCGGCGGCTCGGCGCCGTCGGCGGGAAAAGAGCCGAGCGGGGCGCCCCGCCGGGGGCGCGGGGCTGTGTGGGTGTGCGGCTGCCGCCGGGTGGGTGCGACCGGCCGCGGCGGCGCGGCACTCGGCAGCCGTCCGGCCCGCGTGGAACCGTGACGTACGGGGAGCCGGGGCGTACTCATGCCCAACCCCCCTGCCGCCGCCGGGTCCTGCGCAGCAGCCAGAAGAAGAACGGGCTGCCCAGCAGGGCCGTGAGGACACCCAGCGGCAGCTCCGCCGGGGCCGCCACCGTGCGGGCCGTGAGGTCGGCGGCCAGCAGCGTCGTCGCTCCGAGCAGCGCACCGGCCGGGATCAGGAAGCGGTGCCCGGGCCCCGCGACCATGCGCAGCACATGCGGCACCACCAGCCCCACGAAGCCGATGATCCCGGAGACGCTCACCGCCGCCGCCGTGAGGAGGGCGATGACCAGGACCAGTGTGAGGCGCAGGCGTTCGACGTCGACGCCCAGGTGCCGCGCGGGACGCTCGCCGAGCGCGAGCAGGTCGAGACGGCGGGCGTGGAACGGCGCCAGGGCGAGCCCCAGCACCGCGCACGGCAGCACCGCGACGACCTTCGGCCAGGTCGCCTGGGACAGCGACCCCAGCTGCCAGAAGGTGATCTGGTTGACCGCCGCCGTGTCCGCGAAGAACAGGAACAGCCCGATCAGCGCCCCCGCGAACGCGTTCACCGCGATCCCCGTGAGGATCAGCGTCACCACCTCCGTGCGGCCCCCGGCCCGGGACGTCGCGTACACGAGCAGCACCGTCGCCAGCCCCGACGCGAACGCGAGGACCGGCACCGTCCAGTTGCCGAGGAAGTCCAGGCCGAAGGCGATCGCGGCGACCGCCCCCACCGCCGCCCCGGAGGAGATGCCGATCACCCCCGGCTCGGCCAGCGGATTGCCGAACACGCCCTGCATCAGCGCGCCCGCGCACCCCAGCGAGGCGCCGACGAGCAGCGCGAGCACGATCCGGGGGAAGCGCACGTTCCACAGCACGGACTCGGGCACCCGGTCGAGTGCCGCGCCGCCGAGGCCGATCCGGTGCAGCACCGAGCCGAGCACGTCGGCGGTGGGGATGGGGTACGCGCCCAGCCCCGCCGCCACCGGGACCAGCACGAGGAGTACGGCGGCGAGCCCCGCCATCAGCAACCGACCGCGCCGCGTCATCACTTGGCGTCCGCCCCGTACAGCTGCGCCACGACCGACCTGAGCACCTGGTCCGTGCGCGGCCCGTAGTTGAGCAGCACGCCGTCCTCGACCGACACCACCCGCCGGTTCATCCCGGCCGGGGTCTGCGCGACGCCCGGGATCTTCACCAGGCCGTCGACGCCGCCGACCGATTCGAGTCCCTTGGACATGACGAGGATCGCGTCCGGCGCGGCCTTCGCGAGCGCCTCGGTGGTGATCGTGGTGAAGTCCTTCTCCAGCCCCGACTCGGCCCCGGCGTCCACCGCGCCCGCCGCCTCCAGCAGCGAGGTGGCCCCCGAGCCCGTCCCGCCGATCAGGTACACGGACGCCGAGCCGCGCAGGTAGAGGAAGGCCACCCGGGGCTTCTCGCTCTCGTGCGGAACCGTCGTGCGCACGGCGGCGATCCGGGCCCGGGTCCGCCGGGTCAGCTCCGTCCCGGCCGCCGGTACCCCGAGCGCGTCGGCGACCGCCCGGATGCGCGGGCCCACGTCGTCCAGCCCCTGCGCGGGATCGACCACCAGCACCGGCACACCGGCGTCGCGGATCTGCGCCATGGCCTCCGCGGGCCCGGAGGTGGTCTCGGCGACGACCAGGTCGGGCTTGAGGGAGAGCACGCTCTCGGCGGAGACGTCGTGGTTGCGGGTGACCACCGGGAGCTTCGCGGCCTGTCGGAAGGTCGTGGTGATGTCCCGGGCGACGACCCGGTCGCCGAGGCCGAGCGTGAACACGATCTCGCTGAGGCTGCCGGACAGCGGCACGATCCGCCGGGCCTGCCGGACCGTCACCTTCCGCCCGTCGGCGGAGGTGACGGTGACCGGGAGCTCCGGCGCGGGGGTGCCGGCGAGCGGCTCGACCCGGTTCGCGGCCGTCGCCGTGGCGGCCGGGCTCTTTCCGGCGGCCGACGTCGCCGTGCCTGCGCAGGCGGTCGAGGCCAGTGCGAGGGCGAGCACGCAGACCAGTGCTCCCGTCAGTCGAGTGCGCAAGCGTCGCACGGTCCCGTCCGTTCCTCTCGTTGCCCGGCGGCCGCCTTCCCGGCGACCTGGCGTGAAGCTTAGGTTAGCCTTACCTTCGTTCGCTACCGGCTGTCGTACCCCTCGTCTCCGGAGGACCTCCCATGCCCGCACGCCTTCGCGCCCTGGTCACCGTGGTGTGCACGGCCGTCCTGGGCGCCGGCGCCCTGCTGCTCCCGGCGGCCCCCGCACAGGCCGCGAGCCGTACCGTGCAGGGCGGCCGGCTCGACTGGGGCGTGAAGTCGTCCTTCCAGAGCTATGTCACCGGGCCCATCGCGAAGGGGAGTTACTCCCTGACCGGCGGCGCGGCCACCGTGGGCAGCAGCCAGTTCCGGTTCCCCTCGGCGACCGGCAGCTACGACGGCGACACCGGCGCCTTCACCGCGTCCTTCGCCGGCGGGGTGCACTTCGTCGGCCACAAGGAGAGCGGCGGCTACCAGCTGGACCTCACCCTCAGCCGCCCCACCGTCCGGATCTCCGGCTCGGCCGGCACGCTCTACCTGGACGTCACCAGCAAGGCGAAGGGCACCGGGACGGTCACGACGTCCTCGCAGGTGCCCTTCGCCTCCCTCGCCCTCGGCGGGATCGACATGCGGGGCGGCGGCACCCAGGTCGTCCTCGGCAACGTCCCCGCCACCCTCACCGCCCAGGGCGCCACCTCCTTCGCCGGCTACTACACCGCCGGCACCGCCCTGGACCCGGTGAGCCTGGCCGCCGACGTCCGGGCCGCGGCCACCCCGACCCCCGCACGGACCGCGACGGCGACACCGGAACCCTCCGGGTCGGCAACCCGCAAGCCCGCGTCGAAGAACGCCATCGAGGACGGCGCCGTCGACTGGGGCGTGCGCCGCACCTTCCGCGAGTACGTCACCGGCGACATCGCCCGCGGCACGTGGACGCTCACCGGGGGAGCCGAGGACGGCGGTGCCCTCTTCCGCTTCCCGAAGGGCGAAGGAACCTACGGGAAGGGTGAGTTGACGGCGAGCTTCGCGGGCGCCGTCCGCTTCGCCGGCGACCACGGCCTCGACCTGAGGCTCAGCGCGGTCAGGGCCGTCGTCGAGGACGGCGAGGGCACCCTCTACGCCAACGTCGACAGCGACGCCTTCACCGGCCGCAGGGTCCCGCTGGTCACCTTCACCGCCGGGAACCTCACCGCCAGGAACGGACTCGCCGAGGTCACCGAGGCCCCCGCCAAACTCACCGCCCGCGGCGCCAAGGCCTTCGGCGGGATGTACCGGGCCGGCACCGCCATGGACCCGGTCTCCCTCGCCGTCGCCCTCACCGACGACGCCACGCTTCCCGCCCTGCCCGACCTGGGCAGCGCGGCCGACGAGACCCGGACGCCGTCACCCGCCCCGACCTCGGCGCGGCCGGTGGCGAGCGACACCGCCGCCGGCGACGCCGGCACCCCCGTCCTGCCCGTCGTCCTCACCGCGGGCGCCCTGACGGCCGCCGCCGCGCTCTTCGCGGTCGCCGTCCGCAGGCGCCGTACCCGGCGGGCCGCCGGGCCCGCCCCCGCCGACGAGGACCTGTCCACCGGACGCCCCGGATCCGCCGGGGCCCCGGACCAGCCATGAGGAGCCACATGCCCGTCACCACACCCAGAACGCTCGCCCTCGCCGCCGCCGTCGCGGTCACCCTGGGAGCCGGCGCACTCACCGCCGCCACCCGCGCCTCGGCCGCCGAAGTGCCGCTCAGCGGCTACGAGTTGACCTGGGGCATCAAGCAGTCGTACCGCACGTACGTCACCACCTACGCGGCCGGCACCTTCACCCCGGCGGCCGGCGCGAGCCAGGCGGAGGGCAACGGCGCCTTCACCTTCACCCAGGGCGCCGGCGGCTACGACTCCGACGCGCACACGGTGGCCCTCGCCTTCGCGGGCAGCCTCGGCATCGCCTCCAAGGCGCACGGCTTCGACCTCACGCTCTCCGACGTGAAGTTCGACAGCGGGGCGGCCGAGATCACCGCGGACGTCACCAGGGACGGCACCACCACCGACGACGTCCCGCTCGCGACGGTCACCGTCACCCGCGCCATGACGGACATGACGACCACGCTCACCAAGGAGGCGGCGGACGTCTTCGGCAGCGCGAGCTACGAGGGCGCGGCCGGCGACCCGCTCTCCGTCGTCCAGAAGACCACCGGGCCGCAGTCCCCCTCCCCGTCGGCCTCCGCCTCCGCCTCGGAGAGCGCCTCCCCGTCCGCCTCGCCCTCGGCGAGCGCCTCCGCGTCCCCCTCCGACACCGCCTCCGGCCCGGCCTCCCCGTCCGCCTCGGCCTCCGCCTCGCCCTCCGCGACCGAGTCCGGGTCCGGGGAGACCCCGGCCGAGGGCGACATCGCCGACGGCACCCTCACCTGGGGTGTGAAGGAGTCCTTCCGCGCGTACGTCGTGAGCGGCGCGGCCCAGGGGAGGATCACCGTCTCGGACGGGGCGAGCCAGGCCGCCGGCAACGGCGCCTTCACCTTCGCCGACGCCACCGGCGCCTACGACACCGACGCGGGCACCCTCTCCGCCGCCTTCGCGGGCGCCGTCAACTTCAAGGGCCACGAGAGCGGCGGCACGTACGGCCTCGACCTCACCCTCGCCGACGTCCGCGCCACGATCGACGGCGGCAGGGGAGAGCTGACCGCAGACGTCACCAGCCTCGGCACCACCACGAAGAACGTCGCACTGGCCGATCTCAGGGCGGCCTCCGCCGACCTGACGCCCACGGACGACGTGATCACCCTGGACGGTGTCACCGCCACCCTCACCGAGGCCGGCGCCAAGGCGTTCAGCGGCTACTACACGGCGGGCACCGCGCTCGACCCGCTGAACCTCTCCGTCGCCCTCACCGACGACGCCCAACTCCCCTCCGGTGACGGCGACTCCACCGCCACGCCCACCGCGGGGTCCGCCGGCGGCGACGACGCGGCCGGCGGCGGGGCGGCGGGCTCCACCACCGGCGGCACCGGGGGCGCCGGCAGCGTCGGCGGCACCGGCGCGCTCGCCTCCACCGGCTCCTCCGTGCCGGCGACCGCCCTGGGCGCGGCCGCCGCGGTCACCGTGGCCGCGGGCGCGGGCGTGGTCTACGCGATGCGCCGGCGCCGTACCGAGGTGTGAGACGCGATCCCCGTCGGCGGCCGGACGTCCCCCGTCCGGGACGACCCGGCCGCCGCCGCAGTGCTTCAATGCCGGGGTGACTGACTACGACGTGCTGCGTGTCTTCTGCGCGGCGAACGGCGGATACGGCAACGAGCTGGGCGTCGTCCGCGACGGCTCGGTGCTGCCCGAGCGCGAGGACCGGCAGGCGCTGGCGGCCAAGCTCGGGTTCAGCGAGACCGTGTTCGTGGACGACCCCGAGCGCGGGGTCGTCGACATCTACACCCCCACCCTGCGGCTGCCCTTCGCAGGCCACCCCTGCGTCGGCACGGCCTGGCTGCTGGACGTGCCCGAACTTCTCACCCCGGCCGGAGTGGTCGGCGCCCGGCTCGACGGGGAGTTCAGCTGGATCGAGGCGCTCCCGGAGTGGGTCCCGCCGCGCACCCTGCGCCAGTACGCCACGGCCGCCGAGGTGGACGCGCTGCCCGTGCCGCCGCGGGGGGAGTGGATCTACGCCTGGGCCTGGGAGGACGAGTCGGCGGGCCGGGTCCGGGCCCGGGGCTTTCCAGGCCGGGACGACGGCATCGACGAGGACGAGGCGACCGGCGCGGCCGCCCTGCTCCTCACCGCGCAGCTGGGCCGGGCGCTGAACATCACCCAGGGCAGGGGCTCGCAGCTGCTCACCGCACCGCAGCCCTACGGCTGGGTGGAGATCGGCGGACGGGTCCTGCTGGAGGGCGAGGAGAGGCAGTCCAGGACCTACCGCTGGTGATCAGCCGGCGACGGACTTCCCCGGCCGGCCGCGCCGCGCGTAGTACCAGGTCATGTTGGACGACACGCCCGTCAGCAGCACCCACACCACACCCATCGCCCAGCTGCCCTGGACGAAGGAGATGACGGCGGCGACGACGGCGAGGACGCAGACGGCCAGGGAGTAGAGAGCGAGGCGGGGCATAGGGGGTCGCTTTCTCATGACGAGGGGGACACTGCCGGCGCCCACCAGTGTCCCCCATCCGCTCAGACGTCCGTGACGCGGAGCCCGGCGTGCGCCTTGTAGCGGCGGTTGACCGAGATCAGGTTCGCGACCAGGGACTCCACCTGGTGGGCGTTGCGCAGCCGCCCGGCGAAGACACCGCGCATCCCGGGGATCCGCCCGGCCAGCGCCTGCACGGTCTCCACGTCGGCCCGCAGTTCGCCGAGCACCATCACATCGGTGTCGATCTCCTCGATCTCCGGGTCCTGGAGCAGCACGGCCGAGAGGTGGTGGAAGGCGGCCGTGACCCGCGAGTCCGGCAGCAGCGCCGCGGCCTGCTCCGCCGCGCTGCCCTCCTCGGGCTTCAGGGCGTAGGCGCCCTTCTTGTCGAAGCCCAGCGGGTTGACGCAGTCCACGACGAGCTTGCCCGCCAGGTCCTCGCGCAGCGACTCCAGAGTCTTGCCGTGGCCGTCCCACGGAACGGCGACGATCACGATGTCGCTGCGGCGCGCGCACTCGGCGTTGTCGGCGCCCTCGACACCGTGCCCGAGTTCGTCGGCGGCGGCCCGCGCGCGCTCGGCGGCCCGGGAGCCGATGATCACCTTCTGGCCGGCCCGGGCCAGCCGGTAGGCCAGGCCCTTGCCCTGCGGGCCGGTGCCGCCGAGCACACCCACGACCAGACCGGAGACGTCGGGCAGGTCCCAGGGGTCCTTGGCGGGGGCCTTCTCGGCGGCCGGCTGCTGTGCACTGTCGGTAGAGGTCATGGGCCGACTCTACGTCCGCGGCGGCGGCCGTACCCGGTCAGGTGAGCCGGTTCACCGGCACCCGCCGGAACGTGATCGTCGCGTACGCGCCGAAGTCGCCGGTCTCGTACAGCAGTCCCACGGTGGCCGCGTCGATCCGGGCCAGATCGGAGTAGGCGGCGGGCAGTCCGTCCACGGTGTAGGCGGACCGCCAGGTGGTGCCGCCGTCGGCGGAGGCGCGGATCGTCATCAGGGCGCGGGCGGCCGGGTCGGCCGGGCCGGAGTACAACAGCAGGTCCGGGTCGCGGAGTTGGAGCACACTGGCCTCGCAGACGGGAGCGGTGAGCCCGGCCTGCGGCCGGAACGGCTTCACGAGCGTCCGCCCGCCGTCCGCCGAGTGCGCGTCGGCCCTGGCGCCCGGCGACGGGGAGTCGTTGCGGGTGTTGAAGTAGACCCGTCCGTCGGGGAGTTCGGCGGCGGTGGTCTCGTTCACGTTGACGTACCCGTCGGTGTTCTCGTCGACGTACCCGAGGTACCAGCTCTCCCCGCCGTCGTCGCTGAGCAGGCAGTGCCCGCTGTTGTACCGGGCCTCGGTGCCGAGGTCGGTGCCGGTGGGCGGCAGGGTGTGGTTGGCGGGTACGACGACCCGCCCGGAGCGCAGTTGCAGGGCGTGCCCGGGGGTGGTGGCGTACCACCGCCACCCGTCCCGCTTCACCGAACCGGTGATCTCGGCCGGGTCCGACCACGTCACCCCGTCGTCGTCGCTGTGCCGCACCCACACCCGCCGTCCGTCGGCGTCCGGCACCTGCCCGCGCAGGATCGCGTCCTCGGTGGCCGAGGCGGCGTTGCGGACGTGCACGAGCAGGACGCGGCCGGTGTCCAGGACGACGGGGGCGGGGTTGCCGGCGAGGTCGGTGCCGTTGCTCGCGGCGACCCGGAGCGGCCCCCAGGTGCGCCCGCCGTCCTCGGACCGCTTCACCACGATGTCGATGTGCCCGTGGTCGGCCGCGGAGTTCACCCGCCCCTCGCAGAAGGCGAGCACCGTGCCCGCCCGGGAGACCACCACCGCCGGGATCCGGAAACCGGCGTACCCCTCGGTGCCGGCGCGGAACGGAACGCTTGCTTCTACGTCGCTCATGCGCCGCGTCCTCCCCTGGTCGGGCGAATTCGGGGTGAACTGGGCGTCACGAGTGTCCGATTGCGGCAGTATGCGGAGGCATGGACGCCGTACGGGTCGCGTTGTTGCGTGAAGTGCTCGCCGGGACGGAGTGGTTGGGGGCCACGCGGAGGTTCGCGGGGGTGCTGCGGGGCTCGGTGGTCACGCACGGCGGCGGTCTGCTGCTGGTCGGCACGCCCGACCACGAGCCGTGGCATCTGGCCGCGCACCTGGTCGACGAGGCCGCGTGGTCCGGTACGCCGGAACTGGCGCCGACCCTCGTACGGCACGACGCCCGCCCCACCGACCCGGCACACCTCGCCGTCGGACCCGGCCGCATCGAGGCGGCCCGGCGGGGCGAGACGCTGCTGGTGGTGGCGCCCGGGGAGCCGGAGGCCCTGCTGGAGCGGGTGCACAGCGCCCGCCGGGCCGGGGTGACGGTCCTGGCGCTGTCCGCCCGCGCCGGCGACGCGCTCACCACGATGGCCCACGAGACCCTCGTCGTCCCCGAGGGCGCCGAACTGGACCTCGACACCGTCCAGCACCTCGTCAGCGCGGCGGCCGGCGAGAACGGCCCTTCCCCCCAGTCCCGCCGCCGCTTCCGGGACCGCCTCGCCAGGCTCGCGGAGACGGTCACGGCGCCGCCGCCCTCACCCTGGTGAGCCCGGTCCCGGACTCAGTCGTCGTCCGTGTCGCCGGCCGCCCGGGCGTCGTGCCAGCGGGGGTCGGTCTCCCACTCCAGGTTGCGCTCGCGGGCCTGCTCCATGGCGTGCTCGGCCTCGGTCCGGCCGGCGTAGGGGCCGAACCGGTCCTTGGCGGGGCACTCGGGGCCCTCCTCGACCTTCTTGTGCTCCAGGCAGTAGTACCACTCGCCCGGCTTGCCGACGGTCCGCTTCTTGAACAGGGCCATGACCCGCTCCTTTCGCCACAGACATGTTCCCCCATGCCCGCTCGATAGACTCGTCGGCATGTCTGGCCAGTCGCTGCTCGTACCAGGGGAGCTCTCTCCCACCCGTTCGGTACCCGGAAACATCCGCCGCCCCGAGTACGTCGGCAAACCCGCGCCGACCCCGTACACCGGGCCCGAGGTGCAGAACCCGGAGACCATCGAGGCGATGCGGATCGCCGGCCGTGTCGCCGCGCAGGCGATGGCCGAGGCCGCGAAGCTCATCGCGCCGGGGGTGACCACCGACGAGCTCGACAAGGTCGCGCACGACTACATGTGCGACCACGGCGCCTACCCGTCCACGCTCGGCTACCGCGGTTTCCCCAAGTCCCTGTGCACCAGTGTCAACGAGGTCATCTGCCACGGCATCCCGGACTCGACCGTGCTCCGGGACGGCGACATCGTCAACCTGGACGTCACCGCGTACATCGGCGGGGTGCACGGCGACAACAACGCGACCTACCTGGTCGGTGACGTGGACGAGGAGAGCCGGCTGCTGGTCGAGCGGACCCGGGAGTCCCTCGACAGGGCCGTCAAGGCGGTCAGGCCGGGCCGGCAGATCAACATCATCGGCCGGGTCATCGAGTCGTACGCCAAACGCTTCGGTTACGGCGTGGTGCGGGACTTCACCGGGCACGGGATCAACTCGTCGTTCCACTCGGGTCTGATCATCCCGCACTACGACAGCCCGCACGCGACCACCGTGATGCAGCCCGGGATGACCTTCACCATCGAACCGATGCTGACGCTCGGGTCGTACGAGTACGACATGTGGGACGACGGCTGGACCGTCGTCACCAAGGACCGCAGGCGGACCGCGCAGTTCGAGCACACCCTGGTGGTGACCGACACCGGCGCGGAGATCCTCACCCTGCCGTGACCCCGCCGCCCGCCGTGCGGGCGCACCGGCCCGCCCTCTCCTCGGGGGGCGGGCCTTTTTCGGGTACTCTTTTGCCGACAGGGTGTCGGTAAAGTTACCGACGAGGCGTCGGCAATCCATTGACTTAGGTAAGGCTTACCTTAGAGGATGGTGCCCATGGACTCCTTCTCGACACTCATCCGCACCGCGTCCCACGAGCAGCACGTGGAGGCGGAGACCTCGACGTTCATGAGCGACCTGCTCGGCGGCCGGCTGGGCGTGACGGCGTACGCCCGCTACACCGAGCAGCTGTGGTTCGTGTACGACGCGCTGGAGGGCGCGGCCGGGCGGCTGGCGTCGGACCCGGTGGCCGGGCCCTTCGTCCGCCCCGAGCTGTTCCGGCTGGCGGCGCTGGAGCGGGACCTGGCGCATCTGCGCGGGCCCGAGTGGCGGACGGGGCTCACCGCGCTGCCCGCGACGCGGGAGTACGCGGCACGGGTGCGGGAGTGCGCCGAGCGCTGGCCCGCCGGCTACATCGCCCACCACTACACGCGCTACCTCGGCGACCTCTCCGGGGGCCAGATCATCCGCGACCGGGCCGAGCGCGCCTGGGGCTTCGAGAAGAAGGGCGACGGCGTCCGCTTCTACGTCTTCGAGAACATCGCCAACCCGGCCGCGTTCAAGCGGGACTACCGCGAACTGCTGGACGGGGTCGACGCCGACGACCTGGAGAAGCAGCGGATCGTGACCGAGTGCAAGCGGGCCTTCGCCCTCAACACGGGCGTGTTCCGGGAGCTGGGCGAGGAGTTCCCGCTCTCCGCGTGACGCTCACCCGCCGACCGAGCAGTACTCGTTCGTCCCCTGCCAGAACCTGTACAGCTCCTGACCGCAGTAACGGTCGACGTCGTCCACGCCCAGCCCGCGCAGCAGCGCGTCGATCACGTCGAAGAACGCGCTGTTGAGGGACGGCACCCACAGCAGGGCGAACACGAACAGCAGGCCGAACGGCGCGAACGGCTCGACCTGGCGCTTGACGCCGTACGACAGCCAGGGCTCGATCACGCCGTAGCCGTCCAGGCCCGGCACCGGCAGGAAGTTCAGGATCGCGGCCGTGACCTGGAGCAGCGCGAGGAAGGCGAGGGCGTAGCGGAAGTCGCGCGGGACGCCGTCCAGGGCGTCCAGCCAGAAGGGGGCGGTGCAGACGGCGGCGAACACGACGTTCGTCAGCGGGCCGGCGGCGGAGATCAGGCTGTGCCGCCACCGGCCGCGGATCCGGCTGCGCTCGATGAAGACCGCGCCGCCCGGCAGACCGATCCCGCCCATGATCACGAACAGCACCGGGAGCACGATGCTCAGCAGGGCGTGGGTGTACTTCAGCGGGTTCAGGGTCAGATAGCCCTTCGCGCCCACCGTGATGTCCCCGCCGTGCAGGGCGGTGCGCGCGTGCGCGTACTCGTGCAGGCACAGGGAGACGATCCAGGCCGCCGTCACGAACAGGAAGACGGCGACCCCGGGCTGCTCGGCGAACCCGGTCCAGGTCGCCCACCCGGTGACCGCGGTGACGGCCATGATCCCGACGAAGACGGGACTGATCCGCCGGTCGCTGTGGCGGGTGGTGGTCGCGGTCATGGGCGGGGCTCCTGGAGGACTGGGGCGGTCGGCGCGGGTCCGACCGTACCTGGCGTGGCGCGAGAACGCCTCGGGTGCTCGGGAAATACCGCCCGGCACCCGGGAGAACGGCCGGCGGCCGGTCCCCGGTTCCCCGCCCTCCCGGCACCCGGCGGCGGGTCCGACACCCCGCCGCCGCAACCCCGTGACCGCCGCCGACGTCCCCAGGGACAATGGACCCCGTGCGCTACCGCATTCTCGGCACCACCCAGGTGATCCGCCCCGACGGCACGGCCGTCCCCGTGGGCGGGGCGCGGCTGCGCGCCCTGCTGACCGTGCTGGCCCTGCGGCCCGGGCGCCCGGTGCCGGCCGGGCTGCTCGTCGACGAGGTGTGGGGCGGCGATCCGCCGGCCGACGCGAACGGCGCGCTGCAGGCCCTGGTGGGCCGGCTGCGGCGGGCGCTCGGCGCGGACGCCGTCGACTCCACCGAGGGCGGCTACCGCCTCGCCGCCGCCCCCGACGACGTCGACCTGCACCGTTTCGAGCGGCTCACCGGCGAGGGCCTGCGCGCCCTCGCCGACGACGACCCCGCCAAGGCGGCCGGCGTCCTCGACGACGCCCTCGCCCTGTGGCACGGCCCGGCCCTCGCCGACCTGCCCGACCGCACCGCCGAGGCCGCCCGGGCCGGCGTGCGCCGCCTGGACGCCCTGCGCGCCCGGCACACCGCCGCCCTCGCCCTCGGCCAGGCCGAGCAGTCGCTGCCCGAGCTGACCGCCCTGTGCGACGCCCACCCCCTGGACGAGTCGCTCCAGGCCCTGCGGCTGCGCGCCCTGCACCACACCGGCCGCACCGCCGAGGCGCTGGCCGCCCACGAAGACGTGCGCCGTCTGCTGGCCGACCGGCTCGGCTCCGATCCGGGGCCCGAACTGCGTTCCCTGCACGCCGAGCTGCTCGACCCGGCCGAGACCCGGACGGCGGTGGCCGAGGAACCGCACCGGCCCGGCAACCTGCCGGCCCGGCTCACCTCCTTCGTCGGGCGCGAGGCCGACATCGAGGCGATCCGGGGCGATCTGGGGGCGGCCCGGCTGGTCACGCTGCTCGGGCCCGGCGGGGCCGGCAAGACCCGGCTGTCCCAGGAGGCCGCCGAGACCGTGCGGGACGCGGCCCGCGACGGGGTGTGGCTGGCCGAACTGGCCCCCGTCGACGACCCGTCCACCGTGCCCGAGGCCGTGCTGAGCGCGCTCGGCGCCCGCGAGACCGTGCTGTACGGCGCCGGCGCCGAAGGCATGCGGGCCGCCGCCGACCGGCACGACGACCCGGTGGAGCGGCTCGTCGAGCACTGCGCCCGGCGCCGGATGCTGATCGTCCTCGACAACTGCGAGCACGTCGTGGACGCCGCCGCCGACCTGGCGGCCCGGCTCCTGGAACGCTGCCCGGACCTGACGATCCTCGCCACCAGCCGCGAACCCCTCGGTGTGCCGGGGGAGTTGCTGCGCCCGGTGGAGCCGCTGCCGGAGCCGGTGGCGCTCAGGCTGCTCGCCGACCGGGGCGGCGCGGCCCGCCCCGGCTTCACCGTCGACGCCGACGAGGAGACCGCGGCGGCCTGCGCCGAGATCTGCCGCCGGCTCGACGGCCTGCCCCTCGCCATCGAGCTCGCGGCAGCCCGGCTGCGCATGCTGACCCCCCGTCAGATCGCGGACCGGCTCGACGACCGGTTCCGGCTGCTCACCTCCGGCAGCCGCACCGTGCTGCCCCGCCAGCAGACCCTGCGCGCCGTCGTCGACTGGTCCTGGGACCTGCTCGACGCGGACGAACGGGACGTCCTCGGCCGGCTCTCCGTCTTCGCGGGCGGCTGCGACCTGGCCGCCGCCGAGTCCGTCTGCGGCCCCGCCGCCCTGGACGCGCTCGGCTCCCTGGTCGACAAGTCCCTCGTGGTGGCCGCCCCTTCGGGCGAGGACGGGATGCGCTACCGGCTCCTGGAGACCGTCGCCGAGTACGCCGGCGAACGCCTCGACGAGAGCGGCGCACGTACCGTCGCCGAGCGCTCCCATCTCACGTACTACCGCGAACTCGCCCGCGCCACCGACCCGTTGCTGCGCGGCACCGGCCAAGGGGCCGCCGTGGCGGTGCTCCAGCTGGAGTACGAGAACCTGCGCACCGCCCTGCGGCACGCCATCGCCGCCCGGGACGAGCAGGAGGCGCTGTGTGTCGCGCACTCGCTGATCTGGTACTGGCAGATGCGCGACCAGCGCATCGAGACCCGCACCTGGTGCACCGAGATCATGGCCCTCGCCCCCGACCCGTTCGCCGAGCCGGTCCGGCGCGCCGAACCGGTGTGGCGCCGGATCACCGACACCCCGCCGCCCTACGGCGGCGAGGACCTCGTCGAGGCCCGGCGCGGCATCCACCTGGCCCACCTGGCCTGCATGGACACCGAGCTGGACTCCTGGCAGAACCCGGCCGCGCAGGCCAAGCTGCGCGCCGTCGCCGCCACCTACGAGCCCGGCCTGCCGCAGACCTGCCGTACCCCCGGCATGTTCTGGTTCTACGCCGTGATGCTGTCCGGCGGCATGGACCGGCTGCGCACCATCGTGGACGCGGGCGTCGACACCTGCCGTCGTACCCCCGGCTACGAGTGGGAACTGGCCACCGCCCTCCAGCTGCGCGCCAACGTGCTCGCCAACCGGTCCGTCTCGGCGGACGACGCCACCCGCGACGCCGACGAGGCGCTGGAGATCTTCGAGCGGCTAGGGGACGACTGGGGCGCCGCCGAGGCCTACTCGGCCCGCGGCGAGGCCCGGGAACGCGTGGGCTCCTACGCGGCGGCCGGCGCCGACTACCGGGCCGCCATCGAACACGCCGAACGGCTCGGCGCCCGCTCCCAGGTCGCCGTGCTCACCGCCCGGCTGGGCAACGTGCTGCTGGAGACCGGCGAGGCCGAGGACGGCGAGCGGATGCTGCGCGAGGTCATCGCCAGCAACGAGGGGCGCGGCAGCGAGTCGATGCCCGCCGCCCGCCTCTTCCTCGTCGTCTGGCTGGTGCTGACCGAACGGCTCACCGAGGCCCGTGAGCAACTCCGGCTGCTGCGCGAGCAGTTCAAGATCTCGCACTTCGTCCTCTTCGACGCGATGATCCTCACCCAGGAGGCCTGGGTGGACGCCGCCGAGGGCCACCGGACCCAGTCCCTGGACAGACTCCGCCAGGCGATACGGCACTCATCCGAGCCGCTGACCCAGGCGCTCATGCCGCACATGGTCTCCTACTGCCTGACCATCGCCGCGCTCGCCCTGTCCGGCCCCGACCACGACCGCGACCGCGCGCGGGACGCCGCCCGCTGTCTGGGCGCCTCCGTCGCCCAGCTGCCGGAGGGCCACATCGTCATCGGCACGGAGCGCAGACTGAACGACCTGGCCGAGGCCCGCGTCCGGGCCTGCCTCGGCGACGACCGGGCCTACGAGGCCGCGTACGCCGAGGGCGGTGGCCTCTCCCTCGTGGAGGCCACCGCCCTGATCTGAGCGCTCCGTGCCCGGTTCAGCTCTTGGTACGGAACTTGTGGATCGCGTACGGTGCCGCCACCGCCGTGATCGCCACCGACCAGCCCAGCGTCACCCACAGGTCGTGCGCGACCGGGCCGCCCACCATCAGTCCGCGCGCCGCGTCGGCGAGCGTGGAGAGCGGGTTGTAGTCGGTGAAGGCCTGGAGCCAGCCCGGCATCGAGCTGGTCGGCGCGAAGATCGACGAGCCGAACTGGAGCGGGAACAGCACCAGGAAGCCCATCGCCTGCACGGACTGCGCGTTCTTCAGGGTCACACCCAGGGTGAGGAACAGCCACATGATCGACGAGGCGAACACCGCGGACAGGCCCACGGCGGCGAACAGCCCGGCCCAGTGGGTGATGTGGAACCCGACCAGCACGGCGACGATCATCAGCACGGCCGTCGCGAACAGCATCCGCACCAGCTCGACCGAGATCTTCGCGAACAGCACCGAGCCGCGCCCGATGGGCAGCGACCGGAAACGGTCCATCACACCGGAGTTGAAGTCCTGGCTGAACCCGGTGCCGACGCCCTGCGAGAGCGTCATGCTCATCATCGCGATCATGCCCGGGATGACGTACTGGACGTAGCCGTCCTGACCGCCGCCCAGGGCCTGCCCGATGGAGCCGCCGAAGACGTACACGAACAGCAGCGTGAAGACGACCGGCATCAGCAGCGCGTCGAACATCGACTCCGGGTCCTGCCGGATCCACAGCAGGTTGCGGCGGATCAGGGCTCCGGTGTGCCGCAGGTGCCCGCGCAGCGGGATGCGGCCGTCGGCGGCGGTGACAGTGGTGGCGCTCATACGGCGACCTCCTCGCGGGCGTCGGCGGGGGCGGGGTCCTGCGGGGCACTGGCGCGGTGGCCGGTGAGGGACAGGAACACCTCGTCCAGGCTGGGCAGTTCGGTGGTGATGGAGCTGATGGTGATGCCGCGCGCGGTCACGGCGCCGACCACGGCGGTCAGCTGCTCGTCGCTGAGGACCGGCACCAGCAGGGTGCCGTTCTCCGGGTCGACGGTCGTGGAGGCGAGCCCGGTGATGCCGAGTTCGTCGATCATCTCGGCGAGCGGCCGCACCTGGAGCGGGTCGACGGGCCGTACGCGCAGGGTGCGCCCGCCGACCCTGGCCTTCAGCTCCTCCACCCGGCCGTTCGCGATGACCTTGCCGCGGTCCACGACGGTCAGCTCGGTGGCGAGCTGCTCGGCCTCCTCCATGTACTGGGTGGTCAGCAGCACGGTCACGCCCTCGCCGACCATCGTCTTGACCTCGGCCCACACCTCGTTGCGCGTCCGCGGGTCGAGGCCGGTGGTCGGCTCGTCCAGGTAGAGCACCTGGGGGTGGCCGATCATGGAGGCGGCGAGGTCGAGGCGCCGGCGCATACCACCGGAGTAGGTGCTCGCCGGCCGCTTCGCGGCGTCCGTCAGCGAGAACCGCTCGAGCAGCTCGTCGGCGCGGGCCCGGGCGTCCTTGCGCGGCAGGTCGAGCAGCCGCCCGATCATGTACAGGTTCTCCCAGCCCGGCAGCTTCTCGTCCACCGAGGCGTACTGCCCGGTGAGGCCGATCACCCGGCGCAGCTGCCGGGGCTGGCGCAGTACGTCGTACCCGGCGACGGTGGCCTCGCCGGCGTCCGGCTTCAGCAGGGTGGACAGAATGCGGACGAGGGTCGTCTTGCCGGCCCCGTTGGGTCCGAGCACCCCCATCACGGTGCCCTCACGGACGTCCAGATCAACTCCGTCGAGAGCCTTGGTGTCGCCGTAGTGCTTCACCAGCCCCCGTACGGTCACGGCGTTGTTGTCGATTCGCGTCATGCCGAGAACGGTGCCACCCCCCACCGACAAACCGCCGACAGCCCACCGACACCCCCCGACAGCCCACCGACACACCCCCGGCACCCACCGGCACCGCGGACCGGCCGGGAACGGCAGCCGGCCCGCCGACGGGGGAAGATCGGCGGGCCGGCCTCGGTGTTTCCGCAGTGGCTCTAGTGGACGGAGTGCTCCTCGGAGGGGAACGTTCCGCCTACGACGTCCTCGGCGTACGCCTTCGCCGCGTCGGTCATGACCGCGCGCAGATCCGCGTACTTCTTCACGAACTTCGGCACCCGGCCCGAGGTCAGGCCGAGCATGTCCGTCCAGACCAGGACCTGGGCGTCGGTGTCGGGGCCCGCGCCGATGCCGACCGTCGGGATGTGCAGCACCCGGGTCACCTCGGCCGCCAGCTCCGACGGGACCAGTTCGAGCACGACCGCGAACGCGCCCGCGTCCTGGACCGACTTGGCGTCCCGCAGCAGCTGCTGGGCCGCCTCCTCGCCACGGCCCTGCACCCGGTAGCCCATCGTGTTGACGGACTGCGGGGTCAGGCCGATGTGCGCCATCACCGGGATCCCGGAATCGACGAGCAGCCGGATCTGCCCGTGGGAGCGCTCGCCGCCCTCCAGCTTGACCGCGCCCACGCCCGCCTCCTTCACCAGCCGGGTCGCCGAGCGCAGCGCCTGCACCGGGCCCTCCTGGTAGGAACCGAAGGGGAGGTCGCCGACGATCAGGGAGCGGGTCGTGCCGCGGACCACCGCGGCCGACAGCACGGTCATCTCGTCCAGGGTGACCGGCACCGTCGACTCGTAGCCGAGGTGGCAGTTGCCGGCCGAGTCGCCGACCAGCATCACCGGGATCCCGGCCTCGTCGAAGACGGAGGCGGTCATCGCGTCGTACGCGGTGAGCATGGGCCACTTCTCGCCGCGTTCCTTGGCGAGGGCGATGTCGCGGACCGTGATGCGTCGCGTGCCCTTGCCCCCGTACAGCGACCTGTTGCCGTCGGAGGGGCTGTTCTGCACAGTCTGGGCAGCCGAAAGCTGCGTCATGACAACGCTCCTTCAATTCATCTCGAGGCACCCTGACGGTGTCCCCGGATCGGTTCCATGGTGGCACTTCGTGCCGTCCTCGGCCAGGGGACCTCCGTGTGATCCATCGGTCATCGCCGTCCGCCCGCGAGAACGGGTCGGTGTCGCGTTGCGTAAGGCCTCGGCAAAGGAATTCAAATACGAGACGGTGCCGTATTGGAATGGGCCTAGGCTCGACGCATGACAACTCCTGCCGACCACGCTCCACCACACCCGCGGATACCCGAGGAGGTGCACCGGCGCCGCTGGGCGATCCTCGGTGTGCTGATGCTCAGCCTGCTGATCGTGGTGCTCGACAACTCGATCCTGAACGTCGCCATCAAGACCATCTCCACCCCGGCCCCGACCGGCCTGGGCGCCACCCAGAGCGAGCTGGAGTGGGCGATCAACGCCTACACCCTCGTCTTCGCGGGCCTGCTGTTCACCGCCGGCCTCGTCGGTGACCGGGTCGGCCGCAAGAAGGTCCTGATCGGCGGCATCGTCGTCTTCGGCATCGGCTCGGCGCTGGCCGCGGAGTCCGGCACCCCGGACCAGCTGATCGCCTACCGCGCCCTGATGGCCCTCGGCGCCGCGTTCGTGATGCCCGCCACCCTCGCCGTCCTCATGAACGTCTTCGAGCGCGACGAGCAGCCCAAGGCCATCGGCATCTGGGCCGGCGGCGTCGGCCTCGCCATCGCCATCGGCCCGATCACCGGCGGCGTGCTGCTCGACCACTTCTGGTGGGGCTCGGTCTTCCTCGTCAACGTGCCGATCGTGATCGTCGCGCTCGCCCTGATGGTGTGGCTGGTGCCCGACTCGCGCGACCCGCGTCCGGGCCGTATCGACCCGGTCGGCGTGGTGCTGTCCGTCCTCGGCCTGGTCCTGCTGGTCTACGGCATCATCAAGGGCGGCGAACTCGCCGACTTCACCGACGCCAAGGTGCTCGCCACCGTCGGCGCGGGCGTCGTGGTGCTGGCCGCCTTCGTGGTCTTCGAGAAGCGCAGCGACCACCCGTCCCTGGACGTCACCTACTTCAGGAACAAGGTCTTCTCGGCCGCCATGGCCGCCATCGCGCTGGTCTTCTTCGCGCTCATGGGCGTGACCTTCTTCTCCGTCTTCTACACGCAGAGCGTGCGCGGCTACTCGCCGTTGCAGTCCGGTCTGCTGATGCTGCCGCTGGCCGCCGCGCAGATGATCTTCGCGCCGCGGGCCCGGCTGGTCGTCGAGCGGTTCGGCAACAAGGCCACCACCGGGGGCGGCCTGGTGCTGCTGGCCGGCACGCTGGCCGCGTTCGCCACGTTCGAGGCGGACACCCCGATCTGGCTCCTGGAGGTCGTCTTCTTCCTGATGGGCCTCGGCATGGCGCACGTCATGACGCCGACCTCGGTCGTGATCATGCAGGCGCTGCCCCGGGAGAAGGCCGGTTCCGCCTCAGCGCTCAGCAACACCTTCCGCCAGGTCGGCGGCGCCCTCGGCATCGCCGTCCTCGGCTCGGTGCTCTCGGCGTCGTACCGCGACGGCATCGAGGGCAGGCTCGGGATGCTGCCGGCCGGGCTGCGCGACTCCGCCGGCGCGTCCATCGAGGCCACGCTCGGCATCGCGGAGAAGCTCGGGGCGCAGGGCAAGGCCCTGGTCACCCCCGCCAACGACGCGTTCCTGCACGCCATGCACACCACCGCCCTGTGCGGCGCGGGCGTCGCGCTGATCGGCGCCGTGGTCGCGGCCGTGTTCCTGCCGGGCAGGCCCCCGGCCGGTCAGCGGGACGACCGTGAAAAGGAGCTGGTCACCACGGCAGACTGAACCACCGGCCTGGCAGGCAGGAGACGACGGAAAAGCACGGAGAACCGGCGGGAAGCACGGGGAGCCGGCGGGAAGCACGGAGTACCGGCGGGAAGAGCGGGGCGTCGGAGGAAAGAGCGGGGAGCCCGAAGAGCCCGCTCGAACCGGGCGCCCCGCGTGAGCGGAGGGCCCGGGCCGGCCGGGCGGGCCGTGGAACCCGAAGGCCCGGACGGGCCGTTGAAACCGGTGGGTCCGGTGGACCCGCCGGGGGAACGGTGAGAGCACGGGGGCGGCTACTGCTGCGGGAGAATCCCCGCAGCCAGTGAGAGGACGGTATGACGTGAGCCTTGCCGACAGTCGGCCGCGGCCCGTGGGCCCCGGCAGGGGCCGCCCCCGCAGCGAGGCGGTGGAGAGCGCCATCCTGGAAGGGGTGATGAAGCTCCTGGAGGACGGCGTCCCGCTCGCCGAGCTGTCCATCGAGCGGATCGCCCGGACCGCCGGCGTCGGCAAGGCCACCATCTACCGCCGCTGGAACGGCAAGGAGGAGCTGTTCGTCGACGTCATGCGCGCAGCCGAGCCCCCCGACCCCGAACTCCCCGGCACCTCCATGCGCGACGACCTCGTCGTCCTGCTGGAGTCGCTGCGCCGGCGCGGCCTGATGAGCCGTTCGTCGGCCATCCTGCACAACGTCTACGCCCAGATGAAGAGCAGCCCCCGGATCTGGAACGCCTACCACGCCAGCGTGGTCAACCCCCGGCGCCGGCTCGGCATCGAGGTGCTGCGACGCGGCCAGCAGAACGGCGAACTCCGCGCCGACATCGACCTGGACCTGGCCAACGACATGTTCAGCGGGCCGATGCTGCTCCGGTCCGTCCTGCGCCCGGACGCCGAACTCCCCGAGGGCCTGGCCGAACAGATGGTCGACTCGATACTGGCCGGCCTACGCCCCGTCAGCCCGCCCGACGCCTAACGGGAATGTGCTCGTTTCGTCACAGTCCCCGCCCCGCCGCCGGCAACCGGAACTCTTCCCCTCGGCTTGTTCGTCCTCGTCTTCCGTACGGCCGTCATGTGACGGCGGGAACGGAGCCGATCATCCCCTAGGGTCGTATCCGGGGGACGACGGTGTGCACGGCAGGTTGTGAGGCAGGCGGTATGGCGCAGCAGGCGTACATGACGGAGACGGACAACGGCGGCTCGGGGCCCGAGCGCCGGGGAGACCGGTTCCGGCGCCTGGTGAACCGCTTGCTGTCCGGCTGGCGCGACGATCCGCGGATCTGGCGCCGGGGCCTCGTCACCGCCGCGGTCGCGCTGCTGCTCGCCGGTGTGATGCTGCTGCACTCCCGCATCCCCAACGCCATCGGCAACCTCGGCAGTCTCACCGAGACGTTCCTGCCCTGGCTCGGCCTGCTGATCCCGGTGCTGGTCCTGATCGGCGTGGTGCGCAGGTCGGCCACCGCGCTGATCGCCGTACTGCTCCCGGCGATCGTCTGGCTGAACCTGTTCGGCGGACTGCTCACCGACAAGTCCGGCACCGGCGGCGACTTCGTGGTCGCCACGCACAACGTCAACGCCGAGAACCCGGACCCGACCGGCACGGCCGATCAGCTCGCCGCGTCCGGCGCCGACGTGCTGGCCCTGGAGGAGCTGACGGCGAGCGCCGTACCGGCGTACGAGAAGGCGCTGAAGTCGACGTACAGGTACCACGTGGTCGAGGGCACCGTCGCTCTGTGGAGCAAGTACCGCCTCACCGGGGTGAAGGCCGTCGACATCAAGCTGGGCTGGACGCGCGCGATGCGCGCCACCGTCGCCACGCCGGACGGCCCCCTCGCGGTCTTCGTCGCCCACCTCCCCTCCGTGCGCGTGAAGATGAAGGCCGGTTTCACCGCCCGCCAGCGCGACAAGAGCGCGGACGCCCTCGGCGAGGCCATCGCCGACGAGACGCTGTCCCGGGTGATCCTGCTCGGCGACCTCAACGGCACGATGAACGACCGGTCCCTCAACGCCGTCACCTCGCAGATGCGCTCCACCCAGGGCGCCGCGGGCAGCGGCTTCGGGTTCAGCTGGCCGGCCTCGTTCCCCCTGGCGCGCATCGACCAGATCATGGTCAAGGGCGTGGACCCGGAGCGCTCCTGGACCCTGGCGCGAACCGGCAGCGACCACCGGCCCATCGCGGCACGTGTGAACCTGGCCACATCGGGTTTGTGAAAACAGCAGGTCAGCGCGGTGTCGTCAACTTTGTCAGGACAAATGGACGCCGCGCTGTAACCTGCCGGAATACTGGGCCTGGGACACTTTGTTCCGTAGCTGAACTTAGAACGCACGGAACCCTGTCCCCAGAAAGGCAAAGCCCTTCATGCCCCTGGCCCTGCTCGCACTGGCCGTCGGCGCTTTTGGTCTCGGCACCACCGAATTCGTGATGATGGGGCTGCTGCCCGACGTCGCCGACGACCTGCACATCTCGATCCCCACCGCCGGCCATCTGGTCTCGGCGTACGCGCTGGGCGTCGTCATCGGCGCCCCGCTGCTGGCCGCGCTCACCGCGCGCATGTCCCGCCGCACGGTCCTCGTCTCCCTGATGGCCCTGTTCGTCGCGGGCAACGCGCTCTCGGCGCTGGCCCCCGGCTACGACTCCCTCCTCGCCGCCCGCTTCCTGAGCGGCCTGCCGCACGGCGCGTTCTTCGGCGTCGGCGCGGTGGTCGCCACCGGCCTGGTGGCACCGGAGCGCAAGGCACGCTCCGTCTCCCTGATGTTCATGGGCCTCACCATCGCGAACATCGCGGGCGTCCCGGTCGCCACCCTCATGGGTCAGCACCTCGGCTGGCGCGCGACCTTCCTGGGCGTGAGCCTGATCGGCGTGGCCGCGATGGCCGCGGTCCGGCTGCTGATCCACCCCACCCGCACCCCGGCCCCGGCGACGGGCCTGCGCGGCGAGCTCTCCGCCCTGCGCTCGCTCCCCGTCTGGCTGGCCCTCGCCACCACGGTGGTCGGCTTCGGCGCGCTCTTCTCGGCGTACAGCTACATCACACCGATGCTGACCGGGTCCGCCGGGTACGCCGAGACGAGCGTGACGCTGCTGCTCGCCCTGTTCGGCGTCGGCGCCACGATCGGCAACCTGGTCGGCGGCCGTCTCGCCGACCACGCGATGCGCGGCACCCTCTTCGGCGGCCTGGCCGCCATGGTCGTGGTGCTGCTCGTCTTCCCGGTCCTGATGCGGGCGGAGTGGAGCGCGGCCCTGGCGGTCGTCCTGCTCGGTGTGGCGGCCTTCGTCACCGGCTCCCCGCTCCAGCTGATGGTCATGGAGCGCGCTGCCGCGGGCCCCTCCCTCGCCTCCTCCGCGAACCAGGCGGCCTTCAACCTCGCCAACGCCGGCGGCGCCTGGATCGGCGGCGTGGCCCTGGCCGCGGGCTTCGGCGTCACCTCCCCGGCCCTGGCCGGCGCGGCCCTCGCCGTCCTCGGCCTGGGCGTCGCGAGCGTGGCCTTCGCGGTGGACCGCCGCCGGACCGCCCCGGCAGCGACTTCCCGCGAACGAGTCATCGCCTCCCACGTCCCGGAACCGGCGGAACCGGTGCGCTCCTGCTGACCTCCACGGTCCCGGCCGGCCGCCGACGCGCGCCCGGCCGGGACGCCACGTTCGGGTGAAGCGGCCCGGACGTGGCGTCCCGGCCGGTGCGATCGGCCCACGATGATGCTCCTGACGCCCACCCCCGGGAGGCACGCGATGCCCGACGCGACCATCGAGCAGCTCTGCGCCAGCGACTCGTTCTCGCGCACGGCGATCGCCGACGAGATCATGGAGCGCCATCCGGGTCACCGCGTCGAGATCATCGGCGGCCACCTCCTCGTGACCCCGCCACTGGATGCCCCGCACGCCCGCGTCCTGACCGACGTCATGAGCCTCTTCATCGCGGCGGGCCTGGACGACGACACCGAGGTCCTCCAGAACGTCGGACTCTGGCTGCCCGGCGGAGCCGAGGACTACGCCATCCCCGACCTGGCGATCGTGGACGCCGACATCGACGACCACCTCGTCGAGAACAACGCCTACGACCCGGTCTGTTTCCGGCTTGTCCTGGAGGTCACCTCCAGCAACTGGAAGGACGACCTGAAGACCAAAGCCGTCGCCTACGCGCAGGCCAAGGTTCCGGTCTACGTCGTCGTCGACCGCAAGCATCAGCGCGTCCACGTGCTCACCGATCCCAGCGGGGAGCGCTACGAGCATCACCGCCCGTACTCGCCCGGTGAGACCGTCACGCTGCCCGCGGCGATCGGCGCCCGGGTCACCCTCGACGTCGACCAGGTTCTCAAGGCGTCCCGCCCGGTCCGGCGGGACGGCTGAGGCGGCTGACGGGGCGGTGTCCCTGACGAGTCATCAGGGTCGGCTCAGGGGCGGGGCAGGGGAGTCACCGATAGTGGGCGGGCGGGGGCGGTCGGCAGACTGCTGAGCATGACGAACACCGCCGTCCGCCCTCGTGGCCCCCGCCCCTCTCCCGTCCGCCGTGCCGCGGTCGCCCTCGCCGGCGCCGCCGCCCTGACAGGTCTCGCGGGCGTGTACGCACCGAGTCCCGCGTACGCGGAGCCGTATCCCGCCGCGGCCTCGCCCGCGACCGGCTTCGGCGACTGCCCGGCGCTTCCCGCGGGGGTCGATCCGGCCCGCTGGAGATGCGAGGTGCACACCGCCGCACCGCTGCTGACGATCGGCAAGGTCACCGTGACGCTCGCCCCGATCACCATGACGCACGCCGAGGGCCCGATGCCGGACGGCACCGACGGGCAGGTGTGGGGCGCGATGCACAGCACGCCGACCGCCGTGCCGGGCGGGCTTACCGGTCGCGCGGCGGACGAGGACTCGCGGCTCCGGCTGGCGATCCGGCCGGAGTACGGCGGCCGGTCCGACTTCTACACCGGCCGGTTCAGCCTGCGCTTCCGGCTGCTGAGCCCGCTGCTGCCGAAGACGTGCGCCGTCGGGGCGAGCACGCCGGTCGACTTCCGGCTGAAGCGGTCCGGGCCTTCGGAGTGGATATCGCAGGACCCGCCGCTGATCAGGTTCTCGGCGTACGACGACACCTTCGCGGCCCCCGCCGCCGAGGACTGCGGACCCCTGACCGCGCCGCTGAACCGCCGGCTCGGCCTGCCGGCGGCGAGCGGCAACCTGATGGCCTACGACGCGACCTACACGTTCCGTACGTACGACCGGTTGCCCCGCTCCTGACCGCGCGCCCCGCCTCCGCACGGCCGCACCCGGGTCCGGCCGACGCGAAGGGGCGCGAGGCCCTTGCGGACCCCACGCCCCTTCGTCCGCCCAGCGGATCAAGGCCTCGGCGGATCACGGCCTCGGCGGATCAAGGCCTCAGTGGATCACCGCTTCGGCGGATCACCGCGGCGGCGGGTCAGCGCCGGTTGCGGTACGACTCCACGTAGCCGCCCGCCGGGGTGCCGACGCCGGTGACGTCGTCGTAGCCCTTGACCGCGGACAGCGAGCTGTCCTTGCCGAGGCTGCGGACCGAGGTCAGCAGGCCGTCGGTGGCGTCGTAGCCGTTGGCGAAGTCCACACGGGCGACCGCGAGGCCCTTGCCGGTCGGGTTGTCCGTGACGTCGTGGTACGCCTTGGTGCCGTACTTGGAGTAGATCAGCGGGTTGGCGAAGCCGATCGCCTTGCCGCCGCGCGCCTCCTGGGCCAGCGCCTGGACGGCCGCGATCACCGGCGCGGCCAGCGAGGTGCCGCCGATGCGGTACTCGCTGTACGCCTCCGTGCCGTCCGCCTGGGTCTGGGTCTGGCCGACCTTGAAGCCCGTGTTGGGGTCGGCGATCGCCGAGATGTCCGGAACCACGCGGTTGCCGGCGGCGCTGTTGGCCTTGGCGAGCGAGTTCGGGACGACGCCCTTCTGGTAGTACGGCTCGGAGACGGTCCTGCTGGTGCCGCCGCCCGCGCCCGAGGTGAACGCGCCGGGGAAGTTGGTCCAGCTCTTGCCGTCGGCCGACAGCGAGGCCTTCTCGGTGCCCCAGCCGGTCTCCCACAGGTACTTGTCGCCCTTGCCGACCGCGAGGGAGGTACCGCCGACCGCCGTCACCCACGCCGAGTTGGCCGGGGTGTCGACCTGCTTCGTACCGGTGTTGGCGACCTCGTCGCCGCTGTCGCCGGAGGAGAAGTAGAAGCCGATGCCCTGTACCGCGCCCAGCTGGAAGACCTGGTCGTAGGCGGCCGCGAGGTCCGGGGTCTGGTTGGCCTCGATGTCGCCCCAGGAGTTGGAGACGATGTCGGCCAGGTGGTTGTCGACGATCTTGCTGAGCGAGTCCAGCAGGTCGTCGTCGTAGCAGGAGGCGGCGCCCACGTAGGTGACGTCGGCGTCCGGCGCGACCGCGTGCACGGCCTCGACGTCGAGGGTCTCCTCGCCGTACCAGCCGGCCGCCGAGCACTCCTCGGTGTTGGTGTAGTCGCCCGGCAGCACCTGGTGCAGCTGGCCGGTCTTCCAGGCCGCGTCGCCGTGCGCCTTGGCGTAGGTGCCGGCGTCGTAGGCGATGGTCGGCGAGGCGTAGGCGTCGGTGATCGCGACGCGCACGTGCTTGCCGGTGTACGCGCCGGCGCCGTAGGCGGCCCGCAGCTGCTTGCCGGTGTAGCCCTGGACCGCGTACGGGATCTTCGTGCCGTACGCGTCCGGCAGCGTGGTCGCGATGTTCGAGCCGTAGTACGAGGAGAACGGCCCGGAGTTCTTGAACACCGAGTCCGGCGGCGGCAGCGTGTCGTCGTGGCTGGCCTTGTGCGGCGCGCTGTCCAGACCGGTCACGGTCAGGACGGCGTCGCTGACGGCTGACGGGACCGACGCGGCCTTCGACGGGGCGCGGTAGGTCTTCGAGCCCTTGGCGTAGTTGTGCAGCTGCGTGCCGAACGCCTGCTCGACGGCGGACACCTCGCCGGAGACGGCGATGTAGTGCTGCGTGACCGCGGTGACCTTCAGGCCGGACGCGGTCAGCCAGGACTTCACGGCCTTCACCTGGGCCGCGGTGGCACCGAAGCGGGCCTGGGCCTGCTTGGCGCTCAGGTACTTGCCGTACAGCGGCGAGCTGGGGTCGGACACCGCCTTCGCGTAGGCCGCGAGGCTCGTGGCGTTCCGGCCGGCCAGGTAGACCCGGGCCTTGACCTGCGAGCTGTTGGAGGTGGCGCCCTTGTCCGCCTTGGCCGTGGCCCAGGCGGGCTTGGTGCCCGCCAGGGTGTCACGGGCCGGGTTGTCCGCAGCGTGCGCCGCGGGTATGCCGAGCGCGAGCGCACCGGCGACCATCGGCAGTGTCGCTGCCAGGCTCACACCGGCCCGTACCTTGGCACGGTTCGATCTCATACTGCCCCCTGCTATGCGGTTCGTCGCATGGAGTGGTCGGGTCGTCCGTGATCACCGGGGGGCCTGCGGCGGAACGGCCCGTGAATGGATCACACGGTGGACGTCACTCTTTCGGTGAACTGTTCATGCCAGGGGAATGAAAAAGCCAAGGAAACCCCAAGTGGGCGTTGATTAGGGGTCTTTGGCCGGTTATCGGTCACGCGCCGAACGTTACGGATTGATTGCGATTGTCGGCAAGTTCTTGCGGTGCCGTTAAGTCGACAAATCCCCCAAGTCGTACGGCAGTTGGGCGTGTGCGTCAGTCGCGCGGCTTCGCGCCGCGCTCCTTCAGCATCTGCTTCATCGTCGACAGCTCCGACTGCTGCGCGTCCACCATGCCCTGCGCGAGGTTCTTCTCCACCTCGACCGTGCACTTGGCCACGCACCCCTCGGCCATGTGGATGCCGCCCTTGTGGTGGTCCGTCATCAGCTGGAGGTAGAAGATCTCCGCCTGCTTGCCGTTCAGGCGCTGGAGCTTCTTCAGCTCGGTGTCGGTCGCCATGCCCGGCATCAGCGAACCGTCCCCGCGCTCGGGCATGTCGCCCATGCCCATCCAGGACATCGGCGGCTTGGCCGACACCTTCGGCAGGTCCCACAGATCCAGCCAGCCCAGCAGCATCCCGCGCTGGTTGGCCTGCGTCTGCGCGATGTCGTAGGCGAGCCGCCGCACTTCGGCGTCCTTCGTGCGGTCGCGGACGATGTAGGACATCTCCACGGCCTGCTGGTGATGGACCGCCATGTCCCGCGCGAACCCCGCGTCCGCCCCGTCCGCGCTCGGGACGCTCGGCCCGCCGTCGTGGCCGGTGCCGTCCTCGGCGACCGCGTAGGTGATCGCGCCGGCCGCGACGAGCACCGCGGCCGTGGTGCCGGCGAGCCAGCCGATGTGCTTCTTCACGTCACATCGTCCCGCCCGTGCAGGAGGCGCCCGGCTCCGGGGTCTGCTTGCCCTGCACATACGTCTCGAAGAACTTGGCGACCTTCGGGTCGTCGGCGCTCTTCACGCTCAACTGGTGCCCCCACGCCGTCAGTTCGATCGGCGAGGTCTGGTTCGTGTACGGGCTCATCAGCGAGTACGGCGTCTGCTTCACCTTCGCCGCCAGCGTGTCCACGTCCGACTTCCCGGCCTTGTCGGTGTACGTCACCCAGACCGCCCCGTGCTCCAGCGCGTGCACGGCGTTCTCGTCCTTCACGGCCTTGGTGTAGACGTTGCCGTTGCAGTTGAGCCACACCGGGTTGTGGTTGCCGCCGACCGGCGGGTGCATCGGGTAGTCCACGGTGCCGGAGACGTGCGTGCGGGACAGCTTGCCCGTCCAGGTCCGCACCCCGTCCTTGCCGGTGGTGAAGTGCCCGGAGTCCCCGGAACTGCCCTTCGCGTCGCTCGCGCTGTCGCTCTTGCCCGACTGGGAGCGGACCAGCACCACACCGCCGACGACGAGACCGGCGACGACCACGACGCTCGCGCCGATCGTCAGGATCCGGTTGCGCCGCTCGCGCGCCTGCTCCGCGCGCCGCATCTGCTCTATACGCGCCTTGCGCTCGGCACTGCCGGCCTTGCTCTTCGCGGAACCCATGGGATGTGTCCTTCTGGGGGGAAAGGGACGGGGACGGTGGGGCCCGCTGATCGTAATGGGGGAGATGGGGTGAGTCGTAGGGAGGGCACAGGAAAGACCAGGAAAGGCCTGCGATCCGACAGCAAACCGATAATTTGAACGGCGGATGCGCATTACCTACGCTGGCCGGTATGCGGCTGTTGCGCTCCACCGACCTGGCTCTGCGGCTCCTGATGCGGCTCGCCGTCGCGGGCGACTCCAGCCCCACGACTCGTGAGGCCGCGGCGGACATGGACGTGCCGTACACGCACGCCGCGAAGGTGGTCGCCGAGCTCCAGCACCTCGGCCTGGTCGACGCCCGGCGCGGCCGGGGCGGCGGGCTCTCGCTGACCGGGAAGGGGCGCACGGCCTCGGTGGGCGCGCTCGTGCGCACCTTCGAGGGCGACGGCGACGTCGTCGACTGCGAGGGCGGTACGGCCCCCTGCCCGCTCAGCTCCGCGTGCCGTCTGCGGGGCGCCCTGCGCCGGGCCCAGGAGGCGTTCTTCGCGACGCTGGACCCGGTGACGGTGGCGGACATGGTGGCGGAGCCGACGGGGCCGTTGCTCCTGGACATCTCCAGGCGGCCGGGGGGCTGAAGCTGGCCACCGGGGAGGTGCGAGAGGCTAAGCCATGCCGGAGGCCTCCAGGGGGTCCCAGCCGGGAGCGGTCATGACACCTTGCAGCTGGCGCAGCCGCACGCTGATGTTGCCACCTTCCAGGATGGGGTAGGACAAGGCGTCGAAGAGCCGGTGCATGATCGGGAAGCTCTTGGTGTAGGAACGGATACCGACCACGCGGATGAGCTGGTTGATCACGTCGACCGCGGTCTCGGAGCCGAAGACCTTGGCGTGCAGACACCACTCCGATGCCGTGGGAGCACCGCTCATGGCGGCGTCCATCGCCCGCCACGAGATCAGCCGGGTCACCTCGATCTGGGCCTTCGCACGCGCCAGGATGTCGGAGACGACGCGGTGCTCGATGATCGGCACCGGGCCGCCGCGGTGCTCGGTGGTGGCGAAGCCGAAGGCGTCCTGGAACGCCGCCCGCATCGAGGAGGTCGCCAGGACGCCGACCGCGCCGGCGCTGACCGTGAAGGCCTGGAAGGTCAGATCGACCCCGTCCCCCTCCTGCCCGATGAGGTTGTCCTTGGGCACACGGACGTCGGTCAGCCGTACCCGCGAGGTCGCCGTGCCGCGGAAGCCCACCGTGTCGTTGTGACCCAGGACGGTCAGACCTCCGGCCTCCAGGTGCTTCCGCTCGACGGCGATGAGCGAGATGCCCCCAGGGGTACGGCAGACCACCACCATCAGGTCGGGTCCCCTGCCGTCCCAGCCGCCGAGGTAGGCGGCCCACTCCTTCTCGCCGTTGATCACCCACTCGTCGCCGTCCAGGACGGCCGTGGTCTGCAGGCCCGGCGCCGGCGGGGGCGCGTCGAAGTTCGCGGTTCCGCCCGGCTCGCTGAAGGCCATCGCGGCGACCGGGGCCGGGTTGCCGGGGTCGAGGAAGGGCTTCGACAGCCGCCGCACCTGATCCGGCGTGCCCGCAGCCGTCACGGTGCCGAGCGCGAGCATGACGCCGCCGAAGCTGTCCATGATCTCCGGCATCACGGTGCACAGCTCCTCCCACATGATCGCCGCGTCGATGCCGCTGCCGGCAGCGCCCCCGAACTCCGGGGGGATCATGCTGCGGACCACACCGAAGGCAACGGCCTTCTCGTGGGCCGTCCGCATGGACTTCACCGCCTCTTCCGGCGTGGAGGCCTCGCGAATGCTCTCGACCAGAGGTGCCAGATGCTCGTCGGCGAACGAGCGGACCTCGTGCTTGCGCTTGTCCTGATCAGAGGAGAGCAAGAACCCTACGGTCATGTCTCTTCCTTTCGTGGTGGCGATGTCGGGATGACGACGACCGGCGGACCGGACCGCGTCGGATGTCTCGCAGCGCCGGCGCCGTTGCCGGCCGATCCGGACGTTATGCAAGGTCGCGTACGGCCGACGCGAACGAATGCGCAACCGCGATCGGCTGTCAGCGCACCCCTCGGAGCGAGTGGTCGTCCGTGAGTCGACGGACCCCTGGGCGTCACCACCGCGAAACACAGTGCGCGGCGCCGATGTCCAGACTGGTGCAAACAGCCTTTCCCGCGGGTGGACACAGACCGCTGTGCACAGCCGCCGAGCCAGGAGGACGGTCATGGCCAGCTACGCCTCGACTGCGGGGCTGTCGGCCTCGGACCAGCGCGGCATGTGGTCCGACGTCCTGTGCCAGACCTTCACGCCGCTGTCTCCGTGGCGGACGGCCGAACAACGAGCCTCGAGCCTCGACGCCGACGGGATGCCCGGCTGGGTGGACTCCGCGGAGCTGGGCGATGCCAGTCTCTCGGAGGTTTCGTCGTGCAGTCAGATGATCGACCACGGGCGCCGGGAGGTGGCTCGCGCCGACGGCGAGCTGATGTTCGTGAACCTCCAGCTCGCAGGCGTCTGCAAGGCGACGCAGGACGGCCGGACGAGCATCATCCGGCCCGGTTCCTTCTCGGTCTTCGACACCACCCGGCCCTACCGGTTCGAGTACCTGGAGTCAGGTTCGGGTGACCTGTGGCGAGTGCTGAGCCTGCGTCTGCCGCGCAGCGCGACAGCCGACCTGGTGCACCCCGGCCGCGGCTTCACCGGCCGTTCCTTCGCCGGCGACCAAGGGACGGGGCACGTCCTGACCGCGGCCATGCGGGCGGCCCGGGCCGCGAACGTCGAGTCCGAGGCCGCACGCATGGCTCTCGCCGCCGCTCTGGCCGACCTGCTGAGGCTGACCCTGGACGCGGCCGGCGGGAAAGCCGGTCCGGAGACCGTGGGCACTGCCGAGGCCCGCCGGGTGGCCGCGCTGCGGTTCGCCCGCGGTCGGCTGCGGTACGGGCCCGTCCCGGCCGTCGACGCCGCCACTTCCGTCGGAGTCTCCGCGCGCCGCCTCCACCAGCTGTTCGCCCAGCACGGGACCAGCTTCGGCGACGAGGTGTCCCGGATGCGGGTGGAGGCCGCTGCCCGGGACCTTGCCCGGCCCGGTGCGCGGACCATCGCCGACATCGCCGCGTCATGGGGCTACGCCGACGCCGGACATCTCGCGAAGGCGGTCCGACGCCACTACGGCTGCACCCCGTCCCGGCTGCGCGACGGTGCGCCTCCTGCGGCCGCTGCCCCGTGACGGTTCGGCGCGCTCAGGCGGACGCGAGCCACAGGTCGGGGCCGAAGACCTCGTAGTGGATGTCGGCCGGGGCCACGCCCTTCCCGATCAGCTGGGTGCGCACCGCGCGCATGAAGGGGAGGGGGCCGCACAGGTACGCGCGCGTGCCGGGGGACACCGGGACGCCGGCGAGGTCCACCAGGCCGGTGCGGGTGCCGGGCTCGGCGTCGCGTTCGTAGAAGAGGTGGACGTCGGCGTCCGGGAGCTTCGCCGCGCAGGCCGTGTGGTCGGTGCGCAGGGCGTGGTCGGCGGGGGAGCGGTCGCCGTGCACGACCGTCACCGGGGAGCGGTGGCCGTCGGCCGCGAGCGCGGCCAGCATCGCCACCATCGGGGTCACGCCGATGCCGGCGGAGGCGAGCAGCAGGGGCCGGTCGTCGCCCTCCGGGAGGACGAGGTCGCCGTACGGCTCCGAGAGTTCGAGCACGTCGCCCTCGCGCACGCGTGCGTGCAGGTGGTTCGAGACCTCGCCCTCGGGTGCCGTGGCGTCACCGGGGACGCGCTTGACGCTGAACTGGCGGACCGATTCGCCCGGCGCCCCGGAGAGGCTGTACTGGCGTATCTGGCGGGCGCCGTCGGCAAGCGTCACGCCCACCGAGACGTACTGCCCGGCCCGGAAGCCGCGTACGGCCGCCCCGGGGTCCGCCGGCCGCACCCGGAAGGTCACGACGTCGGCCGTCTCCTCGACCCGCTCGACGACCTCCCAGGGCCGCAGCGAGCCGTCGCCGCCGCTCTCCTCGTACAGCCGCCTCTCGGCGGCGATCAGCGCGTTCGCCATCAGCCAGTAGACCTCGTCCCAGGCCGCGGCGACCTCGGGGGTGACGGCCTCGCCCAGGACCTCGGCGATGGCGGCGAAGAGGTGCTCGTGGACGACGGCGTACTGCTCGGGGGCGACCCCGAGGGAGGCGTGCTTGTGGGCGATGCGGCTCAGCATGGCGTCGGGCCGCCGGTCGGGGTGGTCGAGCAGGTGGGTGGCGAACGCGGCGATGGAGCCGGCGAGCGCCTGCCGCTGGGTGCCGGCGGCCTGGTTGCCGCGGTTGAAGAGGTCGCGCAGCAGGCCGGGGTGGGCGGCGAAGAGGCGGGCGTAGAAACGCTCGGTGATCTCGCCGATGGCCGCGCCGACGGCGGGGAGGGTGGCGCGGACGGTGACGGCGGACGGCTCGGACAGCATCGGGGCTCCTTGTGGCTCGACCGGACGGCTCGATGCCTCGACGCTATTAAAAGTTGCATCTCAGATTCAAATTTAAAGACCGTGGTCTCCGTCACCCGGGAGCCGAACCGGCCATTACGGATGTCGCCGCGAGCAGGCAAGATGGGCGGCAGAGCGGTACATCTGGCGTACGAAAGCCGTTCAGACCCGGGTCGCCGCCGCGATCAAGGTCGGCAACGCGCATGAAATGCTGTTGTGGTGTGATGCCAAGGTGCCCGACCGCCTCCCGTGGGACGGGGAGCCAGGCGGCCTGACCAGCAAGGATGGGGAAGCGGAAGATGGACAAGCAGCAGGAGTTCGTGCTCCGGACCTTGGAGGAGCGGGACATCCGGTTCGTACGCCTGTGGTTCACGGACGTGCTGGGCTTCCTCAAGTCCGTCGCCGTGGCCCCGGCCGAGCTGGAACAGGCCTTCGACGAGGGCATCGGCTTCGACGGCTCCGCGATCGAGGGCTTCGCCCGGGTCTACGAGTCCGACATGATCGCCAAGCCGGACCCGTCCACCTTCCAGGTGCTGCCGTGGCGCGCCGAGGCCCCCGGCACGGCCCGGATGTTCTGCGACATCCTGATGCCCGACGGCTCGCCGTCCTTCGCGGACCCCCGCTACGTCCTCAAGCGCGCGCTCGCCCGCACCTCGGACCTGGGTTTCACCTTCTACACCCACCCCGAGATCGAGTTCTTCCTGCTGAAGGACCGCCCGCTCGACGGCTCGCGCCCCACGCCCGCCGACAACTCGGGCTACTTCGACCACACCCCGCAGAACATCGGCATGGACTTCCGCCGCCAGGCGATCACCATGCTGGAGTCCATGGGCATCTCGGTCGAGTTCTCCCACCACGAGGGCGCGCCGGGCCAGCAGGAGATCGACCTGCGCTACGCGGACGCGCTCTCCACGGCCGACAACATCATGACGTTCCGCCTGGTCATGAAGCAGGTGGCGCTGGAGCAGGGCGTCCAGGCGACGTTCATGCCGAAGCCGTTCTCGGAGCACCCCGGCTCGGGCATGCACACCCACCTCTCACTCTTCGAGGGCGACCGGAACGCGTTCTACGAGTCCGGCGCGGAGTACCAGCTCTCCAAGGTCGGCCGCTCCTTCATCGCGGGCCTGCTGAAGCACGCGGCGGAGATCGCGGCGGTCACCAACCAGTGGGTGAACTCCTACAAGCGCATCTGGGGCGGCTCCGAGCGCACGGCGGGCGCCGGCGGCGAGGCCCCGTCCTACATCTGCTGGGGCCACAACAACCGCTCGGCCCTGGTCCGCGTCCCCATGTACAAGCCCGGCAAGACCGGCTCGGCCCGCGTCGAGGTCCGCTCCCTGGACTCCGGCGCCAACCCGTACCTGGCCTACGCCGTCCTCCTCGCCGCCGGCCTCAAGGGCATCGAGGAGGGCTACGAGCTCCCGCCGGGCGCCGAGGACGACGTCTGGGCCCTCTCCGACGCGGAGCGCCGTGCCATGGGCATCGAGCCCCTCCCGCAGAACCTCGGCGAGGCCCTCACCCTCATGGAACGCAGCGACCTCGTCGCCGAGACCCTCGGCGAACACGTCTTCGACTTCTTCCTGCGCAACAAGCGCCAGGAGTGGGAGGAGTACCGCTCCGAGGTCACCACCTTCGAACTCCGCAAGAACCTGCCGGTGCTGTAACGGCGGCAATGCGCGGACGGGGCCGGCGGTCGTGGACCGCCGGCCCCGTGGTGTCCCGGGCCCCGGTGCGGCCCGCCGGTGTTGCGTCGTTTCAGCCGGTGTACGCCGGTGACACCGCCGAGGTGCTGATGCGGCGGGGTTCGCCCGTGCCGTCCGCCGGGATCTCGTAGAGGTCCGCTCCGTAGTCGCCCGGCAGGGCGTAGACGAGGGTGCGGGAGTTCCGCCAGACCGCCTGGTCGTCGACGCTGCGGGTCTCCGACAGGGGGGTCTCGCGCATGGTGCGCAGGTCCAGGACGTACAGGCGCCAAGGGGCGTCCTCGGGGAGGCCCTTGACGCGCTTCTTGTACGCGATGCGGGTGCCGTCGGGGGAGAGGGAGGGGCATTCGACGTCGGGGTGGAGAGTGGTGACCGTACGGGTGCGGAGGTTGCCGCGGACGAGGTAGGTGCTGCCCTTCGTCGCGAGGGTCGCGTAGAAGGTGGTGTCGTCCGCGGCGAACGTCACGCCCCAGAAGTTGACGTCCGCGGAGTGGTACGCGTGGCCGTCCTTGACGACGCGGAACGCCTCCAGGGACGGGATCAGCTCGCCCGTGCGGGTGTCCGCTATCGCCGTGCGGGTCGAGAAGTCCGTGCCCGCGTAGGAGTCGCCGCCCACGAAGGCGGTCCAGGCCGCGTAGTGGCCGGTGGGGGAGACCCGGGCCCGGGACGGGATGCCGGGGACGTCGTAGCGGGCCCTCGTGCGCAGCCTCGCGTCCAGGATCAGCGCGCGGTACGTGTCCGAGACCGGGCCGTGCACGGCCTGGAGGCAGACCCCCGTGCCGGCGGCCGCGTAGAAGCGCAGGCACTTGACGCCGGAGGCCGTGCGCGGGCCGCCGGGGGCGGACGCGGGGGTCGTGGTCAGTTCGTCGCGGTGCGGGCCCCACGCCATGTTGCGGAAGATCATGCGGCCCGGTGCCGTGAGCGTCACTGCGCCCGGTGTGATCTTCGGGCCGCCGGCCCGGGTGTGGTCGCGGCGCTCCGCCCGCGCCGACGCGTGCAGGACGGAGGCCAGGGCGATCGCCGCCAGCGCCGCCAGCGCGACGGCCAGGATCAGGACACGGGATCTCATGGTCATACGGCGGCCTCCCGGAAGGGGCGCAGGGTGAGGGCGTACACCGCGCACACGGTGAGCGCGGCCGTCGACAGCAGCAGCGCCGTGCGGTCGCCCCACAGCGTCCACGCCGCGCCGAACGCCAGTGAGCAGGCGAAACGCGCCCCCGCCTGGCCCGTCTGGACCAGCGCCAGACCGGAGGAGCGCAGCGTCTCGGGCACGCCGTCCGACGCGGCCGCCATGAGCACGCCGTCGGTCGCCGCGTAGAACGTGCCGTGCAGCGCCAGGACCGCGCAGGGCAGGGCCGTGCCGTGCCAGGACGTCAGCAGGAGCGCGTAGGCGAGCAGCAGGGCGCCGTGCCCCGCCAGGAACACGTGCCAGCGGCCCCAGCGGTCGGCCAGCCGGCCCAGCGGGACCGCCAGGAACAGGAAGGCCGCCGCCGTGCCGAGGGGGAGCAGGGCGAACCAGCCGTCCGGGACGCCCAGACGCCGTTGCAGGAGGAGGTAGACGAAGGAGTCGCTCACCGTGGCGAGCCCGAGGAGCAGGGCGCAGACGGTGAGGCGGCGCAGGTCGCGGTGGGCGAGGAGGGCGAGCGCCGCCCGCAGCGTGGGGCGCGTCCGCGGCCCGGCCGCCGGGAGGACTTCGGCACGAGCGGCCGGTGAGGCGACAGTTGCGTCCCCTGCGGCCTGCTGTGTTGTCCGCGCCGACGGTACGAACAGGGCCAGGACCAGGACGCCCAGCACCGCCACGCAGAAGCTGACCGTGAACACCGCGTCGTAGCCGTCCACCGTGGCCCGCAGGATCAGGAACGCGGCCAGGGGACCGAGCAGCGCGCCCGCCGTGTCCATCGCGCGGTGCACGCCGAACGCGCGGCCCCGGGTCTCCGGGGTGCTGGAGAGCGAGATCAGGGCGTCCCGGGGCGCCGTGCGCAGGCCCTTGCCGGTGCGGTCCGCCGCCAGGATCAGGCCGATGGGGGTGAGGGTGTGGGCGATCAGCAGCAGGGGCTTGCAGAGGGCCGACAGGGCGTAACCCGCGCCCGCCACCCACTTGTGCCGCCCGCCGCCCCGGTCGGCGAGGTGGCCGCCGAGGAGCCGTACGACCGCCGAGAAGCCGTTGTAGACGCCGTCGAGGAGGCCGAAGCCCAGCGGGGACAGGCCCAGGCCCGCCACCAGGTACAGCGGCAGGACCGCCGTGACCATCTCGGAGGACACGTCCGTGATCAGGCTGACCGTGCCGAGGGCGAGGACGGTGGGCGCGATCGTGGAGCGGTACCGCCCGGCCGCGGCGGGCCGGGCGGTACCTTCCACGGACGCCGTCGCAGTGCTCGCGCGGCTGTCCGCTACGTACACGTCAGGACGTCCAGATCCCGGTGATGTCGGAGGCGGACGCCGCGTTGCCCGCGTGCGCGGTCAGACCCTGGCTGTCCTCCAGGGTGCGCAGCAGGTCGTAGTGGTCGTAGGTGGTCGACGAGGTCGAGCCCGCGGTGACCTGCTGGCCGTAGAGGACCGTGGGGATGCGGTTGCCGGCCAGGCGGTTGTCCTCGTCCATGGTGACGACGAGGAGGCTGTTGTGGGTCTTGGCCCAGGTGGCGTACGCGCCGAGGTTGTTCTGCAGCCAGGTGTCACCCGTCGACACCGAGCAGTCGTGCATGTCGCTGCACAGGTTGGGGATCACGAAGGACAGCTGGGGCAGGGTGGTGTAGTCCGTCGGGAACTGGGCGAAGGTGTTCGCCGTCGAGGTGGGCACGTTGCTGAAGCCGAACCACGGGTTGTGCTTGCGCGCGTAGTCGCCGCTGCTGCACGTGGTCGAGCCCTGGCTGGGCAGGGTCTCGTTGTAGCTGGCCCAGGTGCGGCCGGCCGCGATCTGCTCGGAGGCCAGGTTGGCGGCCGAGGAGAACCCCGCGGTGTAGCAGCTGTCGTCCGTGATGCCCTGGGTGGAACCGGAGAACAGGGCGAAGTAGTTGGGCTGGCTGGGGTGGGTCTCGGCGTACATCTGGGTCAGGTTGGCGCCGCCGGAGACCAGCGAGTTGATGTACGGGGCGCTGGAGGAGCCGACGACCTGGCTGTAGGCGTGGTTCTCGAAGACCACCACGATCACGTGGTCCGGGGTCGGTACGGCACTCGCGGCGTGCGCCGCCGTGCCGCCGAGCCCGGTCCACAGGCCGATCGCGGCAGCGGTGAAGGCGGTGGCGGAGGCCACCGCCGTACGGGCTCGGCGCAGCATCGCCGAACGTGCGGAACTGCCGGACACATCAACCTCCGGTACGGGGGAAGGGAGGGGCTGGTGGCGGTGCGGACAGAGCATGCACACGCCAACAATCCCACGCACCACCGTGTCCGGCCAGGTGGATGAAGACCGGGTGAACTGCGGGAGCGGGCGAGCCGGAAGGGCCGCCCGTCCGGCCGTACCGTCGAGATCCGGAACAGCCCGGACTCGGTGAGCACCTTCTCGGCCTCGGACCGTGGTGCGCCGAGGCGCCCTCACCGCTGCAGCGGGCGTCCAGCACGCCCTGGGGATCACGCACGATGCCTCCCTGGGGCTTCTCCTGCCCCTGCAGACCACGATCCCGCCGGGAACTCGTCGGCGCCCGTGCCCGGGTCTGCGGTTAGGCTCGTCTGGCCAGGACGACCGTGATCGTGAGGAGAGGCCGCACATGACGCCGGGGCGCAGGAGCAGTACCTTCACGCGACTGCTGCGGCACGGCTTCACCGATGCCTCGGCCGCCGAACGGCTCCTGGACAGCGCCCGGCTGGCGGCCGTCCGCGACGATCCGGTACTGCTGGAGGCGCTGGGCGCCACCGCCGATCCCGACCTCGCCCTGCACGGTCTGGTACGGCTCCTGGAGGCCCAGCCCGGCCACACCGCCCACCAGGAGCTGCTGGACACCCTGATAGCGGCCAAGCCGCTGCGCGACCGGCTGCTGGGCGTGCTCGGCGCCTCCGCGGCCCTCGCCGACCACCTCGCCCGGCACCCGCGCGACTGGGCGGCCCTGGTCACCTACGAGCCCCGGGACCTGCACCCCGGTGTGGCCGAGTTCGAGCGCGGTCTGGCGGAGGCGGCCGACCCGGTCTCGCTGCGCGTCGCCTACCGGCGCTGCCTGCTGTCCATCGCGGCGCGGGACGTGTGCGGCACCACCGACGTGGCCGAGACCGCCGCCGAACTCGCCGACCTGGCCACCGCCACCCTGCGCGCCGCCCTCGCCCTCGCCGAGGCGGCCGCGCCCGCAGACGCCGCCGCCTGCCGGCTCGCCGTGATCGCCATGGGCAAGTGCGGCGGCCACGAGCTGAACTACGTCTCCGACGTCGACGTCATCTTCGTCGGCGAGGCGGCCGAGGGCGCCGACGAGGCCAAGGCGCTGCGCTCCGCCACTAAGCTCGCCTCGCACATGATGCGGATCTGCTCCGAGACCACCGTGGAGGGGTCGATCTGGCCCGTCGACGCCAACCTCCGCCCCGAGGGCCGCAACGGCCCCCTGGTCCGCACCCTCAGCAGCCACCTCGCCTACTACCAGCGCTGGGCCAAGACCTGGGAGTTCCAGGCGCTGCTCAAGGCCCGCCCGGTGGCCGGCGACGCCGACCTCGGCCAGGACTACATCGCCGCGCTCGACCCCATGGTGTGGAAGGCGGCCGAGCGCGAGAACTTCGTCACCGACGTGCAGAAGATGCGCCGCCGCGTGGTCGAGAACATCCCGGCCGCCGAGATCGAACGCGAACTGAAGCTCGGTCCCGGCGGCCTGCGCGACGTCGAATTCGCCGTCCAGCTGCTCCAGTTGGTGCACGGGCGGGCGGACGCCTCGCTGCGCTCCGGCACCACCCTGGACGCGCTCCAGGCCCTCGCCGCCGGCGGTTACGTCGGCCGTGCCGACGCCGGCCGGCTCGACGAGGCGTACCGCTTCCTGCGCTCCCTGGAGCACCGCATCCAGCTCTACCGGCTGCGCCGCACCCACCTGGTCCCCGAGGACGAGGCCGACCTGCGCCGCCTCGGCCGCTCCCTGGGCCTGCGCGCCGACCCGGCGGCCGAGCTGCTGCGCGAGTGGAAGCAGCACACCGGTGTCGTACGACGTCTGCACGAGAAGCTCTTCTACCGCCCGCTGCTCGACGCCGTCGCCCAACTCGCGCCCGGAGAAGCACGGTTGAGCCCCGAGGCGGCCCGCGAGCGGATGGAGGCGCTCGGGTACGCCGACCCGGCCGCGGCCCTGCGCCACCTGGAGGCCCTCGCCTCCGGCGTCACCCGCAAGGCCGCCATCCAACGCACCCTGCTGCCCGTGCTGTTGGGCTGGTTCGCCGACTCCGCGGAACCGGACGCGGGCCTGCTCAACTTCCGCAAGGTCTCCGACGCGCTCGGCAAGACCCCCTGGTACCTGCGGCTGTTGCGCGACGAGGGCGCCGCCGCCGAGAACCTCGCCCGGGTGCTGTCCGCCGGCCGCCTCGCCCCGGACCTGCTGATGCGGGCCCCGGAGGCGGTGGCCCTGCTGGGCGACGGCGACGGGGGCGGTCTGGAGCCGCGCGGCCGCGCCCACCTGGAGCAGGAGATCCTCGCCGCCGTGGGCCGCGCCGACAACGCCGAGGACGGCGTACGGGCCGCGCGCGGTGTGCGTCGCCGTGAACTGTTCCGTACCGCCGCCGCCGACATCGTCGACTCCTACGGCACCGAGACCAAGCCCGTCGAGGCCGACCAGGGCGCCCTGGTCGACCGGGTCGGCGGCGCGGTCTCCGACCTGACGGCGGCCACCCTCGCCGGCACCCTGCGGGCGGTCGTCCGCGACGGCTGGGGGGACACCCTGCCGACCCGGTTCGCCGTCATCGGCATGGGCCGCTTCGGCGGCCACGAACTGGGCTACGGCTCCGACGCGGACGTCCTCTTCGTCCACGAGCCCCAGGACGGGGTGGACGAGCGGGAGGCCGCCGACGCGGCCAACAAGGTCGTCGCGGAGATGCGCCGACTGCTCCAGATCCCCAGCGCCGACCCGGCCCTGCTGATCGACGCCGACCTGCGGCCCGAGGGCAAGTCCGGGCCGCTCGTGCGGACGCTCAAGTCCTACGCGGCGTACTACCGCCGGTGGTCGCTGGTGTGGGAGTCGCAGGCCCTGCTGCGGGCCGAGCCCGTCGCCGGGGACGCCGAGCTGGGCCGCCGGTTCATCGAACTCGTCGATCCGCTGCGCTACCCGGCCGAGGGGCTCGGCGAGGAGCCGGTCCGGGAGATCAGGCGGCTCAAGGCCCGCATGGAGTCGGAACGGCTGCCCCGCGGCGCCGACCCGAAGCTGCACACCAAGCTCGGGCCGGGCGGCCTGTCCGACGTGGAGTGGACCGTGCAGCTCCTCCAGCTCAGGCACGGGTGGGCCGAGCCGGGGCTGCGGACCACCCGCACCCGTGAGGCGCTGGCCGCGGCGCGGGCGGCGGAGCTGCTCGGGACCGAGGAGGCCGGGATCCTGGACGAGGCGTGGGTGCTGGCCACGCGGGTGCGCAACGCCGTGATGCTGGTGCGCGGGCGGGCCGGCGACACGTTCCCCTCCGAGGGCCGCGAGCTGGCCGCGGTCGGCCGGTACCTGGGGTACGGGCCCGGTCACGCCGGGGACATGCTGGACGCGTACCGGCGCACCACCCGGCGGGCCCGGGCGGTCGTCGAGGAACTCTTCTACGGGGCCTAGGCGCCGCGCCGCGGGGTCCGGGCGCGCCGCGCTGCGGATAGCTGGGCGCGCTACGGGGTCCGGGCGTCGTCCCGGCGCATCTGGAGCAGTGCCCTGGCGTGGTTCATCAGGCCCGTGATGCCCACCTCGAAGGCCCGGTCGGCCCTGCCCCCGCCCACCGCCGTCAGGGCCTCGGCCAGGCGCGGGGTCGGTATCTCCGCCGTCAGTTCCCACATGGTCTCGGGGGCCGCCAGGTCCAGCGCCGAGCCGAGGACCAGGTTCTCCAGGGCGATCAGCAGGGGCATCACCTCCGCGGGGGCGAAACCGGCGTCCAGCAGCAGGGTGACCGCGCGCTCGTACTGCTCCAGGACGCGGGGCGCGCGCACCGGTGAGGTCATCAGCAGCGGGATCGCCCTCGGGTGGGCGGCGAACGCGGCCCGGTAGGAGCGGGCCCAGGACTCCAGCGCGGTGTCCCAGGGAGCCAGGTCCAGGGTCGCCGGGTCGATCGCGGAGGCGACCCGTTCGCGCAGCAGTTCGACGATGCCGTCCCGGCCGTCCACATGGTGATACAGCGAACCGGTCTGCGCGCCGAGCCGCTTCGCGATCTGAGGGACGCTGAAGTCGCCCTGCTCGTCCACGAGTTGCAGCGCGGTCGTGGTGATCCGCTCCCGGTCGAGGAGCGGGGTGCGCGGCCGTCCCATCGGTGCCTTCTCCCCTGGAGTGGTGAAACGGGTCTTCCCGGATGTCCAGGAGGAGGCTACATTGCCAAAACCAAAAGGCTTTAGATTTACGGGTCCGGGGCAGTCCCTGCCCTGGTAGCGCCGGTCATCCCGCACGCCCGGAACCCTCCCGTCCGTCGCGCTCGAAGGGCTCCCCCCCCATGTCCGTCACCGCTCGCGAGGAGAGCACGGCACCCGCCGTGACGACTCTCCGCCCAGGCTCGCTCGGCACCGCCGACATCGCCTTCTTCGTCATCTCCGCCGCCGCCCCGCTCACCGTGATGGCCGGCGTCGCCCCGCTCGCCGTCCTGCTCGGCGGCATCGGCGCCCCCGCCGGCTACCTCATCGCCGGCATCACCCTCGCCGTCTTCGCCATCGGCTTCACCACCATGAGCCGGCACATCAGGAGCGGCGGCGCGTTCTACGCGTACATCACCCGGGGCCTGGGCCGCCCCGTCGGCATCGGCGCCGCGCTGCTCGCGCTGATCGGCTACAACGGCATGGAGATCGGCGTCTACGGCCTCCTCGGCAGCGCAGGCCGCGACACCGCGAAGGCCCTGTTCGGCATCGACGTCCCCTGGCTGCCGATCGCCCTCGCCGGACTCCTCCTGATCGGCTACGGCGGCTTCCGCTCCATCGAGTTCGGCGCCAAGCTGCTCGGTGTGCTGCTGGTCGCCGAGACCGGCATCCTCGTGCTGCTCGCCGGCGGGGTGCTGGTCAAGGGCGGCGCGCACGGCCTGTCCGGCGCCTCCTTCGCCCCGGGCAACGTGTTCGTCCCCGGTACGGCGGTCGTCCTGGCCTTCGCCTTCGCCGCCTTCACCGGTTTCGAGTCGACCGTCATCTACCGCCGCGAGGCCCGCGACCCCGAGCGCACGGTGCCGCGCGCCACCTACGTGGCCGTCGCGTTCCTCGGCCTCTTCTACGCCTTCATGGTGTGGATCATCATCCAGGCCTTCGGCGACCGGGACGTCATCGCGGCCGCCGCCAAGGACCCCGGCGGGCTCTTCTTCACCGCCATCACCGGCTACGTCGGCGGCTGGGCGGCCGACCTGATGCACGTCTTCATCGTGACCAGCATCATCGCCTCGCTCCTCGCCTTCCACAACGCGATCAACCGCTACGTCCTCGCCCTCGCCGAGGAGGGCGTGCTGCCCCGGCGGCTCGGCGTGATCCACCCCCGGCACCGCTCCCCGTACCTGGCCGGTGCCGCGCAGACCGTCGTCGGCATGGTGGTCGTGCTCGGCTTCTGGGCGGTGGGCGCCGACCCGTACAACCAGCTGCTGCTGTGGGTCAACACCCCTGGAATGATCGGCCTGTTCGCGCTCCAGCTGCTCGCCGCCGTCGCCGTGCCCTGCTACTTCCGCCGGGTCCGGCACACCGAGGGCACGCTGCGCACGGTGCTCGCCCCGACCGTCGCCGCGGTGCTCCTCGCCACCGCGATAGGCCTCGTCATCACCCACATCGACCTGTTCACCGGGGCGTCGGCCACGGTGAACACCGTGCTGATCGTCATCGCGCCCGCCGTCTTCGTCGCCGGCCTCGGCCTCGCGTGGTGGCTGCGCCGGAACCGGCCCGCCGTGTACGCGGACTTCGCCGCGGAGCCGGCCGAGCCGGCCGAGCCCGCGAAGCCCGCCGGGCCCGCCGATCCCGTGGCGTCCGCCGAGTCGGCCCCTTCCGTCACTTCCGCCGAATAACCCTACGGAACCGAGGAGTTCACCCCGTATGACCGCCGCCCCCGACCTGATCCTGACCGGCGCCGAGGTCCGCACCCTCGACCCCGCCCGGCCGCACGCCACCGCCGTCGCCGTCCGCGACGGGCTGATCGCCGCCGTCGGCGACGAGCGGGACGTACGCGACTGGCGGGGGCCGGGCACCGAGGTGCTGTCCCTCGACGGGGCGCACCTGGTGCCCGGCCTGGTGGACGCGCACAGCCACCCGGTGTGGGGCCTCGACATGGCGACCGGCGTGGACCTGTCGGGGGTGAGCGGACTGGACGGCCTGAAGGCGGCGCTCGCCGGGGCCGACCGGATCGACGGCTGGGTGATCGGCTTCGGCCTCGACCACAACGCGTTCGAGGGCCGCGCGGTCGACCGCGCGCTGATCGAGGACGTCGTGGGCGGCGCGCCCGCCTTCCTCCGCCTCTACGACGGCCACTCCGCCCTCGCCACCGGCGCGGCGCTGGCCGCGGCCGGGGTGACGGGCGCGCGCGCCTTCGAACAGCGGTCGGAGGTGGTCTGCGACGCCGAGGGCCGCCCGACCGGCCACCTCGTCGAGCACGCGGCGATGCGGCTGGTCGAGCAGATCATGCCCCGGCCCTCGTACACCACCCGCCGCGCGCGGCTGGTCGAGCTGCTCGCGGCGATGGCGGCCACCGGGCTGACCGGGGCACACGTCATGGACGAGGGGGACGCGGAGCTGGTCGGGGCGGTGGCGGCGGAGACCGTACTGCCGCTGCGGCTGCGGTTCGCGCCCTGGTGCATGCCGGGGATCGACGAGGCCGGGCTGGCCGGGCTGGTCGCCGCGCAGGGGCGGGGCGGGCGGCACTGGGTGGTCGACGGGGTCAAGTTCTTCATGGACGGGACCGTGGAGGGCGGCACGGCCTGGCTGGACCACGCGGACTGCCACGGGCAGGGGACGGAGGCGTTCTGGCCGGACCCCGAGGCGTACGGGGCCGCCGTACGGCACCTGCACGCGGCCGGGGTGCGGACGGCGACGCACGCGATCGGGGACGCGGCCGTACGCCACGTCCTGGACGTGCTGGCCGGGCTCGGTCCCGGCGGGGCGGGCCGGCACCGCGTCGAGCACATCGAGACGGCGCCGGACGAGCTGCTGCCGCGGTTCGCGGAGCTGGGGGTGGCGGCGTCGATGCAGCCCCCGCACACCGCGTACACCAGGGCCGACGGCAGCGACGAGTGGTCCCGCCGGCTGGGCGCCGACCGTGCCGGGCACGCCTGGCGCCTGCGTGACCTGCGGGACGCGGGCGCGACGGTCGCCCTCGGCTCGGACTGGCCGATCGCCCACTACGACGTGCGGGCCGTCCTCGCGACGGCCCGGGCACCGAAGGGCGCGGCGTCGGCACGGGCCGGGCTCACCGGCCTGGAGGCGCTGGAGGGCTGCACGAGCCATGCGGCCCGGGCGGCGGGGGAGGCCGACGTGGCGGGCCGTATCGCGGTCGGCCACCGAGCCGACCTCACGGCCTTCGCCCTCGACCCGGTCACCGCCCCCGCGGACGAACTCACCCAGTCCCCCGTCCCCCTGACCGTCACCGGCGGCCACATCGCCCACCGGCACGGCTGACCCCACCACCCACACCCCCGGCACCACCGGACCCCTCCGCCGAGGCCGGTCGCCGTCGTGGCGGAGGGGGAGCGACCCGGCGGGTTCAGGCGGGGGCGGGCCGGTGGCGGGGGAGGGTGTGGGGCGGGGTGCCGTACCAGAGGCGGGTCAGGGTGAGGCCGAAGGCCAGGCAGAGGACCCCGCCCACCGCGTCCAGCCAGAAGTGGTTGGCCGTGGCGACGATGACCAGCAGCGTCGCCGCCGGGTAGAGCAGCCCCAGGACCCGCGCCCACGGCACCGACGCGAGCGCGAAGACCGTGAGCCCGCACCACAGGGACCAGCCGATGTGTATCGACGGCATCGCCGCGTACTGGTTCGACATGTGCTTCAGGTCGCCGGAGGCCATCGACCCCCAGGTGTGGTGGACCATGACCGTGTCGACGAACCCGCCGCCGTTCATCAGCCGTGGCGGGGCCAGCGGGAACAGGTAGTAGCCGACCAGGGCCACCCCCGTCGTGGCGAACAGGGCGAGCCGCGCCGCCGCGTAGCGGCCGGGATGGCTGCGGTAGAGCCACACCAGCACGCCCAGCGTCACCACGAAGTGCAGCGTCGCGTAGTAGTAGTTCATGCCGATGATCAGCCAATTCACCGTGTTCACGGCGTGGTTGACGGACTGCTCGGCGGCGATCCCCATACCGTGCTCGGCACGCCAGATCCGGTCGGCGTTGCGCAGCGCCTGCGCCCTCTGCTCCGGGACCGCGTTGCGGATCAGGGAGTACGTCCAGTAACTCACCGCGACCAGCAGGATCTCGAACCAGAGCCGGGGCCGCCGCGGGGTGCGCGCCCGCCGTAGGAACCCCTGTCGTCCCTCGCCCGTGACGGTCCGCGGAAGGGTCTGTTGTGCGCGACCTTCCGGCTCTGTCACGGTCGAGTCACTCATAGCCACAGAGTCTGCCAGAAAAGACGTCTCCGGCAGATCATCCCAAGGCCGGGTTCACCGTGCATGTTCTACGGCGGTGCGACCGCGACGCGGGTCCTGTCCGGCCGTCAGGGACGGTTGGCACGGTCTCCCGGCGCCGACGCCGTAGAACCGCGTACCACCAGTTCCGGCATGAAGACGAACTCGCTGTGCGGAGCCGGCGTGCCGCCGATCTCCTCCAGCAGGGTGCGCACCGCGGCCTGGCCCATCGCCGGCACCGGCTTGCGGATGGTGGTGAGCGGCGGGTCGGTGAAGGCGATCAGGGGGGAGTCGTCGAAGCCGACCACGGAGACGTCCCGCGGGACGTCCAGCCCGCGCTGGCGTGCGGCCCTTATCGCGCCCAGCGCCATCATGTCGCTGGCGCACACGATCGCCGTGCAGTCGCGGTCGATCAGCGCCGTGGTCGCCGCCTGACCGCCCTCCAGGGTGTACAGCGAGTGCTGCACCAGCTCCGACTCGACGACCTGCGCGCCCAGACCCAACTGGTCCTGCACGGCCCGCACGAAGCCCTCGATCTTGCGCTGCACGGGGACGAACCGCTTGGGCCCGAGCGCGAGCCCTATCCGCGTGTGCCCGAGGGACACCAGGTGGGTGACCGCCAGCGTCATCGCCGCCCGGTCGTCCGGCGAGATGAACGGTGCCTGCACCTTCGGCGAGAAGCCGTCCACGAGGACGAACGGCACGCCCTGCGCCCGCAGCCGCTCGTAGCGCTGCATGTCGGCCGTCGTGTCCGCGTGCAGGCCGGAGACGTAGATGATGCCCGCGACCCCGCGGTCCACCAGCATCTCGGTCAGCTCGTCCTCGGTGGACCCGCCGGGGGTCTGGGTGGCGAGCACGGGCGTGTAGCCCTGCCGGGTCAGCGCCTGCCCGATCACCTGGGCCAGCGCCGGGAATATCGGGTTCTCCAGCTCCGGGGTGATCAGGCCGACCAGGCCCTCGCTGCGCTGCCGCAGCCGTACCGGACGCTCGTAGCCCAGCACGTCCAGTGCGGCGAGCACGGACTGGCGGGTGGTGGCGGCGACGCCCGGCTTCCCGTTCAGGACCCGGCTCACCGTCGCCTCGCTCACCCCCGCCTGCGCTGCGATGTCGGCAAGCCGTGTGGTCACGGCACCGGACTGTACCGGTCGTATGTCTCCTTGCACACCAATCGGGCGCCTGATGCGGCCTGGGGGGCGGCCCGGTCCGGGCTGCTGCGTCATCGCACTCCCTCGTGAAACGTGACGGCAAGAGCTTGCAGAGTCTTGCACAAGTCGTCCCTGTAGCGCTCTACCGCTGTAAACAAGCGTCTCACGGCGGTCGCCGAGAGGTCACGTACGGATAACTTCGGAGATCTCTTGCACTTTTTTTCTGCAAGGTCTTTCGCCCGCATTGCATCGCTGTTACGTTCCCTGACGCCCGGCGGACGCAAAGGCGCAGTCGGCACGACAGCGGGGACGGCGGACGGGGCCGCCCTCGCCTCACCCGGGCTTTCACCCTCAAGGAGAACTCATGCGGCGTGGCATAGCGGCCTCCGCACTGGTGGCGTCCCTCGCCCTCACGGCGACGGCGTGCGGCGGGAGCGACAGCAAGTCGGACGGCCCGGTCACCATCACCTGGTGGGACACCTCCAACGCCACCAATGAGGCACCGACGTACAAGGCCTTGGTCAAGGAGTTCGAGGCCGCCAACAAGAACATCAAGGTCAAGTACGTCAACGTCCAGTTCGACCAGGCGCAGAACAAGTTCGACACGGCCGCCCAGTCCGGCAAGGGCGCGCCCGACGTGCTGCGCTCCGAGGTCGGCTGGACCCCGGCCTTCGCCAAGGCCGGCTACTTCCTGCCGCTGGACGGCACCAGTGCCGTCGCGGACCAGGACAAGTTCCAGTCCAGCCTGGTCACCCAGGCCCAGTACGAGGGCAAGACCTACGGCGTGCCGCTGGTCACCGACACCCTCGCGCTCGTCTACAACAAGGCGCTCCTGAAGAAGGCCGGCATCACCACGCCCCCCACCACCTGGGACGAGCTGAAGGCCGACGCCGCCAAGATCGACGCCAAGGAGAACGTCTACGGCTACTGGGGATCCGAGGCCGCGTACTACACGCAGCCCTTCCTCTACGGCGAGGGCACCGACATGGTCGACGCCTCCGCCAAGAAGATCACCATCACCTCGGCGGCGGCCAAGAAGGGCTACCAGACCTGGCTGAGCCTCTACAGCGGCCAGGGCCTGCACAAGGCGGACACCACCGCCGACGCCTACGCCAACCGCCAGGACGCCTTCGTCAACGGCAAGGTCGCCATGACCATCGAGGGTCCCTGGGAGGTCACCAACTTCTACAAGGGCTCCGCGTTCAGCGACAAGTCCAACCTCGGCATCGCCACCGTCCCGGCCGGCTCCACCGGCAAGTCGGGCGCCCCGACCGGCGGTCACAACCTCTCCATCTACGCCGGCATCGACAAGGCGCACCAGGAGGCGGCCGAGAAGTTCGTCGCCTTCATGACCTCCGCCAAGGCCCAGACCGAGGCCGCGCTGAAGAACTCCACGCTGCCCACCCGCTCCGACGCCTACACGGCCGAGGTCAAGTCCGACCCGGGCATCGCCGGTTACCAGGCCGTCCTCTCCTCCGCCCAGCCCCGCCCGGCGCTCCCCGAGTACTCCTCCCTGTGGGGCCCGGTCGGCACCGAGCTGACCAAGATCGCCGGCGGCAAGGAGTCCCTCGACAAGGGCCTGAGCACCGCCGAGCTCGGGATCGAGAAGCTCGTCCCCGACTTCACCAAGTAGGCCCGCGACGGCCGCCGGAGCGCCCTGCCACGGGGGAGCGCTCCGGCGGCCGACGGCCTGTCGCCCGGCCCAACCCGAAGATCCAGAAGGTGTCGAACCATGACAGTCGCCATCGACCGCGCGACCGGCAAACGCCACGGTGACCGCGCGCCCCGCCCCGGGCCGGGCCAGCGGCTCCGCAACAGCTACCAGAAGTACTGGTACGCCTACGCGATGATCGCCCCCGTGGCCGTCGTCCTCGGCGCGCTCGTCATCTACCCGCTGGTGTACGGCTTCTACCTGACGCTCACCGACGCCAACAGCCTCAACACCGCGCGCACCATCGGCGTCAACCACATCGACGCCACCTACAAGTTCATCGGGCTGGACAACTACAAGGACATCCTGTTCGGCCCCACGTCCTACGACCGCTTCTGGTCCCACTTCCTGTGGACGATCGCCTGGACCGCGCTCTGCGTCGCCCTGCACTACACGATCGGCCTCGGCCTCGCCCTGCTGCTCAACGAACGGTTCCGCGGCCGCACCCTCTACCGGATGGTCCTCGTCCTGCCCTGGGCGGTCCCCACCTTCGTCACCGTCTTCGGCTGGCGGTTCATGCTCGCCGACGGCGGCATCATCAACTCCGCCCTGGACTTCCTCCATCTGCCCCAGCCGGCCTGGCTGGAGGACACGTTCTGGCAGCGGGCCGCCGCGATCCTCGTCAACACCTGGTGCGGTGTGCCGTTCATGATGCTCTCGCTGCTCGGCGGCCTCCAGGCCATCGACGGCACCCTCTACGAGGCCGCCGAGATGGACGGCGCCGGCGCCTGGCAGCGCTTCCGGTACGTCACCCTGCCGGGCCTGCGGTCCGTCAGCTCCACCGTCGTACTCCTCGGCATCATCTGGACGTTCAACCAGTTCGCCGTCATCTTCCTGCTGTTCGGCAACACCGCCCCCGACGCCCAGATCCTGGTCACCTGGGCCTACTTCCTCGGCTTCGGACAGCAGCCGCGCGACTTCGCCCAGTCCGCCGCGTACGGCATGCTGCTGCTCGCCATCCTGATCGTCTTCACCTCCTTCTACCGCCGCTGGCTCAACCGCAACGACCAGCAGCTCGCGATCTGAGACAGGAGTTCCCATGAGCGCGACCACTGTCCGGACCCCCGCCGCGGCGACCGAGGAGACCCCCATGACCGACACCCCGCGCCGCGTCCGGCGCCGGGGCGAGCACGGCCCGCTCGGCACCGCCGTCACCCACGGCGTGCTGGGCGTCGCGAGCCTGATCGCGTTCTTCCCGGTCGGCTGGCTGATCTTCCTGTCGCTCGGCCCGGACAAGGACGACTACCTCCACCCCGGCGGCATCTGGCACAAGATGACGCTGGACAACTACTCCTTCGTCCTCCAGCACACCGGCTTCTGGGACTGGTTCAGGACGACGATGATCGTCGTCGGCGGCACCACCGTCATCGGGCTCGTCCTCGCCTCGACCACCGGCTACGCGGTCTCCCGGATGCGCTTCCCGGGCTACCGCAAGTTCATGTGGCTGCTGCTGGTCACCCAGATGTTCCCGATCGCCGTACTGATCGTGCCGATGTACCAGATCCTGTCCGACCTCGGCCTGATCGACAGCTACCTCGGTCTGATCCTGGTCTACTGCACCACCGTCGTCCCCTACACGGCGTGGCTGCTCAAGGGCTACTTCGACACGATCCCCTTCGAGATCGACGAGGCCGGCCGCGTCGACGGACTCAGCCCCTTCGGCACGTTCGCCCGGCTGATCCTGCCGCTCGCCAAGCCCGGCCTCGCGGTCGCCGCGTTCTACAACTTCCTCACCGCCTTCGGCGAGGTCGCCTTCGCGTCGACGTTCATGCTCAGCGACGACAAGTACACCTTCGCGGTGGGGCTCCAGAGCTTCATCAGCGAGCACGACGCCCAGCGCAACCTGATGACCGCCACCGCGGTACTGATCGCGATACCGGTGGCCGTGTTCTTCTACCTCGTGCAGAAGAACCTGGTGACCGGGCTCACCGCCGGCGGAACCAAGGGCTGACCGCCGGCCGGGCCACGAGAGCCGTCGTCCGTCCGCGGCTCCGTCGTGGCCGGTCGCGCAGTTCCCCGCGTCCCTTCCGGGGGGCGCGGGCCGGCGGCCGTGGTCTCCATCCGACCCCGCTGTGACCGCGGCCGCCTCGTCCGCCCGCCGCCGTATCCACCTCCGACCCGATGACTCCGTCACGACGCCTCAAGGACGCCATGAGCCAGCAGCACTCCACCGCCGACCAGGCCCCGACCACCGCCACCCTCGCCCGACGCCGTGACTGGTGGCGGGACGCGGTGATCTACCAGGTCTACCCGCGCAGCTTCGCCGACAGCAACGGCGACGGCATGGGCGACCTGGAGGGCGTACGTTCCAGACTGCCGTACCTGCGCGACCTCGGTGTCGACGCCGTCTGGCTCAGCCCGTTCTACGCCTCCCCGCAGGCCGACGCCGGCTACGACGTCGCCGACTACCGGGCCGTCGACCCCATGTTCGGCAACCTGCTCGACGCCGACGCGCTGATCCGCGACGCCCACGAACTGGGCCTCAGGATCATCGTCGACCTCGTGCCCAACCACTCCTCGGACCAGTACGAGTGGTTCAGGCGGGCGCTGGCGGAGGGCCCCGGCTCGCCGTCGCGCGACCGCTACCACTTCCGTCCCGGCAAGGGCGAGAACGGCGAACTCCCGCCCAACGACTGGGAGTCCATCTTCGGCGGCCCGGCCTGGACCCGGGTGGCCGACGGCGAGTGGTACCTCCACCTGTTCGCCCCCGAGCAGCCCGACTTCAACTGGGAACACCCCGCCGTCGGCGACGAGTTCCGCTCCATCCTGCGGTTCTGGCTGGACATGGGCGTGGACGGTTTCCGGATCGACGTGGCCCACGGCCTGGTCAAGGCGGCCGGCCTCCCGGACATCGGCGACGCCGACCAGCTGAAGCTGCTGGGCAACGATGTCATGCCGTTCTTCGACCAGGACGGCGTGCACGAGATCTACCGCCAGTGGCGGCACGTCCTCGACGAGTACGCCGGTGAGCGGATCTTCGTCGCCGAGGCCTGGACGCCGACGGTGGAGCGCACCGCCCACTACGTCCGCCCGGACGAGCTGCACCAGGCCTTCAACTTCCAGTACCTGAGCACCGCCTGGGACGCGGAGGAGCTGCGCACGGTCATCGACCGCACCCTGGAGGCGATGCGTCCGGTCGGCGCCCCCGCCACCTGGGTCCTCTCCAACCACGACGTCACCCGGCACGCCACCCGCTTCGCCAACCCGCCGGGGCTGGGCACGCAGATCCGCTCGGCGGGCGACCGCGACCTCGGCCTGCGCCGGGCCCGCGCGGCGACGCTGCTGATGCTGGCGCTGCCCGGCTCGGCGTACGTCTACCAGGGCGAGGAGCTGGGCCTCCCGGACGTCGTCGACCTGCCCGACGAGGTCCGCCAGGACCCGGCGTACTTCCGCGGCGCCGGCCAGGACGGCTTCCGCGACGGCTGCCGGGTGCCGATCCCGTGGACCCGGGAGGGCTCCTCGTACGGCTTCGGCGGCGGGGTCAGCTGGCTCCCGCAGCCCGCCGGCTGGGGCGAGCTGAGCGTGGAGGCCCAGACGGGGGCGGCCGGTTCCACGCTGGAGCTGTACCGCGCCGCGCTGGGCGCCCGGCGGGCGCAGGCCGACCTCGGCGCCGGCGACACGGTGGAGTGGCTGCGCGCCCCGCAGGGCGTACTCGCCTTCCGCCGCGGGGAGTTCGTGTGCGTCGCGAACACGAGCGGGGAGTCGGTGACGATCCCGGCGTACGGCCGGGTGCTGCTCGCCAGCGGTGAGCTGACCGAGGCCGACGGCGAGGCGAAGGTGCCGGCCGACACGACCGTGTGGTGGACCACCGCCACGGCCTGACGGCCTGTCACCCGACAGCTTCTTGCGGCGACGTCGCGGGGCCCGCCACCCAACCGGGTGGCGGGCCCTTGGCATCTGCGCACGCCAAGGAGCGCACCAGCACCCTCGGCCCGGCCGGCTACGGATGCGTCCAGGTCTCCCCGCCCGCCGAGCACATACAGGGCTCCCGGTGGTGGACGTCGTACCAGCCGGTGTCGTACAGGATCGCCGGACGGCTCGGCGACCGCACGGCCTTCCAGACCATGGTGAACACCTGCCACGCCGCCGGCGTGAAGGCCGTCGTACACGAAGTACGACGTGCGGAACAAGCACGAGCGTGACCGTGAACGGCTCCGGACAGTTCACCGCCACCCTGGCCTCCGACACCGCACCGGCGATCCACGCCGGCAAGTCCGTCTGCTGATCCTGCTGTTGAGCCGGGCGGACGGGGGCGCGGGCGCGCGAGAGGCCGCCACCGGGGAGAAGTGCCCGGTGGCGGCCAGGTCATCGGTCGGACGGTGTGCTACTTCCAGGTGTCACTGGCCGTGTAGCCGGACGAGGTGCCGGTCGTGTACGACCGGTTCGTGCCCGACTCCCACGTCACGTTCCCGGACGAGTCCTTCTTGATGTACTTGTACGTGAACGTCGTGCTCTTCGGGACGATCACCAGCTTGCTCCAGGTCGGGTAGGACTCCGAGGAGAGCGGGATCGCGTCGCTGGTGCTCCAGGAGCCGAGGGAGGCGATGGAGCCCACGACGTAGACGTTGGTGCCCCAGTCGGTCGTGGCGTACTCGTTGAAGGTCACGTCGGTGGCGTCGGCGTTCGCCACGTTCCAGGAGTTGTTGAGGGAGACCGCCGAAGTGGTGCTGGCCGCCGATCTGTTGGCGTTGGACTCCCAGGTCACGTTCCCGGACGAGTCCTTCTTGATGTACTTGTAGGTGAAGGACGTGTTGATCGGCACGTTCACCGCGCCCGACCAGATCGGGTAGCCGGTGGACGAGAGCTGGACCGCCTTCGAGGTGTCCCAGGCGCCCAGGGCGTCGATGGAGCCGACGACGTAGACGTTGGTGCCGCTCGTGGTGGACGCGTACTCGTTGAAGGTCGCGGTCACCGTGGAGGTGGAGCCGCCGCCGCTGCCGCCGCCGCTGTCGTCGCAGCCGACCGTGCAGGTGTAGGAGGAGTTGTAGAAGGCGACGGCGTCCTTCGCGGGGATCGTGATGCTCGCGCTGCCGCCGGAGACGGTGACCGTGCTGTCGCCGCCGTCGACGACGTTTGTGTACGTGCCGTCGGCCATGCCGGTCGCGAAGGTGTAGGTGGCCGACGAAGAGCCGTTGTTGACGGCGAAGAAGCCGGCGCCGCTGCGGCCGAAGCCGATGACGTTCGACGACATGGTCTGCCAGTTGGAGACGGCCGCGCTGCCGGCCGCGTTGTGCCAGGCCACCATGCCGACGACGGCGGTGTCGCGGTCGAGGCAGTTCCACCCGCTGGAGCAGTCCGTGTCGGTGACGAAGCCCGCCGAGTTCGGCGGCGCCTGGTCGCTCTGGGTCCACTGCCAGCTGGAGTAGATGGTCGGCGTCGACCACTTGTAGGAGAGCTCGAAGAGGTTGGCGAGCTTGTAGCTGTCGCCGTCCTTGTAGCTCATGTGCAGGCCGTTGCGCTCGGTGTCGTGGTTGGTCACGAAGGACACCGAGTTGGCGGCGGGCAGGATGCCGCTGCTCTCCAGGGAGGACAGGTCGGAGACGTTGCCCTGGAAGGCCGACTTCATCTTGCTCGCGTAGGTGAAGTCCAGGACGTCACCGGAGCCGTAGTAGTCGCTGGGCTGCGGGGTCGAGCCCGGGTACACCTCGTCGAAGACGTACGGCGCCGCGCCCGACGTCGTGGTGTTCAGCTTGGCGACGATGGCCGCCATGTCGGTGGCCGGGATGTGCTTGGCCGAGTCGACGCGGAAGCCGTCGACGCCCAGCGCGATCTGCTTGTTGAGGAAGGCCGCGAGGCCCGAACGGACGTTCTCGGCGCTGGTCTTGAGGTCGGGCAGACCCAGCAGTTCGCAGTTCTGGACCTGGGTGAGGTTCGAGTAGTCCTGGATGGTCAGGTCGGAGGTGGGGCAGTCGGCGGAGGTGTGGTAGTCGCTCGCGTCCCAGTCCGGGGTGTCGTACTTGTTGGTGATGGTGGTGCCGTCGTAACCGGTGCCGGTCTGGGCGGCCGTGTGGTTGATCACCGCGTCGGTGTAGACCTTCACGCCCGCGGTGTGGCAGGCGGTGACCATCGCGGCGAACTGCGTGGCCGTCCCGAAGCGGCTGTTCAGGGTGTACGAGTAGGGCTGGTAGACGTCCCACCAGTAGTAGTTGGACTGCTTGAGGGACTCGGAGGGCGGGGCGACCTGCACCGCGCCGTACCCGGCCGGGCCGAGCACGTTCGTGCACTCGGACGCGATCGAGTTCCAGTTCCATTCCCAGAGGTTGGCGATCACATCGCCCTTGGCGGTGGTGTCCGCCTGCGCGGCGGTGGCCGGCAGGGCGACGACGCCCGCGAGTGCCAGGGCGCCCGCGGCGATCGCGACGGCCGTGCGTCTGAAGACACCCGGGGGGCGGTGTCCGGTCATGTGCGGCTCCGAAACGAGAGGGACAGGCTTCAACAACCCTGGAGCGTGGGCCAGTTGAGACACCGCGTCAATACGACCGGTGAAAGTTCTTGCTGTGAGTTTCAAGCCTCTTGCTGTAAACCTTTCGTTGGCGATACGGTCGCGCGGGGTCGGACCCAAGAGAGCCGCTATCGCTAGGAGTTCACACCGGTGATACATGTCAGACGGGTCGCGGCCGTCGCCGCGGTCGCCCTCACCGTCGCGCTGGCGCAGCCACTGGCCGCCCGCGCCGACACCCCGCCCGCGCCGCCCTCCGACGCCAGGCTCGCCGCAGAGCCCGCCCGGCACGACGACACCCGTGAGCAGTTCTACTTCGTCATGCCGGACCGCTTCGCCAACGGGGACACCGGCAACGACAAGGGCGGGTTGACCGGCTCCCGCCTGTCCACCGGCTACGACCCCACCGACAAGGGCTTCTACCAGGGCGGCGACCTCAAGGGCCTGACCCAGCGGCTCGACTACATCAAGGGGCTCGGCACCACCGCCATCTGGATGGCCCCGATCTTCAAGAACAAGCCCGTGCAGGGGACCGGGAGCAACGCCTCGGCCGGCTACCACGGTTACTGGATCACCGACTTCACCCAGGTCGACCCGCACTTCGGGACCAACAGGGACCTGGCGACCCTCATCTCCAAGGCGCACGCCAAGGGGATGAAGGTCTTCTTCGACGTCATCACCAATCACACCGCCGACGTCGTCGACTACGAGGAGAAGTCCTACGACTACCTCTCCAAGGGCGCCTTCCCCTCCCTGACCAAGGACGGGCAGCCCTTCGACGACGCCGACTACGCGGCCGGAGGCAAGGGGTTCCCGGCCGTCTCCGCCGCCTCCTTCCCGCGCACCCCCACCGTCACCAGCGACAGCAAGGTGCCGTCGTGGCTCAACGACCCGACGATGTACCACAACCGGGGCGACTCCACCTACGCGGGCGAGTCGACCACCTACGGCGACTTCTCCGGACTCGACGACCTGTGGACCGAACGGCCCGAGGTCGTCAGCGGGATGGAGAAGATCTACGAGCGCTGGGTGCGGGACTTCGACATCGACGGCTTCCGGATCGACACCGTCAAGCACGTGAACATGGAGTTCTGGACGCAGTGGGCGACCGCGCTCGACGCCTACGCCGCCCGGCACGGCCGTAAGAACTTCTTCATGTTCGGCGAGGTCTACTCCGCCGACACCTCCGTCACCGCCCCGTACGTCACCCAGGGGCGGCTGGACGCGACCCTCGACTTCCCCTTCCAGGACGCGGCGCGCAGCTACGCCTCCCAGGGCGGCAGCGCGCGGAGCCTGGCGAGTCTGTTCGCCGACGACTACAAGTACACGACCGACAAGGCCAACGCCTACGAACAGGTCACCTTCCTCGGCAACCACGACATGGGCCGGTTCGGGTACTTCCTGAAGCAGGACAACCCGAAGGCCACGGACGCCGAACTGCTCGCCAAGGACGAACTCGCCAACGAGGTGATGTTCCTCAGCCGGGGCAACCCGGTCGTCTACTACGGCGACGAGCAGGGCTTCACCGGCTCCGGCGGCGACAAGGACGCCCGGCAGACGATGTTCGCCTCGAAGGTCGCCGACTACCTGGACGACGACGAGATCGGCACCGACCGCACCGCCGCCGAGGACGCGTACGACACGAGCGCGCCGCTCTACCGGCAGATCAGCGCGCTCTCCAGGCTGCGCGCCGACAACCCCGCCCTCGCCGACGGCGTCCAGACCGAGCGCTACGCGGCCGACGGCGCCGGCGTCTACGCGTTCACCCGGACGGACGCGAAGACCGGCCAGGAGTACGTCGTCGCCTTCAACAACGCCGGCACGGCGAAGACCGCGACCTTCGCCACCGGCTCCGCCGGCATGCGCTACCGCGCCCTGCACGGCACGGACGGCACCGTCACCTCCGACGCCTCGGCCGAGGTCACCGTCACCGTCCCGGCCGAGTCCGCCGTCGTGTACAAGGCGGCCGGCACCCTCGCCAAGCCCGCCACCGCCCCGGCCCTGACCCTCACCGCCCCGGCCGCCGGCGCCACCGGCACCGTCGACCTCACCGCGGACGTCAGCGGCGGACAGCTCGACCGCGTGGTCTTCGCCGCCCAGGTCGGAGGCGGCAAGTGGACCGTCCTCGGCTCCGCCGACCACGCCCCCTACAAGGTCACCCAGACCATCGCCGAGGACGTCCCGGCCGGCACCGCCCTGCGCTACAAGGCGGTCGTCGTCGACCCGGCCGGGCACACCCGCAGCGCCCTCGCCACCAGCACCTCCGGCACCCCGCCCGCCGCCGAGACGCCCACCGCCTCCTCCCGCGACTACGCGGTCGTCCACTACAAGCGCACCGACGGCGACTACGACGACTGGGGCCTGTACGCCTGGGGCGACATCGCCGACGGCGAGGCGACCACCTGGCCCGCCGGCCACCCCTTCGCCGGCCGGGACGCCTACGGCGCCTTCGCCTACCTCAAGCTGAAGTCGGGCGCCTCGAACGTCGGCTTCCTCGTCGTCGACAAGAACGGCGACAAGGACGTCTCCGCCGACCGCTCCATCGACGTCACCCGGACGGGCGAGGTCTGGATCGAGCAGGGCAAGCCGGACGTACTGACCGAGAAGCCGGCCGCCGACTACCCCGCCCAGGACACCACCAAGGCGGTCATCCACTACCACCGTGCCGACGGGGACTACGACGGCTGGGGCCTGCACGTCTGGACGGGCGCCGCGAACCCCACCGACTGGTCGGACCCCCTGGAGCCGGTGAAGACTGACGCCTATGGCGCGGTCTTCGAGGTGCCCCTCACCGAGGGTGCCACCAGCCTCAGCTACATCATCCACAACGGCGACGAGAAGGACCTCTCCGCCGACCAGTCCCTCGACCTCACGTCCGACGGCTACGAGGTGTGGCTGTTGAACGGCCAGGAGAACCATCTGCTCCCACAGCCCGCCGGCAGCGCCGCCGCGCTCGACCTGACCACCTCCAAGGCGGTCTGGATCGACCGGGACACGGTCGCCTGGAACGGCGTCGACGGCGCCGCCTCCACCCAGCTGCTCTCCTCCCGGGACGGCTCGATCGCCGTCCAGGACGGGACGCTGACCAGCGACGACGAGCGGTGGCTGCGGCTGACGAAGACCACCCTCAGCGACGCCCAGAAGGCGAAGTTCCCGCATCTGAAGGACTACACGGCCTGGTCGGTCGACCCGCGCGACCGCGGCCGGGTGCGCGCGGCCCTCACCGGCCAGCTCGTCGCCTCCCAGCGGGCCGCGAACGGTGCCGTGCTCGCCGCGACCGGCGTGCAGACCGCCGGTGTGCTGGACGACGTGTACGCCGGCGCCACCACCGCCGACCTCGGCCCGGTCTTCCGCCACGGAAGGCCGACCCTCTCCGTCTGGGCCCCGACCGCACAGTCCGTCGCCCTCGAACTCGACGGCGCGGTCGAGCCGATGCACCGCGACGCGGCGACCGGCGTCTGGTCCGTCACCGGTCCCGCCTCCTGGAAGAACAAGCCCTACCGGTACGTCGTCAGGGTCTGGGCCCCCAGCGTCCGGAAGATGGTCACCAACAAGGTCACCGACCCCTACTCGGTCGCCCTCACCGCGAACTCGGAGCGCAGCCTCGTCGTCGACCTGGACGACAGGTCCCTCGCCCCGGGCGGCTGGTCGACGTACACCAAGCCCAAGGCCGTACCGCTGAAGGACGCGCAGATCCAGGAGCTGCACGTCAGGGACTTCTCCGTGGCGGACACCACGGTGCCGGCCGCCGACCGGGGCACCTACCTGGCCTTCACCGACAAGGACAGCGACGGCTCGAAGCACCTGAGGTCCCTGGCGAAGTCCGGTACCTCGTACGTGCATCTGCTCCCGGCCTTCGACTTCGCCACCGTGCCCGAGAAGAAGTCCGACCGGTCGAGCCCCGACTGCGACCTCGCCTCCTACCCGGCCGACTCCGACAAGCAGCAGGAGTGCGTGGCGAGGACGGCCGCCACCGACGCCTACAACTGGGGCTACGACCCGTACCACTTCACGGTCCCCGAGGGCTCGTACGCCACCGACCCGGACGGCACCGCGCGCACGGTCCAGTTCCGGCAGATGGTGAAGTCCCTCAACCAGGACGGTCTGCGGGTCGTCATGGACGTCGTCTACAACCACACGGCGGCCAGCGGCCAGGCGGACACCTCCGTCCTCGACAGGATCGTGCCCGGCTACTACCAGCGGCTGCTCGCCGACGGCAGCGTCGCCGACAGCACCTGCTGCTCCAACACCGCGCCCGAGAACGCCATGATGGGCAAGCTGGTGGTGGACTCGATCGTCACCTGGGCCAAGGAGTACAAGGTCGACGGCTTCCGCTTCGACCTGATGGGCCACCACCCGAAGGCCAACATCCTCGCGGTCCGCAAGGCGCTCGACGCGCTGACCCTGAAGAAGGACGGCGTCGACGGCAAGAAGATCGTCCTGTACGGCGAGGGCTGGAACTTCGGCGAGGTCGCGGACGACGCCCGGTTCGTGCAGGCCACCCAGGCCAACATGGCCGGCACCGGCATCGCCACCTTCTCCGACCGGGCCCGGGACGCGGTGCGCGGCGGCAGCCCCTTCGACTCCGACCCCGGCGTCCAGGGCTTCGCGTCCGGCCTCTACACCGACCCCAACTCCTCCACCGCCAACGGCACCACGGCCGAGCAGAAGGCCCGCCTGCTGCACTACCAGGACCTGATCAAGGTCGGCCTGACCGGCAACCTCGCCAAGTACACGTTCACCGACACCGACGGCAAGGAGGTCACCGGCGCCGGGGTCGACTACAACGGCTCGCCCGCCGGGTACGCGGACGCACCCGGCGACGCCCTCGCCTACGTCGACGCCCACGACAACGAGTCGCTGTTCGACGCGCTGACGTACAAGCTGCCCGCCACGACCAGCGCGGCGGACCGGGCCCGGATGCAGGTCCTCGCCATGGCCACGGCCGCCCTCTCGCAGGGGCCGTCGCTCTCCCAGGCCGGCACCGACCTGCTGCGCTCCAAGTCGCTGGACCGCAACTCCTACGACAGCGGCGACTGGTTCAACGCCATCCACTGGAACTGCGCCGACGGCAACGGCTTCGGACGCGGGCTGCCGACGGCCGCCGACAACGAGTCCAAGTGGTCCTACGCCAAGCCGCTGCTGAGCTCGGTGAGCGTCGGCTGCGCGCAGATCGACGGGGCCTCGGCCGCCTACCGGGACCTGCTGAAGATCCGTACCACCGAGAAGGCGTTCTCGCTGGACACGGCCGCCGAGGTGCAGTCGCGGCTGTCGTTCCCGCTGTCCGGCAAGGACGAGACGCCCGGGGTGATCACCATGGAACTGGGTGACCTGGTCGTCGTCTTCAACGCGAGCCCCGAGCGGCAGGAGCAGCGGGTCGCCGCGCTCGCCGGGACCGGGTACCGGCTGCATCCGGTGCAGGCGGCCGGTGCGGACAGCGTGGTGCGGAAGTCCTCGTACGCGGCGGACTCGGGCACGTTCACCGTGCCGGGGCGGACCGTGGCGGTCTTCACCCGCTCGTCCTGACGGTGACCTGCCCCGACGGCGTCCGCGCCCGCCGCGCGGACGCCGTCGGGGCGCGTCCGGGACCGCTTAGGCTGATCCCCTCAGCCGTAGAACAGGAGTGCTCATGCCGCAGATCACCGTCGACTACTCGGCCGCCGCGGACGCCGTCCTCGACCGGGCGGCCTTCGCCCGGGCCCTGCACACCGCCGTCGTCGAGATCGCGGCCGCCAAGCCCGAGGCCTGCAAGACGCTGTTCCGCGCCGCGGGCCTCACCGCGTACGGCTACGACGACCAGGACAGCGCCCACGTGGTCGTCCACGTCACCTTCGGCCTCCTCGCCGGCCGCACCGACGAGACCAAGGCCAGGCTGACCGAGGCCACCCTGGACCTGCTGCGCGAGCACCTCAAGCCCGAGGGGTTCGTGCTGCACGCCTCCGCCGAGGTCCGCGACCTCGACCCGTCGTACCGCAAGTACGAGATCTGAGGCGCGTCTTCGCGCCCTAGCCGGCCAGTGCGATGAGCCGGGTGGCCAGGTCCGCGAAGGGGCCGTCGCCCGGCTCGTCCCGGACCATGCGCTTGAGCAGGGTGCTCATCTCGTCGTCGTGGGCCGCGCTGACCGCGGCCAGCGCGGCGAAGTCGTGGACGAGCTGGATCTCCAGTTCGGCGCGCGGGATGCGGCGGCCGTCCAGCCAGATCAGGGCCGTCGACTCGGCGAGCGAGATCCAGGAGCGGATGACCAGTTCGAGGCGGGCGGGCGCCTCGGTGACCTCCAGGTGCGTGAGGATCTGCTCGTACGCGGCCTGCCGCACCGAGTCGATGAGCGCGTTGGTCGCCGAGGAGCCGACGGCCGGGCCGCCGCGCATCAACGCGGCGAAGCCGGGCCCGTGTTCGTCGACGAAGTCGAAGAAACGGCGCATCACGCGCAGCAGCCGGGCGCCGAGCGGCCCCTCGGGCGGCTCGGCGAAGCGGCCCGCGAGATCCTCCGAGGCGCGCTTCAAGGCGGCCTCGTACAGGCTGAGCTTGCCGGGGAAGTAGTGGTAGACCAGCGGCCGTGAGATGCCCGCGGCCGCGGCTATCTCGTCGATGGAGACCTCGTCGGGCGAACGCCTGCTGAACAGTTCGAGGGCCACGCCGATCAACTGCTGCCGACGCTCGTCGACTCCCATCCTGCGGCGTACCCCGGTCGTCATGCGAACACCTTACCGATCGGATCCGGCCTCCCATGGACCCGGCCCGTCACGGGCGTTCACAGATCCAGCACGAGTCTCCCACTTCGCGCCCGCGAGACACAGATGAGCATCGAGTCCGCGCGCTCCGCGTCCGTGAGCAGCTCGTCCCGGTGCTCCACCTCGCCCTCCAGTACCCGGTGCTGGCAGGTCCCGCAGAATCCCTGGGCGCAGGAGTAGGCCGTGTCCGGCAGCTCCGCACGCACCGCGGCCAGCACCGACGTGTCGGCCGGCACCGTCAACGTCCTCCCGCTGCGACGGAGTTCGAGCTCGAAGGCATGGTTGCCGCCGCTGTCGGCACGCGGCGCGAACCGTTCGAGGCGGACGGCCGGGAACCGCTCCTCCACCGCCGCCATCAGCCCCTCCGGACCGCAGCAGTACACCGCCGCGCCCGCCGGGACCGCGAGCGCGTCGAGGTCCGGGCGCCCGTCCTCGTCCTCCGCGACGACCGTGACCCGCGCGTCCCCGGCCAACTCGTCCAGGAAGGGCATGGAGCCGCGGCTGCGGCCGCAGTACAGCAGCCGCCACTCGCTGTCCTCGCCGAGCGCCCGCAGCATGGACAGGACCGGGGTGATGCCGATGCCCCCGGCGACGAAGACATAGGAGCCGGCGGCGACCAGCGGGAAGCGGTTGCGCGGCCCGCGCACCTCCAGCTCCATGCCCTCGACCACCTGCTCGTGCAGCTCCCGGGAGCCGCCCCGCCCGTCCTCGACGAGCCGCGCGGCGATCGTGTACGACGAGGTGTCCGCCGGGTCGCCGCACAGCGAGTACTGCCGCACCAGCCCCGAGGGCAGCACCAGGTCGAGATGCGACCCGGGCTCCCAGCCCGGCAGCCGCTCGCCCTCCAGGCGCAGTTGGACGACGCCGTCGGCGACCGTCCGGTGCGCGGCGACCAGCAGCCGCAGCGCCCGGGAGCGCGGCTGCCCGGAGACCGGCGGGTCCAGGGCCGGCAGCGGCCACAGCGGGGAGCCCTCGATCCGGCGGCGCAGGGCCCGCCTGGCGAGCAGCGCGGCGCCCGCGACGGCGACCACGGTCCGCAGCCTCGGCGTCATCACTTGCCCTCCTTCTCGGCGGCCAGCGCGGCGGGGGAGGAGGCCAGGTAGGCGACCGCCTGGGCGGTGGAGCCCTCCTGGGAGGGGTGGTAGCCGCGGCTCAGGTAGCGGGGGACGGACCGGAGCATGTCGCCGGTGGCGGGCAGGGTGCCGCGCCGGCCGGCGCGGTGGAGGTCGCGCAGCCGGGCCCGGCCCTCGACGAGGGTCGGGTCGTTCGCCATGAAGAAGCGGGCGCCGCGCTGCCAGAGGAAGACGATCGCGGTGAACGCCGTCGCCCAGGTCCGGGCCCGCCGCCGGTAGCTGCCGTCGAGGTGCAGGAACAGGTCGAAGGCGACCGACCGGTGCTCGACCTCCTCGGCGCCGTGCCAGCGCAGCAGGTCCAGCATCATCGGGTCGGCGCCGCGCCGGTCCAGCTCGTCCGCGTTGAGGACCCAGTCGCCGAGGAAGGCGGTGTAGTGCTCGATGGCCGCGATCAGCGCGACGCGTTCGAGCAGCCACCAGCGCCGGGCCCGGCCGGGCGGCAGGGTGCGGTCGCCGAGCAGCTTCTCGAAGAACCAGTCGACCTGCGCGGTGTACGGCGTCGGGTCGAGCCCCAGCTCCTTCAGGTGCGGCAGCACCTCGTCGTGGGCCTGGGAGTGCATCGCCTCCTGCCCGATGAACCCGATGACGTCCGCGCGCAGCCGCTCGTCCGTGATGAGCGGCAGCACCTGCTTGTAGACGTGCACGAACCACCGCTCGCCGGCGGGCAGCAGCAGATGCAGCACGTTGATGGTGTGCGTGGCGAAGGGGTCGCCGGGCACCCAGTGCAGCGGGGTGCCCTCCCAGGCGAAGGACACGTTGCGGGCTGCGAGCGGGGTGCGCTCGGACTCCACCGGCCGGGGCTGCTTGTTGGACATGGCGTCAATGTACTGACGGGTAAGTCCGCTGAGAACCCCTGCGGCGACCCTTGTCTACGTTCCTGTCAGCAAGCCGCGCCCGTTCCTGTCAGCAAGCCGCGGTCGTCCCTGTCGGCACGTCGTGGCCGGTCCTGCCGGTGCGCCGCGCCCGTTCCTGTCGGTGCGCCGCGGTCAGTGCAGTCCGCTGATCGCGGTCCCGTCCGTCAGCGTGCCCTTCAGCTCCGCCTGAATGCCCTGCTGCGCCTTGGCCACCAGCAGCGCCCCCTGCGCCGAGGCCGTCACCCCGCCGGTCGCCCGGACCGACGCGGTGTCGCGACCGCCCGCCGCCAGCAGGTACCAGGTCCCGCCGCCGGACTTCCACAACACCCCGGCCAGCACATGGGGATCACGCGGACCGCACGCCGTCACGTCGGCGCCCTTGGCCGCGATCGCCCCGTACCGGCTGCCCGGCGTCCGGAACTGGGCCAGCGCCACCGTCCCGTCGCCCCGCCAGGTCTCCGCCCGCGTGCACACCCACGCCCCGGAGCCGCTCGCGTCCGGCAACGGCTGCTCCGCGAACGCCCACGCGTTCACACTGCGCACCCCGGCCGACCGCTCGGCGGCGAGCGAACAGGCGAACGGCGCCCAGTCGCGCAGCGCCGCCGCGCCGGTCGCCTCACCGGAGGCTCCGGGCCGGCCCGCGGTGAGATGCGCCGGCACCAGCTCGCCCAGGTCGGTGGAGAGCCGGCTGCCGTCCGCGTCGGTCAGCTGGAGCACGTTCCACGACGTGCACGAGCCCTGCTGCGGCGCGGCGCCGGCCATCGGCCCGGTCACCCCGTCGGTCAGCCCGAGGTCCATCGCCGCCGAAGCCGGCTTCAGCAGGTCCCGCTCCGCCGCCCCGGTCACCCAGGGAGCCGTCAGATAGCGGACGTTGCCGTCGGCACGCCCGAGGACCAGCGCGCTCGCCTCGGCGCCGGTCGCGCCGTCGACCCGGGCCAGGTCCAGGGCCGCGCCCTCGGTGCCGTCCTTCGGTTCCGCGTAGCGGGCGATGCGCAGACCGTCGTAGAAGACCACCACACGGGCGCTGTCGACCACGCCCGCGTACAGCAGCCGGGGCGGTCCGGCCGGGCCGCCGGTCTGCGTGCCCGGGGTCGCCGAGACCCGGACGGTGGCGCCGGGGCGGGCCCAGACGGCGAGGGCGCGGCGCAGCAGCGCGGTGTCGCCGGTGAGCGCGCCGCGCGCGGGCCACACCGAGAAGTCGGTGCGGGCGGCGGTCTTCCAGGCGGCGGCCGGGACCCTCGTCACCTGGGCCGGGTCCAGAGCCGCCTCGGCGGCCGCGTTCTGCGCGTACGGCGGGGCGGCGGCGCCGTCGGCACCCCAGCCGCCGCCCGGCAGCGCGACCAGCGTGCCGCACACCGCGAGCGCGGCCGCGGCGGCCAGCGCGGCCCTGGTGTGCTGGCGGCGCCGCATCAGATCGGTGGGCCGGGCCTGCAGCGAACAGGGGTCGAACTCGGGGGAGCCGAGCAGCGGGTACTCGGCCGGGACGCCGTTCGCCTCGGCGAGCGCGCCGTCCGGGTGCTCGACGCCGGCCGCCCGCAGGATCCTGCGGACCTCGCCGTCGGGGAGCTGTTCGAGACCGCGCAGGGCGTAGGCGGCGCGTGCCGGACCGGAGAGCCCGGCCAGCCGCTGGTCCAGGGCGAGTTCGTCGGCGCCGCCGGAACGCGGGAACAGCCGCAGGCCCCACACCTGCGGGAAGAGCGGCGGCAGCTGGGCGCGCCGGGGCCGGGCGGTGAGCCTGAGCGGGCGGCCCGCCTCCAGCGCCGTACGCACCACTTCGAGGCGGACCAGCGCGTACCCGGGGTCGGTCTCCCGCCCGCTCGACTGGGCCGGGATCACGGGGGCCTGCCTGCGGCCCCGGGGCAGCGCCCGCTGAACCAGGGCGTGCGCGGTCAGGACGCGGCGGCCGCGCACGGGCCCGGGCGGCAGCACCAGATGCGCGAGCCGGACCAGCCGTGGGTAGTGCTCGACGAGCGCGGCCCGGGCCTGCTCGACATCGACCGCCGGACCCGGGGCTCCGGCGGAGGCGGCTGCGTGACGCTGGGCTACATCCTGTGACTGCACGTCCTGGAGAACGAGCGACCCGTACGTTGGTCACCGCCACACGTGTCCCCTCGGTCCGCGTGCTCCGCGTGCTCCGCGAGCGAGCGCGCCGGGCACGAGGGACGGGCACGGCGTCCTCCGTGGCGTGTCGATCACGGCACGGGGCCGGCCGTTCCCGGTCCACGGGGCGTACGTGCGCGTACCGGTGTGCCGGACGACACGCGATTTGAGCACCCCGCGTCCCGGGGCCGTATGGAAGGGGACGGGCCCCGGCAGGGCCCGGGCAGCGATGCGACCGGAGGAACAGATGAGGTTGACCCGACCGATGCCGGCCGTGGCCGTCGCCGTGGCCGTCCTGGCGCTGGCGGGCTGTGGATCCGGCGACAGCGACGCGGAGGCCAAGGTGCCGGTCACCGCGACCGGCAGCCTGGAGAGCCTGGCCGCCAAGGTCAAGTGCACCCCCGACATGCAGATCGACTCCGACGAGGTCCGCCAGGCCATCTGCAAGGTCTCCGCGGGCAAGTTCGTCTTCGCCACCTTCGCCACCGACCGCGGCCAGCGCGAGTGGATCAACGACGCCAAGGACTACGGCGGTTTCTACCTCGTCGGCCGCAAGTGGGTCGCCGTCGGCACCGACAAGGTGGTCAAGGCGTTGCAGACCACGCTGGGCGGCGCCGAGGAGATCGGGACCGACCACAGCAAGCACACCAGCTGACGTTCCGCGGGGCACACGGAAGCGGGCGGTGGGAGATTCCCACCGCCCGCTTCTGTTCTCGTGCCGCCGGCCGGCTAGCCGGCCGCTGCTGTCACTGGCACTTCTTGCCGGAGTTGATGCAGTTGGCGATGGTGGTCGCCAGGTTGTTCTTGAAGACCGCGATGAAGTCGTCGTGGTCCGTGGCCGACTTGTGGAGCTGCTCCGGGAAGCCGTCCACCGCGTAGGCGCTCTTCACCTGGCCGTTCTGCACGACGGGCTGGGTGACGTTGTAGACCAGACGCATGGTCAGCTGCGGGATCGCCTTGAAGCCGTTGCCGCAGACACCGCTCGCGGGGTCCGCGAAGGCGACGTGCGAACGGTGGTTGGCGCTGTCGATGTTCGTGCCGTCCCAGCAGCTCTGGAAGGCGAACGTACGCACCACCTGGCTGCCCTTCGGGCAGATCGGGTACTGCTCGGTCAGCTGGACCTTGTTCTCGAAGCCGGTGCAGCTCCAGTGCGCGTTGGCGTTGGCCAGACCGTTGGTCGTGGTCTTGGCGTCACCGGTGATGATGCGCAGGAACTGGGGCATCGCCGTGACCTTGCTGGCCGGGCTGCCGACGTACTTGATCTCCGCCTGGACCGGCGTCAGGATCTTGCCGACGTTGCCCTCGGTGCCACCGCCGGCCGCGTTCTGGTCGAAGTCCTGCGTGCCGTCCTGCTCACGCACCACCGGCCAGTAGTAGGACGACAGGTCGCTCTGGTTCTGGCAGCTGGTCTGGTCGGCGAGCAGCGAGTCGTTCGTGGAGAACGCGTTGACCTTCTGGTTGCCGACGTAGTCGTGCAGGTGGTGCGCGCCGTTGGACACGCCGGGCGCCACGATGACGTTGTCGGTGTTGTGGTTCTTGTTGGCGTTCACACCGCACTTGGTGGTGAAGGTGCCCGTCGAGGCGTTGCCGCTGTTCTGCGGCTTGGCCTGGACGTTGGCGGCCACCTTCGTGATGTCCACGAAGTCCGCGGCGGTGGGACCGTTGCCGGCCTGGCCGCCGATACCGACGTCGACGGGCGTGCTGGCGCTCGCGCTGGGGGCCGCGCTCGCCGTGGCCTGTCCGCCGTTGTTGCCGTTGTTGTTCTGGCCGTTGTTGTTGCCCCGGCCGCCCTTGCCCCGGCCGCGGTTGTTGCCCCGGCCCGCGGTGGTCTGGTTGACGGTCTGCGTGGTGCAGGCCGCCAGCTGCGCGAGCGAGCTGTTGAACGTTCCGCCGACCCGCGTGATGTCGAGCCGGATCCGGTCGATCGTGGCCGCCCGCTTCTCCTTCAGGGGGCCGACGATCGCGTTCTGCACGAAGTTCGCGTCGTTCGCCTGCGCCTGACGGGTGGAGGCGAGCCGGGAGTAGGCCTCGGTGATCTGCTTGTCGAGGTTCGCCAGCTCCGTCGCCACCCCCTGCTTGGCCTTGTCCGGCACGCTCGTCAGCTTCTGGCCGACATCCGGGCAGGAGATCGTCGCCACCGTGGCGGCAGCGGCCTTCGTGTAGTTCTGGGCCGAGTTGTTGGACTCGTGCGCCGAAGCGTTCATCTGTGCCCAGAGCAGCCCGCCCCCACCGAGCGCTAGGGCCGCCGATGCGGCTATGGCCTTGACGGCCAGCGGCGAGCGGCGTTTGCGTGTGTTGCGTCCCATGGAACTCCTCTGACTTCCTTGGCGGGGCAGCATCGAGGCGCCCGACAGGAGTGAAGCGGCGCCTTCTCATACGCAGCCCGCCTCAGTGGTGTTCAGCCGTCTCATAAATTCATCAGAGTTCTGTTACCGACTTGGGGCACAACCGCCGTTTGAGCAGGGCGAGTTCGGGAAAATCAGCGGTCGCGGCCGAGATGCGCCGGCACCGCCGGGACGCGTCGGTTGTCGTCGTACGGCACCTCTGGACCCGGTTTGGTGGAGACGGGGGAGGTGTGTTCGGCGATGGCCCGTTCCGTGACGACGAGCCGTCCGGCGATCGCCGCGTTCGAGGAGACCGAGGTCGGCGCGGAGCGCGGCGCCGGGACCGGCAGGATCGCCAGGGCCGGCACCGGCCCGCGCACGGCGGCGAGCACGGTCTCCCGGACCCTGGCCCGGGAGACCGTGCTCGCCGTTGTTCGTGTTCGTCGTCATGGCGCCCGGTCCGTCCGGCCGCGCGCTCACCGGTCACCGGCCCGACCCCCGTGTCAGGGGGCGGTGCCGGGTACACCAGGGGGTGACGGGCCGGGCCGGTGCCGCGGTGACCGGCGGCGGCCCGGGGGAGTGTTCAGCGGCCGGTCGGCGGGGTGTACTTGTAGCCGACGCGGCGGACGGTCTGGATCGCCCTGCGGTGCTCCACGCCGAGCTTGCGGCGCAGCCGGGCGACGTGGACGTCGACCGTGCGGCCGTCGCCGACGTGGCCGTAGCCCCAGACGGTGGTGACCAGCTGGTCGCGGGTGTGCACCCGGTTGGGGTGCGTCACCAGATGGGCGAGGAGCTCGAACTCCAGGTAGGTGAGGTCGAGTTCACGCCCGTCGACCTGGGCGGTGCGCTGCACGGTGTCGACGGTGACGAGCGGCTCCCCGGCCTTCGGGGCGACCGGGGACGCGGCGGCCGTGGTGGCGGGGGGCCGCTCGTCGGCCGCGTCCTGCCGGTCCGGGACCGCGACCGGCAGGAACGGCGGCTGCTGGTCCGCCGGGACCAGCACCAGGTAGCCGATCATCGGCGGCTGGCCCGGCAGGGTGGGCAGGGTGTGCTGCGGGGCGGGCAGCCAGGTGGCGCCCGGCGGCAGGAAGTCCGCCATGTCCACGACCTCGTCCCGGTCCACGGCACGCAGCCGGTGCCGGGCGGGGGAGGAGGAGGCGAGGCCGGAGGCGGGGGAGAGAGAACGAGTGGTCGCCATGAGACGTCAGCTCTTTCGCGCGAGGAGTTCGTCGGTCGAGGACGACGGCCGCGATTCGTGGTCGGGCGCGCCGGGGAGACGTACTGTGTTTCGCGCTGGCCGAAGGCCGGGGTGTACGGCTTTAGAGGGCCCGCGCGTTCATCGCGCGGCAACACACCCGGTCGAAGTCGTGGTGCTGACGGGAAGGCCAGAACGGCTCCAGGTCATGGCGACCCGTCGCGGTGTACTTCTGGAAGCTGGCCATACGCCCATTGAAGCAGACACAGCCCGGAAACAGGACCCTTCTCTCACTGCTCGGACGCTTCCCTGACGTGACGTCGGCCTCGTGCCCCTCACCCCACCAGGCGTTTGCGCCAGGTCAGCGAGGTGACCTCGATCGCTCTGCCCGGGTCGCCGTCCCACTGCGCGGACAGGCCCGCCGAGGTCAGCGCGGCGACGACCTCGCGGCCGACGGCGGTGGTGGTGCCGGCGGAGCCGTCGAATCCGCCGTAGTGGAGTGTGAGCCCGTGGCCCTCGGCGGCGGCGCGGGTGCTCTGGTGGTGGAAGAAGACGAAGCCCCGGGTCGTGCCCGCGTCCTCGGCCTCGGCGCCTATCTCGGTCATCCCGCAGGACCGGCAGCAGGCGAAGTCCTCGCGGGCGGTGACGCCTTGGCCGCGCAGGGCCGCGAACGCCCGCGTCAGCCGGTCCGGGTCGGTGAGCCCGGTCCAGGCCCGCTGCTCCGCCACCCGCTCCGTCCAGAGCCGCTCCACGATCTCGCGCGCCTGCGCCGGGGAGACCGCCCCCGCGGGAGCGGCCGGCCGCGCGGGGGAGTGGTGCGGCGCACCGTCCCCGTCGGCGTCCGCCATCAGGTACACGGTCTCCTTCACGAGCCGTTCGATCCCGAGGTACCCGTCCCGGAGCAGCGTGCGCACCTGCTCCTCGGCGCGGGCCGCGACCTCGGGCGCGAGCGCGGGGGCCTGCTCGCGCGGCGGTGTCGCGACCGGCTCCCAGGCGGTGCCGCCGTCCCAGCCGTCCTCCTCGCGGGCCCAGCCGACGACCAGGTCCGCCACCCGCTCCGGGTCCGTGAGGTCCGTACCGGAGAACTCGTCCGCGCCGCGCCGGTGTTCCAGGCGGTAGTCGCCGCCCTCCTCGTGCCACACCTGCGCGAACACCTTCGGCAGGTCCGGGACGCGCTGCACGACCAGGAAGCGGTTCCCGGGCCCGCCCAGCCCCCGCACCGCCTCCCGCAGTTCGTCCGGCGAACTCCACACATACGTCTGCCCGTTCTCCGTCCAGGCGTTGACGGCGAGCACCTCGTCGATCTCCACGCCGCCCACCATGACACGCGCCGCCGACAACGCGGCCGCGGGCATACGGAAAGGGGGCGTCCGCCGCGAACGGCGCACGCCCCCTTTCCGGGGATCTCCGGCTTTCCGGGGAACCCCGGGGAGCCTGCTGCGGATCAGACCTGGTCGGCCTTCTCCAGCGCGGAGCAGCAGGTGTCGACGATCAGCCGCGTCACCAGGTACGGGTCGACGTTGGCGTTCGGGCGGCGGTCCTCGATGTAGCCCTTGCCGTCCTTCTCCACCTGCCACGGGATGCGGACCGAGGCACCGCGGTTGGAGACGCCGTAGGAGTACTCGTTCCACGGGGCGGTCTCGTGCAGACCGGTCAGGCGGTCGTCGATGCCGGCGCCGTAGTTCTTGACGTGGTCGAGCGGCTTGGAGCCCTCACCGAGCGACTCGCAGGCGGTGATGATCGCGTCGTAGCCCTCGCGCATCGCCTTGGTGGAGAAGTTGGTGTGCGCGCCGGCGCCGTTCCAGTCGCCCTTGACCGGCTTGGGGTCCAGGGTGGCGGAGACGCCGAAGTCCTCGGCGGTGCGGTAGAGCAGCCAGCGGGCGATCCACAGGTGGTCGGAGACGTCCAGCGGGGAGACCGGGCCGACCTGGAACTCCCACTGGCCGGGCATGACCTCGGCGTTGATGCCGGAGATCGCGAGACCCGCCTTGAGGCAGTTGTCCAGGTGCGCCTCGACGATCTCGCGGCCGAAGATCTCGTCGGCGCCGACACCGCAGTAGTAGCCGCCCTGGGGGGCCGGGAAGCCGCCCTCGGGGAAGCCCAGCGGGCGGGCGCCGTCGAAGAAGGTGTACTCCTGCTCGATGCCGAAGATCGGCTCCTGCGCGGCGAACTTCTCCGCGACCTCGACCAGCGCGGCGCGCGTGTTGGAGGCGTGCGGGGTCATGTCGATGTCCAGGACCTCGCACAGGACGAGGATGTCGTCGCCGCCGCGGATCGGGTCCGGGCAGGTGAAGACCGGCTTCAGCACACGGTCCGAGGAGTGCCCCTCGGCCTGGTTCGTGGAGGACCCGTCGAAGCCCCAGATCGGCAGCGCGTCGAGACCGGCGGGGGCGCCCGCGACGATCTTCGTCTTCGAACGCAGCTTGGCCGTCGGCTCGGTGCCGTCGATCCAGATGTACTCAGCCTTGAAGGTCACGGGCCACATCCTTCGGGGTGGGTCGGGCGCACATGCGGGTGCTGCGGCGCTACGGCACTGGGGCGCCGCTGTTGTTGTGCGCGAGCCTGTCAACAGGCGATTTCCCGATCATTGCTCGAATGTGAACCCCGTGTTACCTGGTGGTTTTGTGGTGCGACTCACGTTGTGAGGGCCCGGTGGGCGGGGTACTGAGGCCATTTCGGACGGCCGCCGGCTTCCCCTCCGTGCAAGCCGGCGGCCGTGCCGAGTCCGCTTCCTGTCCTGCCGCGTGGCCGGAACGTGCCGGTCCTGCCGCCCGTGGCCGCGGGCGGCAGGACCTGTGACACGTGTGCGGTGCGGGGCCGCCCCGGAGGGCCGGCCCACCGCCTCGCCGGCTGTCTCACCGGCCGGAGGTCAGGGCGATGGCCTCACCCCACCTTCTCGATCAACGCGCGGCGGATCAGGAACTTGCCGGGCTCCCGGACCTCCTCGAAGGCCGCGTTGTTGAGCAGCACGCAGCTTCCGGAGACCGAGGTGACCTTCACCGTGACGGACTTGTCGTTGTCCAGGTTGGTGACCTTGAGCGTGGTCCCCGCCGGGAACTGGTTGCTGGACGCCGCCGGGGCGCCGGCCTCGCCGGAGAGCGTGACGGTCGAGCCCGTGCAGACCTGCTGCCCGGAGGCGGCGGTGCCGGTGCCCGCGCCGGTGCCCGAGGCGCCGGTGGCCGCGCTCTGCGAGGGCGTCGCGGTCTGCTGGCCCGTCTGGCCCGTCTGCCCGGTCTGGCCCGTCTGCGCCCCGCTCGTCGCCTGGGAGTCCTGAGCCGACTCCCCGACGACGCAACCGGACGCCTTCTGCTGGACCTTGATCTGCTCGATGACCGCCTGCCGGTTGGCGATCCGGGCCGCCGACTGGGCGTCCGGGTTCGCCTGCTGCCCGGCGATGAACTCCTCGTTGTTGCCGAGGGCCGTGGCCAGCCCCTGGCAGACGGTCGAGTCCGCGGCCGACGACAGCGTCGTCGCGTTCTGCGGGCTCTGCGCGGCGTTCGAGCTGGTCGCCAGGGCGAAGGCCCCGCCGCCGGCCACGGCCGCGGCGCCGACGAGCAGCGCGATCTTCTTCCTCGTGCTGAGGGTTCTCCTACGCGACATGCGCGCCTCCTGGAAGAGGTGGGGGAGCGTACGCCGCTATGTACGAGATACCGAACGCTGTTACTCAGCGGTTACGGGAGTCGCTCAAGTAACCTGCGTCACATCCGAGGTGAGCGCTGTTCAGCTCTTGCTTCGGGACAGCGCCTGCTGTACGGCCTCGTCGGTGCGGGCGACCAGTGCCGTGCCGTCGTCCGCGGTGATGATCGGCCGCTGGATGAGCCCGGGATGCTCGGCCAGGGCGGTGATCCAGCGGTCCCGCGCGCCCCCGTCCCGCGCCCATGTCTTCAGCCCCAGCTCCTTGGCGGCCGCCTCCTGGGTGCGGGTGATGTCCCACGGTTCGAGACCCAGCCGTTCGAGTACGGCCCTGATCTCGCCCTCGGTCGGTACGTCCTCCAGGTACCGGCGGACGGTGTAGTCGGCCCCCTCGGCGTCGAGCAGGCTGATCGCGCTGCGGCACTTCGAGCAGGCCGGGTTGATCCAGATCTCCATGCGGGCCACCGTACGCGAGCCGCTCCCACGAGGTCTCTGTTCGATTTTTCGGAGGTGTCGCCCGGACCCCTCGGGCACCTCCCGTCACGCCCGGAAAACCCTTCTCCAGCTGCGGTGTTGGGCGATTTACGGACTGCCCTACTGTCGGTGCGGGCCGGTACACTGGAAGCAGTGTTCGAGAGGGTCGCCGGAGTGTCCGGGGGCGCTCCGACCGCGACAGGAGGATGCCCGTGCCCGCTGCCGCACTGAAGCCGAAGCCGTTGCCGACCCAGTCCACCGCGAAGCGTGCCGTCGTGCTCGACTCGCCCTACGAGCCGGCGGAGAAGCACCCGCTGCCGGCCGGGCGGCCCCGCGACTGGTACGTCACGCACAACCGCCGCCTCAAGGCCATGCGCCTCGCCATCGCCCTGCTCGACTCCGGCGTCTACCTGCCCAACCAGGCGCGCAACGAGACGATACGGAGCACGGCGCGCAGCATCGGAGTCCATCCGCCGTCGGACACGACGTGCCACATGGTGCGGGCGTTCATGCGCTACTCGCGGTGAGCCGCGGGCGCCGGGTGCCGTCCCGCGGCGCCCGGCGCCCCGGGGGCGAGGATCCGCCGGACGAACTCCCCGTCCCCGTCCCCGTCCCCGCGCTGAGCCCAGCCCCCGTGCCCCCGCCACACCGCCGGCCTCACGTCGCCGCTGCGGTTCGAAGAGCGGCGGGCGGATTTCCCGGGCCGGGTGCCGGTCCCGTCGCTCCGCCGCCCCGGTGTGCCGTTGCCGGCCCGCGCCGAAAACGGGGTGCACGCCGAGTGACCGCCTCCCTACGCTGGATGCACGTTGCGGAGTCGTCCGCCCCCGCTTTCCACAGGTTCGGCCGAACCCGGGGGCCCCGGGGCTACTCTGCTACGCACCGACGGACGGCCGCCCGTCCCCCGCGTGCCGTCGGATCCGTCGACCGCTCACACACCCACGCCACGGAGGCCCGTCATGGGCACCATCGTCCTTTCCGGAACCGTCGTCCTGGTCATCCTCGGTTTCGGCAACCACAACTACTGGCTCGCGGCCGTCGCCCTGCTCTTCCTGTACGTGCAGTACGGGCGGGACTCGTCGTCGACAACCTCCTCGGGAGGTTCGCAGGGCGGCTCGTCGGGCGGTTCGTCCGGGGGTTCGTCCGGCGGGGGAGGGGGCGCCGCCGGCGACTACAAGGCCTACCGCGACCGCCGTGACCAGCAGGCCAAGTGGGAGCGCCGCTACCGCCGCGAGCGCCCCATGGAGTTCCGGCGCCAGGAGCGCGAGAAGGGCAGGTAGGCGGGCGTTCCCCGGCCGGTCAGAGGCCGGGGGCGCCCCAGACCGGGAACCAGCGGCTGAGGTCCTGCTCGATCCGCAGGTCGTTCGCGAGCACCGCCTTCACCTGCAGCTCCAGCGCGCTGTCCCGCCGCTGTGCGGACGTGGACCGCGGGGCGAAGGGGTAGAAGGTGCCCCGCTTGTAGAGATAGACGAGCGCGAGCCTGCGCCCGCGCTCGTCCTCGAAGGCGGCCAGGGAGCAGAGCAACTGCGGGCCGAAGCCGTTCACCTCCATCGAGCTGTTCACCGCGTGCAGGTCGTTGACCAGTTGCGGGAGCTGGTCGGGGGTGCGGCGCGAGACCAGCCAGGAGTACCCGTAGTCGTCCTGCCGCAGCTCCACCGGCGGGCCCGCGCGGTCCGCGTCCGCGTCGAGCAGCGCCTGGACCTCCCGGTGGGTCTGCTCGAAGGCCGCGCCCTCCACGGTGGCGAAGCACACCGCGCCCTCGCCGGTCGGCGTGAACCCGGACGCGGCCTGGAGGGTCACCGCCGCCGACGGCAGCCCGAACAGCTGGTCGAGGTCGGGTGCGACGGGCTTCGTACGGCCGAGCAGGATGTCCAGGAACCCCATGCTCACCCGGCCTTCCCGGGCGTCGCCGCCTCGCCGAGCTCCGCCGAGATCCGCCCCAGCTGCTCCAGGCGCTGCTCCAGGGGCGGATGGGTGGAGAAGAAGCGCTCGATGCCGGGTTCCCTGCCGGTCGCCGGGGTGAAGTAGAAGGCGTTGAAGGCCTGGGCGGTGCGCAGGTCCTTGGTGGGGATCCGGGCGATGTCACCGGACACCTTGGTCAGCGCGGAGGCGAGCGCGGAGGGCCGGCCGGTCAGGTGGGCGGCCGCGCGGTCGGCGGCCAGTTCCCGGTACCGGGACAGCGCCCTGATCAGCAGGAAGCTGATCGCGTAGACGGCCGCGGAGACCCCGATGACGGCGGCGAACACGGCGGCCGTGTTCTGGTCGCGCCGGCCCCCGCCCAGGACCTGCGAGTAGAAGGCGAACCGCACGATCAGCCCGGCGATCACGCCCAGGAAGGACGCGATCGTGATCACGGCGACGTCCTTGTGCGCCACGTGCGACAGCTCGTGCGCGAGCACGCCCTCCAGCTCGGCGGGCTCCAGCCGCCGCAGCAGGCCGGTGGTCACGCACACCACCGCGTGATCGGGGTTCCGGCCGGTCGCGAACGCGTTCGGCATATCCATGTCGGACACGGCGACCACCGGCTTCGGCATGTCGGCGATGGCGCACAGCCGGTCCACCACCGCGTGCAGCTCGGGATACTCCTCCCGCTCCACGACCCGCCCGCGCATGGCGTACATCGCGATCCGGTCCGAGAACCAGAACTGGGCCACGAACATGGCGCCCACCAGGACCACGACCAGCAGCCACGACTTCAGCAGCACGATCAGCGCGGCCACGAAGACCACGTACAACAACCCGAGCAGGAAAAGCGTGACCGTCATACGAACGGTCAGTCGCCGATCGCTCCGGAAGCGGTTCTGCATCTTGCCTCACCCCGCAGTCAGGCACTCGTCCCGCTGTCCAGTGTGCACCTGCCCGGCCCCATGAGGAGGCCCCGAACGTCCCTAGCGGCGGCAAAAGGTCCCTGTGGGCCGGGCCGGCGCCGCAGCCACGGCTACCGCGTCCCCAGGTACCCCAGCAGCAGGATCGCCGCCGCCACGCCGCCGAACACGATCGCCGCCGAGGTCCACGAGGACCGGCGTGGCTCCACCGGCCCCGGGTCGGCCCGGAACGGTGCCGGGTCCGGCGGATTCTCCCGCCAGCGCGCGCCCAGCATCCGCGCCCGCGCGGACGGCTCCTTGTGCTCCGCCCGGTCGGCCCACCGCAGGTCGAACTCGTGGTCCTCGTCGTCGTCCCGCCCCGACATCCCGCCCCCGTCTCGAACGCCAGTACCCACGCACGATACGGCGCGGGTGGCCGGTACGTCCGGCGACGGGCAGGATGCCGTCGACGAGGGCGGGGGTCTGGGTGACGTCGGCAGCGGTGGTGAGGGTGTGGAGCGGGGTGCCGCGTCCGTCGCAGATCAGGTGGTGTTCGCTGCCCGTTTTCCGGCGGTCGACCGGCGGAGGACCGGTGTCGGCTCCCCCTTTTCCGCGCGGATGCGGGAGCCGTCCACACAGGCGCGGGACCAGCCGAGTTCGCCGGCCGCGTTCAGTTCGCCGAGCAGGATGCGGTGGCAGCCGGCCGAACACCCCGGCCTGCTGCCAGCGGTCCAGGCGCCGCCGGCAGGTCTGCCCGGAGCCGAACCCCAGCTCCAGGGGCAGGAGTCGCCAGGCGATGTCTTGGTGCAGGACGTACAGGATGCCCTGCGGGCACAGTCGGTCCGGCACCGGTTCCGGGCCCGGCGACCGCTCCGGCCAGGGTGGCAGCAGAGGCTCGATGAGTGCCCACAAGTCGTCATCCACGATCCGTGGCCGAGTCGTCACACCCACCTGGAACGGTCAGATCGTCACATCGGTCACGCCCTGCCAGGGCACCTCAACAAGATCCTGTTACGAGCTCTTGGGGCCATCGACGCCGCGCTCGGCGTACTGGATGCGGACACCGGCCCCGGCACAGCCGATGCGCTGAGCCGAGCGACGGCGGGGCCCGAAACGGCCCGTCGGCCGTGCCCTTCCGGCGAGGAAGAGCACGGCCGACGGCCCACAGACGGCCCAGGGGAGCAGAAACCCACTCTGACCTGGGGCGATATCACGCATCGAACGGGCGAGCGGCCTGGTTCTGATCAGACGCGCAAGTCCTAGACAACGGTCACATTCGTCGCCTGCGGGCCCTTGGCGTCCTCGCCCATCTCGAACTGGACACGCTGGTTCTCTTCCAGAATCCGGAAGGATTTGCTCTGGAATTCCGAGTAGTGCACGAACACATCAGGTCCGCCACCCTCCGGCGTGATGAATCCGAACCCCTTCTCCGAGTTGAACCACTTGACGGTGCCCAGAGTCATGCTTCCTCCACCTCACGGCCACGGCCCGGCTGCCGCGGACCGCGGTGATCATCCCCTGGCGCCGAGACCAGTCACCCCAGGCGTCCCGAACGCAACCCGAAAGGGTCAACGCACCGCAGAGGGGTGGCACTCGACGACGACGCCACTGTGCGGCACCACTTCCGCCACGCTGACGAGGAATACGGTCTCCGGTAGGTCGAGGCGGTATCCGCGGAGAGTTGATCGTCATCGGTTGACCCGTTCCCTGGCGAAGCCGATGCGCTGAGCTCAGTGACGGCGGGGCCCGAAACGGCCCGTCGGCCGTGCCCTTCCGGCGAGGAAGAGCACGGCCGACGGCCCACAGACGGCCCAGGGGAGCGGTTACCCGCTCTGACCTGGGGCGATATCACACGTCGAAGTACAGCTCGAACTCGTGCGGGTGCGGGCGCAGGGCCAGCGGGGCGATCTCCTGGGTGCGCTTGAGGTCGATCCACGTCTCGATCAGGTCGGGCGTGAAGACGTCACCGGCGAGCAGGAACTCGTGGTCGCGCTCCAGGGAGTCGAGGACGGCCGGGAGCGAGGTCGGGACCTGGGCGACGTTCGCGTGCTCCTCGGGAGCCAGCTCGTAGAGGTCCTTGTCGATCGGCTCGGCCGGCTCGATCTTGTTCTTGATGCCGTCCAGACCCGCGAGGAGCAGGGCCGAGAAGGCGAGGTACGGGTTGCCGGAGGAGTCGGGCGCGCGGAACTCGACCCGCTTGGCCTTCGGGTTCGAACCCGTGATCGGGATACGCATCGCGGCCGAGCGGTTGCGCTGCGAGTACACCAGGTTGATCGGCGCCTCGAAGCCCGGGACCAGACGGTGGTAGGAGTTCACCGTCGGGTTGGTGAAGGCCAGCAGCGACGGGGCGTGCTTGAGGATGCCGCCGATGTAGTAGCGGGCCATGTCCGACAGGCCCGCGTAGCCGGCCTCGTCGTAGAACAGCGGGGAGCCGTTGCTCCACAGCGACTGGTGGACGTGCATGCCCGAGCCGTTGTCACCGAAGATCGGCTTCGGCATGAAGGTCGCGGTCTTGCCGTTCTTCCAGGCGACGTTCTTCACGATGTACTTGAAGAGCTGGAGGTCGTCGGCCGCGGCGAGCAGCGTGTTGAACTTGTAGTTGATCTCGGCCTGGCCGGCGGTGCCGACCTCGTGGTGCTGGCGCTCGACCTGGAGGCCGGACTTCTCCAGCTCCAGGGAGATCTCGGCGCGCAGGTCGGCGAAGTGGTCGACCGGCGGGACCGGGAAGTAGCCGCCCTTGTAGCGGACCTTGTAGCCGCGGTTGTTCTCCAGGGCGCCGGTGTTCCAGGCACCCGCCTCGGAGTCGATGTGGTAGAAGCTCTCGTTCGCCGAGGTCGCGAAGCGCACGCTGTCGAACACGTAGAACTCGGCCTCGGGGCCGAAGAACGCGGTGTCGGCGATGCCGGTGGACGCGAGGTAGGCCTCGGCCTTCTTCGCCACGTTCCGCGGGTCACGGGAGTACTGCTCACCGGTGATCGGGTCGTGGATGAAGAAGTTGATGTTGAGGGTCTTGTCACGGCGGAAGGGGTCGACCCGGGCCGTCGACAGGTCGGCGCGCAGCGCCATGTCGGACTCGTGGATGGCCTGGAAGCCGCGGATCGACGAGCCGTCGAAGGCCAGCTCCTCGTCCGGGTCGAACGCTCCGACCGGCAGCGAGAAGTGCTGCATGACGCCCGGCAGGTCGCAGAAACGGACGTCGATGAACTTGACGTCCTCGTCCGCGATGAACTTCTTGGCCTCGTCGGCGTTCTGGAACATCCAGCTCCTCCTACTCCCGACCGTTCCCGTGCCGGGGTGGTAGTTCGTTCGTGCGGCCAGTGCGGTGGCACACGTTGTTCTCGACCCTAGGGACGGGTGATTTCTCGGGCGTGACCCATTTGTTTCGCTGAAGTTAACCGGGTTCGTCCCACCGTAGCCCCCGGACACCCCGCCCGAACCCGGGCGGACACCCGCGCAGTACCTTTGACGGGTGGACAACAGGCAAGCAATCGGATCGTGGCTCTCCGGGCCCCGCGCGGCCATGGAAGAGGCGGGCGCGGAGTTCGGGTACCGGGGCGAGCAGCTCGGTCTGCCGGAGCAGGGGCCGGGCTCCGTCGCCCGCCCCGGCAGGCGGCTCGGGGCGCTGGCCGTGGACTGGGGGCTGTGCGTCCTGATCGCATACGGCCTGATCACCGACGGCTACACCCCCGCCACCGGCAACTGGGCGCTGCTCGTCTTCTTCGTCCTGGGCGTCCTCACCGTGGGCACGATCGGCTGCACTCCCGGCAAGCGGCTGTTCGGACTGCGGGTGGTCGGCGTCGGGACCGGCCGGGTCCAGCCGCTGCGCGCGCTGGCCCGCACGGTTCTGCTGTGCCTCGCCCTCCCGGCCCTGGTCTGGGACCGGGACGGCAGGGGACTGCACGACCGGCTGGCGAAGACCGTGGAGGTCCGTGCCTGAGCGCGGCTCCGGTGGGGGCCGGTCGCGCAGTTCCCCGCGCCCCTTAGGGGCTCCGCGGTCCCCGCTCCCGCTCACCTCGTCCGCAGCACCTGCCCCAGTACCTCCCGCAGCTCGGCCTCCGCGTCCTCCTGCGCCGCGCCCTGCGCGCGCCACGCCACGAAACCGTCCGGCCGTACCAGCACCGCGCCCTGAGCCGTCGTGCCGTGCGCCGTCGCCCAGTCGTCGCCCTCCGTGTCGTACGCGAGATCGCCGCCCGCGCCGATACCGTACGCGTCCAGTCGCACCCGCTCCGTGTCCGCGATCCGGCGGGCCGCCATGTGCCAGGGCGAGCGCACGCCGCTGAGCAGCACCAGGGAGCGCTCGTACAGGTCGAGCGTGGAGACACGGTCGCCCGCGCGGCGCAGCCACAGGTGGGGGGCGCGGCTGCCCGGCTCGCCCGTCAGGTCCATCCCGTCGGGTACGACCGGCCGGCCGACGTCCGCGCCCAGCACCGCCCCCTTCGGGTACCGGTAGCCGAGGACGATGTTGAGGATGCCGCCGCGCTTGCCGGACCCGATGCCGGGCGCGGGAGCGAAGCCGGGGTGGCTGTGCTCCACGGAGCGGGCGGAGGCGCGGGCGCTGGTGGCGAGGGCGACCGGCCGGCGCTCGGCGTCGTAGGAGTCGAGCAGGCCCGGGCCGGCCCAGCCGTCCAGCACCGCCGCCAGCTTCCAGGCCAGGTTGTGGGCGTCCTGGATGCCCGTGTTGGAGCCGAAGGCGCCGGTCGGGGACATCTCGTGCGCGGAGTCGCCGGCCAGGAAGACCCGCCCGGACGAGTACCGTTCCGCGACCCGCTCGGCCGCCCGCCAGGACGCGCGGCCGGTGATCTCGACGTCCAGGTCGGGGACGCCGACCGCGCGCCGGATGTGCCGGGTGAGCCGCTCCTCGGTGAACTCGTCGAGGGTCTCGCCGCGTTCGGGGTGCCAGGGCGCGTGGAAGACCCAGCGCTCCTTGTTGTCGACGGGGAGCAGGGCGCCGTCGGCCTCCGGGTCCGTCAGGTAGCAGCAGATGAAGCGGCGGTCCCCGACGGTGTCGGCCAGCAGCTTGGAGCGGAAGGTGATGCTGACGTTGGCGAACAGGTCGCCCGGGCCGGTCTGGCCGATGCCGAGCCGGCCGCGGACCGGGCTGCGCGGGCCGTCGGCGGCGACGAGGTAGTCGGCGCGGACGGTGTACATCCGGTCGGAGTCACGGTCGCGGACGTACGCCGTCACTCCTTCGGGGTCCTGCTCGAAGGACTCCATCTCGTGGAAGTAGCGCAGCTCCCCGCTGCCGGATCCGGCCGCCTGGCGGAGCACCGGTTCGAGGTCGTTCTGGCTGCACAGGCACCAGCCCGTCGGACTGAACCGCGCGAGTCCGCCTCCGGGGTCGATCTCCTTGAACAGCCATTCGCCGGCGTCCCCGGCCAGCGTCGGGGTCTGGAGGATGCCGTGGTTGTCCGCGAGGAGCGAGGCCGCCGCCTTGATGCCGGGCTCGATCCCGGCCTTCCGGAACAGCTCCATCGTGCGCACGTTGTTGCCCCGGCCGCGTGGGTGGATCGAGGTCCCGGAGTGTCTCTCGACGAGCAGGTGCCGGACGCCGAGACGGCCCAGGAACAGGGACATGGACAGGCCCACGAGCGAGCCGCCCACGACGAGGACGGGGACCTGGTGATCGGTTTTCTGCTGCATCGGGCACTCCAGGGCGGATGTTGGTGCGTCAGGTGCGTTGCAACTTCCATGCCCCTTGCGGAGGGGTTCCGCGTGCTCAATCACCCACCTGGTTCACGCGAGTCGCGCGCTCCACGGGACCGGCACAGGATCAAGAAGCGCTGACGCCGCGTCATCGGCGAAGGCCCGCCGCTGCCCCCGCGAAGGAGATGTGCCAACCATGACGACGATCTCGGAAAAGGTTTCGGAAACGCTGACCCGGCCGGTGTCGAAACGGGTCTCCCAGTCCGTCTTCGACGGCTCCCGGCTCCGGGTCGTGCTGCTGGTGGACGTCTACGACGGCGCGCAGCAGCAGTTCCTGGAGGCCTACGAGCAGCTGTGCAACCAGGTCGCCCAGGTGCCCGGCCATGTGAGTGACCAGCTCTGCCAGTCGATCGAGAACCCCTCCCAGTGGCTGATCACCAGCGAGTGGGAGAGCGCCCCGCCGTTCCTCGCCTGGGTGAACAGCGAGGAGCACGTGGAGATGGTCAAGCCGCTCCACAACTGCGTCCGCGACACCCGTTCGCTCCGCTTCCACGTCGTACGGGAGACCGGCGGCCCGGCGGCGGACGCCGAGCGCACCCTGCAGGCCGCGCCCCGGATGGGCGACGGAGTGATCCGGCACGCGCTCACCTTCACGGTCCGGCCCGGCAGCGAGGCCAAGGTCGCGCGGATCCTCGCGGACTACTCCTCGCCCGAGGCCAAGGTCGACGACACCACCCGGCTCTGCCGCACCTCCCTGTTCATGCACGGCAACCGGGTGGTGCGCGCCATCGAGGTGCGCGGCGACCTGCTGGCCGCCCTGCGCCACGTCGCCCGGCAGCCCGAGGTGCGGGCCGTCGAGGAGGCCATCAACCCCTACCTGGAGCAGGAGCGGGACCTCAACGATCCCGAGTCCGCACGGGTGTTCTTCACCCGGGCGGCGCTGCCGGCCGTCCACCACGTCACCGCCGACGAGCTGGCCGAGGGCGAGCGGCACGCGCTCTGCTACCCGGCCCGCCCCGACCGCGGGATGCGGCTCGCGGAGCTGCTCGCCCAGCACGACGAGGCCGCGGCCGAGGACCCGGCCAACCCGGTCCTGCGCAGCACGATCTTCCAGCGCGACGACGTCGTCGTACGGCTGCTCGACCACCGGCCCGGCGCGGCCGTGGACGCCACCCCGGCGCCCGCGCTCGCCGAGCTGCTGGAGGGCGAAGCGGTGCGGATGCAGCTCGTCACCGACCGCCGCTCGCCGGACGCCTGACCCCCACCGCCGCATCACACCCAGGGAGGAACGCAACTATGCAGCCCATTCCGAAGATCGTGGACCTCAGCGAGGTCGAGCAGAACACCCGGCGCGGCGGAGACCTGCGCGCCATGCTCACCCCCGCCACGGTGGGCTCCACCAGCGGTTTCATGGGGGTGGCCCTCGTGCAGCCGGGCGACCGCATCGGCGAGCACTACCACCCGTACTCCGAGGAGTTCGTGTACGTCGTCTGCGGTGAGCTGGAGGTCGACCTGGACGGCGAACCGCACCCGCTGCGGCCCGAGCAGGGGCTGATGATCCCGATCAACATGAAGCACCGTTTCCGCAACGTCGGCGACGTCGAGGCGCGCCTGGTGTTCCACCTCGGCCCGCTGGCCCCGCGCCCGGCGCTCGGGCACGTCGACACCGAGGAGACGGAAGCCGTCGCCGTGGGGCAGGTCCGGTCGTGACCCGGCGCGTGGCGGTTACGGGCATAGGCATCGTGGCTCCGGGGGGTGTGGGCGTACCGGCGTTCTGGGATCTGCTCGCCTCGGGCCGGACCGCGACGCGCGGCATCACCTTCTTCGACCCGTCGAGCCTCAGGTCGCGGATCGCCGCCGAGTGCGACTTCGACCCGGCGGCCCACGGCCTGGACGCCGAGGAGATCGAGCGGGCGGACCGCTACATACAGTTCGCCCTCGTCGCCGGCGACGAGGCGGTCCGGGACTCCGGTCTCGACCTCGGCCGGGAGGACCCCTGGCGGATCGGGGTCTCCCTGGGCACGGCCGTGGGCGGCACCACCCGCCTGGAGCACGACTACGTCCTGGTGAGCGGCGCGGGTGAGCGCTGGGACGTGGACCACCGGCAGGCGCAGCCGCAGCTGCACCGGGCGTTCTCCCCGAGCACCCTCGCCTCCGCGGTGGCGGAACGATTCGGCGCCCAGGGTCCGGTACAGACCGTCTCCACCGGCTGCACCTCGGGCCTGGACGCCGTCGGCTACGCCTTCCACACCGTCCAGGAGGGCCGCGCCGACATCTGCATCGCCGGCGCCTCGGACTCCCCGATCTCCCCGATCACCATGGCCTGCTTCGACGCGATCAAGGCCACCTCCCCGAACAACGACGACCCCGAGCACGCCTCCCGCCCCTTCGACAACCGCCGCGACGGGTTCGTCATGGGCGAGGGCGGCGCGGTGCTCGTCCTGGAGGAGCTGGAGCACGCCAAGGCCCGCGGCGCGCACATCTACTGCCAGCTCGACGGCTACGCCACCTTCGGCAACGCCTACCACATGACCGGCCTCACCAGCGAGGGCCTGGAGATGGCCCGCGCCATCGAGACCGCCCTCGACCACGCCCGCCTCGACCCCACCGCCATCGACTACGTCAACGCGCACGGCTCCGGCACCCGGCAGAACGACCGCCACGAGACCGCCGCCGTCAAGAAGGCGCTCGGACAGCACGCGTACAGCACGCCGATGAGCTCCATCAAGTCCATGGTGGGCCACTCGCTCGGTGCCATCGGCGCCATCGAGGTCGTGGCCTGCGTGCTCGCCCTGGCCCACCAGGTCGTCCCTCCCACCGCGAACTACGAGACCCCCGACCCCGAGTGCGACCTCGACTACGTGCCGCGCGTCGCCCGCGAGCGGACCCTGAACGGCGTCCTCTCCGTCGGCAGCGGGTTCGGAGGCTTCCAGTCCGCGGTGATCCTGACCCGGCCGAGAGGAAGGACACGATGAGCGGACCCCGACCTCGGCGGGCGGCCGTCACCGGCATCGGTGTCGTCGCGCCCAACGGAAGCAGCACCGAGACCTTCTGGAAATCCGTCCAGGAAGGCCGCAACGTCCTCGACAAGGTGACCCGCGAGGGCTGCGAGCACCTGCCCATGAAGGTGGCCGGCGAGGTCCGCGACTTCGACCCCGCGGCCGCCGTCGAGGAACGCCTCATCGTCCAGACCGACCGCTTCACGCACTTCGCGATGGCCGCGGCCGACCTGGCACTGGAGGACGCCCGGCTCGGCCGCGCCGACACCGACGGCGCCCCGTTCGACGTCGGCGTGGTCACCGCGGCCGGCTCCGGCGGCGGCGAGTTCGGCCAGCGCGAACTCCAGCAGCTGTGGGGCAAGGGCAGCCGGTTCGTCGGCCCCTACCAGTCCATCGCCTGGTTCTACGCGGCCAGCACCGGCCAGATCTCCATCCGGCGCGGCTTCAAGGGACCCTGCTCGGTGGTCGCCGCCGACGAGGCCGGCGGCCTGGACGCCCTCGCCCACGCCGCCCGCGCGGTGCGGCGCGGCACGGACGTCATCGTGGCCGGGTCCACCGAGGCGCCGATAGCTCCCTACTCGGTGGTCTGCCAGCTCGGCTACGAGGAGCTCAGCCGGGAGACCGACCCGGCCCGCGCCTACCGCCCGTTCACCGAACAGGCCTGCGGGTTCGTACCGGCCGAGGGCGGCGCCATGCTCGTCGTGGAGGACACCGGCTCCGCCCGGGAGCGCGGACTGCCGGTGCGGGCCACCCTCGACGGCCACGCGTCGACCTTCACCGGGGCCTCCCGCTGGGCCGAGTCCAGGGCCGGGCTCGCCCAGGCGATCCGCGGCGCCCTCGCCGAGGCCGGCTGCGCCCCGGAGGAGGTCGACGTGGTCTTCGCCGACGCCCTCGGCGTCCCGGAGGCCGACCGGGCGGAGGCACTGGCCATCACCGACGTCCTCGGCGCGCACGGCAGACGCGTGCCGGTCACCGCACCCAAGACCGGGATCGGCCGCGGCTACTGCGCGGCCCCCGTCCTCGACACCGCCGCCGCGGTGCTCGCCATGGAACACGGGCTGATCCCGCCGACCCCGGGCGTCTTCGACATCTGCCACGACCTCGACCTCGTGACCGGCAGCGCCCGCGCCGCGCGGCCGCGCACCGCGCTGGTGCTCAGCCGGGGCCTCATGGGGTCGAACTCGGCACTCGTGCTGCGCCACGGCGCGGCCGGGTGAGTCGAACACACCAGCTGCCCAGCAGCGAAGCAGAAGGAGTCCCTATGAGCATCACCGTGGACGAACTGTCCGAACTCATGAAGAAGGCCGCCGGCGTCACCGTGGCCCCGGCCGACCTCCAGGAGCGCGCCGACAGCGGCTTCGACGCCCTCGGTGTCGACTCGCTCGGCCTGCTCGGCATCGTCGGCGAGCTGGAGAACCGGCACGGCGTGCCGATGCCGGTCGACGCCGAGCGGTGCAAGACGCCCCGCCAGTTCCTCGACCTCGTCAACAGCGCCATGCCCGCGGGAGCCTGACATGACCGGACACACCCAGAACGAGATCACCATCGCCGCCCCCGTCGACCTGGTCTGGGACATGACCAACGACGTGGCCAACTGGCCCCAGCTGTTCAGCGAGTACGCCAGCGCCGAGATCCTGGAGGAGCAGGGCGACCGGGTCACCTTCCGGCTGACCATGCACCCCGACGAGAACGGCAAGGTGTGGAGCTGGGTCTCCGAGCGCGAGACGGACCGCGCGGACCTCAGCGTCCGGGCCCGCCGCGTCGAGACCGGCCCCTTCGCGCACATGAACATCCACTGGCGCTACGAGGAGGTCCCGGCCGGCACCCGCATGGTCTGGACCCAGGACTTCGCGATGAAGCCGGAAGCCCCCGTCGACGACGAGTGGATGACCGACAACATCAACAGGAACTCCAAGGTCCAGATGGCCCTGATCCGGGACAAGATCGAGAAGGCGGCCACCGGCCGCCGTCCCGACCCGGCCCTGGCCGACTGAGCCGCACGAGCCGTACGACAGGAGAGACACCGTGCACCAGGCCCTGATCGTCGCCCGCATGGCCCCGGGCTCCGCACCCGACATCGCCAAGGTGTTCGCGGAGTCCGACCGGGGAGAGCTGCCGAACCTCGTCGGCGTGGTCCGGCGCAGCCTCTTCCAGTTCGGTGATGTGTACATGCACCTCATCGAGTCCGAGCGCGAGCCGGGACCGGCCATCGCCAAGGTCACCTCGCACCCCGACTTCAGGGACGTCAGCGACCGTCTCACGGCGTACGTCAGCGCGTACGACCCGCAGACCTGGCGCTCCCCGAAGGACGCGATGGCACAGCGCTTCTACCTCTGGGAGCGCGACGGCGGCGCCTGACCCGCCGTCCAGCCAACGGTGCCGGACCCGCGTACGACGCGGGCCCGGCACCGGCGTGTGCGGGGGAGCGGCGGATCAGCCGCTCACCGTGCACTCGAAGGCGTGCAGGTACGGGTTGACCGGACGGACGTCGCCGACCGTCAGCCCCGCCTCGGTCAGCCGGCGCACCATGCTGTCGGTGGTGTGCTTGGCACCGCCGACGTTCAGGAGCAGCAGCAGGTCCATCGCGGTGCTGAACCGCATCGACGGGCTGTCGTCGACCAGGTTCTCGATGACCACGACCCGGGCCCCGGGACCGCCCGCCGCCACCACGTTGGCGAGCAGCCGCGCGGTGGACTCGTCGTCCCACTCCAGGATGTTCTTGATGATGTAGGCGTCCGCGTCGACCGGCACCGACTCACGGATGTCACCCGGCACGATCCGCGCCCTGTCCGCGAGATCACCGCCCTCGCGCAGCCGGGGCAGCGCCTTCTCCACCACCTTCGGCAGATCCAGCAGGTAGCCCCGCATCGCCGGGTACTTGTCCAGCAGGCTGGCCACCACGTGCCCCTGCCCGCCGCCGAGGTCGGCGACCGACCGGCTGCCGGACAGGTCGAGCAGCGCGGCGACCTCGCGGGCCGACTGCTCGCTGGAGGTGGTCATCGCCCGGTTGAAGACGTCCGCCGACTCCGGCGCGTCCTCGTTCAGGTAGGCGAAGAACTCCTTGCCGTAGAGGTCCTCGACGACGTTGCGGCCGGTGCGCACGGCCTCGTCGAGCTTCGGCCAGGCGTCCCAGGTCCACGGCTCGGTGCACCACAGGGCGATGTAGCGCAGGCTGTGCGGGTCGTCCTCGCGCAGCAGCCGGGAGGTCTCGGTGTGGGCGAACGTCCCGTCCGGGCGCTCGGCGAAGACGCCGTAGCAGGACAGGGCGCGCAGCAGCCGCCGCAGCGGCTTCGGGTCCGTCCTCACCGCGGCCGCCAGGCTCTCCACGGTCAGCGGGGCGTCGCCGAGGGCGTCGGCGACGCGCAGCCGGGCGGCCGCGCGGACGGCGGCGGCACAGGCCGCCCCGAACACGAGCTCGCGCAGCCGCATCGACGGCGGCGGAGCGTCCTCCTTCGACAGCTCCTTCGCCGGCGCGGAGAGGTCGCGTGCTGGTGCGGTCATGTGCCGCCTTCCTTCCTTGTGGGGGTGTCGTACGGCCGACCGGTCAGCACAGACCCGCGGGCTTGGACTTCTTGCAGGTGTTGCCCTTGAAGGCGTTGCCGTGCTTGGTGGCTTCCTGGTTGACCAGGTCGGCGGGGCTGTTCTCCGACAGGCTGTTGCCGGTGATCTGGTTCTTGTCGCTGGTGGCGCCCACGAAGCTCTTGAAGATCACGACACCGCCCGACAGCGGGGACCTGCCGGAGTTGCCGGTGACCAGGTTCCGGGTGACCAGGGTGTTCTCGGTGCCCGTCAGCACGATGCCGGAGCCCTGGAGGAAGGCCAGCCGGGCGGTCTTCGGGCAGTACTTGTTGTTCTTCACGACCTGGTTGCCGGAGACCGTGATGTTGCCCGCCTTGGGCTTGTTCTCGTCGCCCACGACGAACACGCCCGCGCAGTTGCCGGTGACCGAGTTGTCCGCGACGGTCAGGTTGCGCAGCCGGCGGACGGTGACGCCGATCCGGTTGCCCTCCAGCAGGTTGTGCTCGACCACCGTGCCGTGGGTGTCGACGGCGCCCTTCTCCGTGGTGACGGAGTTGGCGAGGAACAGTCCCGCGTCACCGTTGTTCCGGGCGACGTTGTTCCGGTAGGTGCTGCGCACCGACCGCTCCTCGGCGAGGCCCCACTGCCCGTTCTTCACGGCGGCCACGCCGTGCACGTTCAGGTCGGCCGCGCCCACCGCCATGACGCCGATCCGGGAGAACCCGGTGACGGTCATACGGGCGATGGTGACGTCCTCGACGGGCTGCTTCTTGGTGCCGACGACGCAGATGCCGTTGCCCATCTCGGCGCAGGACTTCTCGGCGGCCTTCATGCCGCCCTTCATGCCGCCCTTGGTCTTCGCGGCCGGCTGGAGCACGGTCTGCGGGCCCACCCCGCGCAGGGTGAGACCCGGCGTCGTCACCTTGACGCTCTCGCGGTAGGTGCCGGCCAGTACGAGCACGGTGTCGCCGGGCCGGGCGGCGTCCACGGCCTTCTGGATCGACTGGCCAGGGTGCACCCAGTGGATGCGGTGGGCGGCGGACGCCGGGGCGGCGCCGAGGAGGGAGCCGCACAGGGCGGCGCTGCACGCGAGGTATGTGATATGGCGTTTTGTCACATGGGGAAGGCTAGGAGCGGATGACCCGATAACCGCCTGGATGCTCCGTTCGGCGGCGTGTCATCCGGGCCGTCGCCGGCCGAGGGCCCGGCCACCCCCGGAACGGGGCTCCCGGCTGTTAGCTTCGCGAGCTGTTGACCGGCCGGGAACGGAGACGAAGTGACGGCTACGACGGGTGCGACGGGCGCGGCAGAGGCAGCGGGTGCGGCGGGCTCCGAGGGTGCGGTGGGTGCTGCTGGTGTGGTGGGCGGGGCGGGTTCCGGGGGTGCGGCGGGTGCGGCTGGCGTGGTGGGTGTGCGGACCGAACCGGACGGCTCGGTCGGCCGCAGAAGCGTGCTGGCCTCGGCCGCGGCCCTGGCGGCGGGCGCCGCTCCCGTGCCGCCGGGCGGCGGTGCGCCCGACCGCGTCGTCCGGGCCGAGCGTGCCGGCCGCGGCGCCGTGGCGCGTCTGCTCGACGTGCCCGAGCCCGCCCGCGGGGTCGACTGGCTCCGGGCGGCCCTCCAGGTGGCCGTGGCGCTGGAGCTCTCCACCATCCCGCCCTACCTGTGCGCCTGGTGGTCCGTCAGGGACCGCGGCGGCGCGGCCGCGCGGCTGATCCAGCGCGTCGTCGGCGACGAGATGTACCACCTGGGCGTGGTCTGCAACCTGCTGGTCGCGGTGGGCGGCCGCCCGCGCGTCAGGGCGGCCGCGCCGCGCTACCCCGGCCCGCTGCCCGGCGGCGTCCGCCCCGGCCTGGAGGTCTACCTCTCCGGCCTGACCCGGGACTTCGTACGCGACGTGATGATGGCCATCGAGGCCCCCGACGACCCCCTGGCCCGCGACGACCACCCCGCACCCGGCATCGGCGACTTCTACGGCGACCTGCTGGGGGCGTTCCGCCGCACGGCCCCGGACCTGTCGGCGGACGGCCAGCTCTCCGACACCATCGGCACCGACGAACTGCGGCCGGCGACCGGCCTGGACGACGTGGAACGCTCGATCGAGATCATCAGGGAGCAGGGCGAGGGCACGGCCGGCTCCCCGGCCGACACCTTCGAGAACGACCACCCGGCCCACTACTACGCCTTCGCCGAGATCTACCACGGCCGCCAGTTGCGCCAGGCGGCCGACGGCTGGCACTTCACCGGCACCCCGGTCCCGTTCCCCGACACCCGCCCGATGGCCCGCGTCCCGGCGGGCGGCCGGCCGCACCCGGCGGAGGACGTCCAGCGCCTCCTGAGCCGGTTCGACACCGCCTACACCGACGTGCTGAACGCCCTGGACGCGGCCTGGGGCGGCGGCGGCCCCCGCAGCCTCGGCACGGCGGTGCGCGCGATGAGGTCCCTGGAGGACCCGGCGCTCCAGCTCATGGAGACCCCGCTCCCGAACGCCCCGGGCACCTACGGCCCCCAGTTCCGGGCCCTGTGAAGCGCCCCGCAGGGGCGCGGGAAACGACGAGGGCGCGGCGGTCGCCGAGCGACCGCCGCGCCTGATGTCGTAGGCGTCCTGCCGGTGGGTCCTACCGCCCCCGAGGCCCGCCCTTGGGCATCCGCATGCCCTTCGGCATCGGTCCCTTCGGCAGCGGCATGTTGGACATCAGGTCCCCCATGGCCCGCAGCCGGTCGTTGGTCGTCGTCACCTGGGGACCGGTGAGCACGCGCGGGAACTTCAGCATCGTCGTCCGCAGCTTCTTCAGCTCGACCTGGCCCTCGCCCGTGCCCACGATCACGTCGTGCACCGGCACATCGGCCACGATCCGGGCCATCTTCTTCTTCTCGGCGGCCAGCAGGGTCTTCACCCGGTTCGGGTTGCCCTCGGCGACCAGCACGATGCCGGCCTTGCCGACCGCCCGGTGCACCACGTCCTGGCTGCGGTTCATCGCCACCGCCGGAGTGGTCGTCCAGCCCCGGCCGATGTTGTCCAGAACGGCGGCAGCGGCGCCCGGCTGGCCCTCCATCTGGCCGAAGGCCGCCTTCTCGGCACGCCGGCCGAAGACGATCGCCGTCGCCAGGACGCCGAGCAGCAGGCCCAGGATGCCCAGGTAAACGGGGTGGCCGATCAAGAAGCCGATCACGAGGAAGACCGCGAGGGTGCCGAGACCGACAGCCGCGAGTACAAGACCGATCACCTTGTCGGCCTTGCGGGTCATCTTGTACGTGAGGGCGATCTGCTTCAGTCGCCCGGCATTCGCAGCGTCCGCTGCGGGTTCCTTCCTCGCCATGCCCCGAAGTCTACGTGTCCCCGGGAGTGCGGACGACGGCAGTGCCCCGGGAAGGCCCGGGGAGGGCGCGGAAGGGGGCGTCAGGAGCGGCCGGCGGCCGAGCGGCCGGCGGCCTGCTCCAGGAAGTGCTGCGCCTCGACCCGGTCCTTGGCGCGACGGCGGTCCTCCAGCACGGAGGTCCAGGCGTTCTGGCGTGCGGTGCGCTGGCCGCCGCTCATCAGGAGCGACTCGACGGCGCGCAGCGCGTCGGTGAAGGACGGGATGGCGGTGGCGCGAACGGGCGCGGCCTGCATGGTGATGGTCCCCCCTCGAAGTGGGTGGAAGTGCGGTGATACCAGGGTCACTGTCTGGTGTTACCAGGGCGTGACCGACCGGTCAAACGCCCATGAAACCTTGACGCACAGGTCCGGAACCCGAACGCGGCCCTGACATACGTCCTCATCAGCGAGGACGGTCAGGACCGCGCCCATTCGGTCATTACTGGCCAGTAGCGTCTTGTGCGTGAATTCACACGTGCGTCGGCCGAAGCCGTCAGACCGCCTGCACCGCGACGAACGCGCCGCGCTTCTCGACGGCCATCTGGTAGAGCCGCCCGGCCCGGTAGGAGGAGCGGACCAGCGGCCCGGACATCACACCGGAGAAGCCGATCTGCTCGGCCTCCTCCTTCAGCTCCACGAACTCCTGCGGCTTGACCCAGCGCTCCACGGGGTGGTGCCGGACGCTCGGGCGCAGGTACTGCGTGATGGTGACCAGCTCGCAGCCCGCCTCGTGCAGCTGCCGCAGCGCGTCGCTGACCTCCTCGCGGGTCTCGCCCATGCCGAGGATGAGGTTGGACTTGGTGACCAGGCCGAAGTCGCGGGCCTCGGTGATGACCTTCAGGGAGCGCTCGTAGCGGAAGCCGGGGCGGATCCGCTTGAAGATCCGGGGGACCGTCTCGACGTTGTGCGCGAAGACCTCGGGGCGGGACTCGAACACCTCGCGCAGCAGCTCCGGCACGGCGTTGAAGTCGGGGGCCAGCAGCTCGACCTTGGTGCGGCCGGCCTCGCGCTCCGCGGTCTGCTGGTGGATCTGGCGGACCGTCTCGGCGTACAGCCAGGCGCCGCCGTCCTCCAGGTCGTCGCGGGCGACGCCGGTGATGGTGGCGTAGTTCAGGTCCATGGTGACCACGGACTCGCCGACGCGGCGCGGCTCGTCGCGGTCCAGCGCCTCGGGCTTGCCGGTGTCGATCTGGCAGAAGTCGCAGCGCCGGGTGCACTGGTCGCCGCCGATGAGGAAGGTCGCCTCGCGGTCCTCCCAGCACTCGTAGATGTTCGGGCAGCCGGCTTCCTGGCAGACCGTGTGCAGGCCCTCGCTCTTCACGAGGTTCTGCATCTTGGTGTACTCGGGGCCCATTTTCGCCCGGGTCTTGATCCACTCGGGCTTGCGCTCGATGGGGGTCTGGCTGTTGCGGACCTCCAGGCGCAGCATCTTGCGTCCGTCGGGTGAGACTGCGGACACGACCGGCTCCCTAGCGATTGATTCTTCGGCGTGCTCCAGCGTACGCCCGTGGATTCGAATGCCCGGCGGGCGTGGTCAGGCCGCCGGTGTCTTCTCGATCACCCTCGGGTGCGGTTCCGCGTTCTCCAGTACGTCCGTCAGGTGCCGTTCCACCACCGGCAGCACCTCCGCGACGGTCACGTCGCGGCCGAGCTCGGCCGCGAGCGAGGCGACGCCGGCGTCCCGGATGCCGCACGGGATGATGCGGTCGAACCACTTGTTGTCCGGGTTCACGTTGAGGGCGAAGCCGTGCATGGTGACGCCCTTGGCCACGCGGATGCCGATCGCGGCGATCTTGCGGTCCTCGCGGCGCTGGCCGGCGTTGGAGGGCGCGTACTCCGGGCCGTTCAGCCGCGGGTCGAACTCCTCGTCGTGCAGGCGCGGATCGAGGTCCAGGGACAGTCCGCCGAGCGCCGGCCGCTGTTCGACCGGGTCGCCGAGCACCCAGACCCCGCTGCGCCCCTCGACCCGGGTGGTCGCCACGCCGAACTCGGCGCAGACCCGGATCAGCGCCTCCTCCAGGCGGCGCACGTGCGCGACCACGTCCACCGGGCGGGGGAGCTTCTGGATCGGGTAGCCCACCAACTGGCCCGGGCCGTGCCAGGTGATCTTGCCGCCGCGGTCGACGTCGACGACCGGGGTGCCGTCGAGGGGGCGTTCGCTGTCCGCGGTGCGGCGTCCTGCCGTGTACACCGGGGGGTGTTCGAGCAGCAGCACGGTGTCGGGCACCTCGTCGGCGAAGCGCGCCGCGTGCACCCGGCGCTGCTCGTCCCACGCCTCCCGGTACTCGACGGCGTCCGTGCCGAACCCCATCCGGACGAACCGCAACTCGCTCACGGCAAGCGCCTCCCTCGGCGAAAAGAGCGTCAGGCACGTAACGCGCCCAAGCCACTGTACGTCCGCCCGTCCCGCGTCAGCCCCGAGGCCAATCCTCACACGATCGGATGAATGAACGTCGAAGCATGCGACGGTCTGCTCACTCTCCGCTACATTCGCGCCGTCCATGAGCGCCAAAAGGGCTGCTCACCGGCAATCCGGGCACAAGCCACCGAGCTGAGCCAGAAGGCAGGAGACCGCACTCCAGATGACCGACCGACCCGCGCAGCGCACCCCCAACCGCCAGCTCGCCGCGCTCATCGCCGAAGCGGGGTTCTCCAACGCGGGTCTGGCCCGTCGCGTCGACCAGCTGGGCCTCGAACACGGGCTGGATCTCAGATACGACAAGACATCGGTCACCCGGTGGCTCCGCGGCCAGCAGCCCCGGGGCACCACCCCGGCCCTGATCGCCGAGGTCTTCACCCGGCGCCTCGGCCGCCGGCTCACCGCCCAGGACCTCGGCCTGGACGCGTGCGCCCCGGTGTACGCCGGGCTGGAGTTCGCGGCCACCCCCGAGGAGGCCGTCGACATCGTCGGCGGGCTGTGGCGCAAGGACTCCGGCAGCCACGCCGAACTCCGCAAGATCGCCTTCACCCCGGCCGGGCTCGTGGTGCCCAGCCGGGACTGGCTGATCGGCCGTGCCGACGACAGGGTGGCCCGCGGCGAGCCGGCCGCACCGGCCGTACCCGCCCCGGCGGCTCCGGTGGTCCGGGTGCCGGCGCAGGCCCGGCCCGCCGTGCCCCGGCAGGTGCCGCCCGTGCCGGGGCGCCCGCGCGGACAGGCCGAACGCGGTCCGGGCCAGAAGGTCTCCGGCGGCGACATCGCCGCGCTCCGCTCCGTCGGCGAACTCTTCCGCACGCTCGACGACGCGTACGGCGGCGGGCACGCGCGCCAGGCGCTGGTGCGCTACCTGGAGCACGAGTGCGAGCCGATGCTGCGCGGCACGTACGGGGAGCAGACCGGGCGCAGGCTGTTCGGCGCGGCCGCCGACCTGACCCGGCTCGCGGGCTGGACGTCGTACGACATCGCGGCGCACGGTCTGGCCCAGCGCTACTTCGTGCAGTCCCTGCGGCTCGCCCAGGCGGCGGGGGACCGGGCCTACGGCTCCTACGTCCTGGTGACCATGAGCCGCCAGGCCGTCTACCTCGGGCACGGCCGGGAGGCGGTGCAGCTCGCGCGCGTGGCCCAGCAGGGGGTGGGCACCAGCGCCCCGCCGGTCGTGCAGGCGCTCCTGCACGCGGCCGAGGCCCGCGCGCACGGGGTCCTCGGCGAGGTGCGGGCCTGCACGGGGGCGCTGGTCCGCGCGGAACGCGCCCTGGAGGCGGCCCGGCCCGGCGACGACGTCCCCTACTGGGCGCGCTTCTTCGACGAGGCGCAGCTGGCCGACGAGTTCGGCCACTGCCACCGGGACCTCCAGCAGTTCCGGGCGTCCGCGCAGCACGCGGAGCGCTCGCTGCAACTGCGTGCGCCCTCTTACGCCCGCAGCCGCCTCTTCTGCCGCGTCGTCCTCGCCACCGCCCGCCTGGGCCTCGGTGAACTCGACCAGGCGTGCGCGCTCGGGGCGGAGGCGGCGGGCGCCGCCGTGGAGATGCGCTCGGTCCGCGCGACCGAGTACGTCAGGGACTTCGAACGCCGGCTGGAGCCCTACAAGGACGCGGCCCCGGTCAAGGGCTACCGCGAGAAGATCGCGGCGCTGAGCTGAGCGGGGCGCCCATCACTCTGCTCCGCCGCGACGGCGCCCGGCCACGACGGTGTGCATCGCGGTGCCGGGCCGGGGTCGCCACCCGCTGTTGCGGGTGGCGGTGCTCGGTTCGGCGCCGCGCCGTCGTGGCCGGTCGCGCGATTCCTCGCGCCCCCGGGTCTCTTACGCGGCCCTGCGCTGGACGGGTTCGGCGCAGTGCATGGAGCCCGACGCGCCCAGGTCCGCCAGGATCGCGGCCGAGGCGCGGTGGGCCGAGTGGAGGGCTCCCTGGACCGTGCTGGTGTCGCGGTGGTCGCCGCAGACGTAGAGGCCGGCGAGGAGGCGGACGGGGCGGCGGAGGTCGTGCGGGGGGCGCATCGCCGGGATCGCCTCGGGGGTGTGGTGGACCGCGAGGGTCTCCCAGCGGCGCGTCGACGTGCCGTAGAGGCGGGCGAGGTGCATGCGGACCGCCGTGTCGACGTCCGACGGCGGTGCGCCGAGGACCGTCGAGGAGATCAGGGCGCGGCCCTGCGGCGCCCGGCCGGGGTCGATGTTGCTGACGACGCAGGTGTGCGCGACGGGGCCGCCCCGGTCGGCGTCCAGCAGCAGCGACGTGCCGGTCGTGAGCGTCGCCGGTTCGTCGGTCGTGTGGTGGACCACCGTCACCGGGTGGAAGCCGGGCACGCGCAGGCCCGGCAGCAGCTCGGCGGCGGCCCGCGCGTCCGTCGCCAGCAGCACCGCCCGGCAGCGGATCTCGCCGTGCTCGGCCGTGGTCACGGACGTCGTCGAGACCGAGGTGACCCGGACGCCGGTGTGCACCGTGCCGGGCGGCAGGGCGCGGGCGAGCAGGTCCGGGAGGACCTCGGCGCCCCCTTCCGGCACGCACAGGCGTCCGCTCGCGAAGGAGCGCAGCGCGAGGTCCGCGCAACGGCTGGACGTCGTCAGCTCCGGGTCGCAGAGCAGCGCCGCGAGCAGGGGGCGCAGAAAGCCGTCGATCGTCCGGGCGGACACCCCGCGCTCCGCTAGGGCCTGCGCGGCGGGGAGTTCGCGGCGGGCGAGGATGCGCTCGACGGGCGTACCGGCGAGGCGGCCCAGCGCCGCGCCCAGGCGGGCCTGGTCGACCGCGCCGCCCAGCGGCGCGCTCGCCCGGGTCGGTGCCGCCGCCGGGCCCCTGGGGGCGCTTGCCAGGGCGCGCACCGCATACAGTGCGCCCCTCGCGCTCCCGCCGCCCGCCGGGGCGCCGGCGCGGTGCCTGCGCCCGTCGCGATGCAGCAGCACGCCGGGCGCGAACCGGCGCAGAACCAGGGCGTCCAGTCCCGGTGTGAGCCGTAGCTCCGGGTAGGACGTGGACAGGAGCTGGCCGATCCGGTCGAGCCGGAAGCCGTCGACCTTCTCGGTCGACATCCGTCCGCCCGTGTAAGGGGCGGCCTCCAGGACCGCGGTCGTTACTCCTGCGCTGTTCAGCCGATGAGCCGCGGAGAGTCCGGCGATACCGGCTCCCACGATGACGACGTCCGCCTGGTACGCGGGCTCATGCACGAGGCCCCTCCTCGATTGCGCGTCCGGTGGAGACGTGATGCCCCCGACCGGTCCCAGGGATACCCGAGTTCGGGTCGAGGTTAAGGCGGTGATCGGCCGAGGGCAGTCGCGCATGAACAGGGCACGGTCGCACGACGGTCGCATGCGGTCACAGCGGTTGTCAGGCGGCGCGGATCGCGTCCTCGATGTCCGGGAACGCGAACGTGAACCCCGACTCCAGCAGCCGCTTCGGCACCACCCGTTGGCTGCCCAGGACGTCACCGGCCATCTCGCCCAGCACGGTCCGGAGCACCGGGGAGGGCACCGGGAAGAGGGCCGGCCGGCGCAGCACCCGGGCCATCGCCGCCGTGATCTCACGGTTCGTCAGGGGGTGCGGCGCGGTCAGGTTGAACGGCCCGGACAGCCCCTCGGTGTCGATCAGGAACCTGATCGCGGCCACCTCGTCGTGCAGCGCGATGAACGACCAGTACTGGCCGCCGTCGCCCAGCCGGCCGCCCAGCCCGGCCCGGAAGAGCGGGAACAGCCGCCCCCAGGCCCCGCCGTCCCGCGCCACCACCAGACCCGTGCGCGGGAACACCGTCCGCACCCCCGCCTCCTGCGCCGGGGCCGCCGCCTCCTCCCACTCCACGCACAGCGACGGCAGGAAGCCGTCCCCGGGCGGCGCGTCCTCGTCCACGGCCCGGTCGCCGGTGTCGCCGTAGAAGCCCATCGCGCTGCCGCTCACGAACACCCGTGGCGGCTCCGGAAGGGCCGCCACGGCCTCCGCGAGCGCCGCGGTGCCCAGCACCCTGCTGTCCCTGATCTCCCGCTTGTAGTCGTCCGTCCAGCGCCGGTCGCCGATCCCGGCCCCGGCGAGGTTCACCACGGCGTCGCAGCCGGCCAGCCCGGCCGTGTCCACGTACTGCCCGCCGGGGTCCCAGCAGACCTCGCCGGCGTCCCGGGCCGCGCGCCGCACCAGGCGCACCACCTCGTGCCCGTCCGCCCGCAGGGACCGCACCAGGGCGCTGCCGATGAGGCCGGACGCACCGGCCACCGCGATACGAGAACGTTCCATGCGCCCCAGCATGCCCGGACGGACGGCGGAAAACCCGATGGGGTCCCGGCGCGGCCCGCCTTAGGGTGTCCGGCATGCCAGAGCCGTACATACGCACCGCCCTGCCCGACGACGACGAGGAGCTCGCCGCCCTCGACCGTGCCACCTGGTCGTACCTGCACGCGGTGCTGCCCGCGCCGCAGCCGCCGTACGACGGCTTCTTCGGCGAGCGGCACGCGCCCGAGGACACCCTGGTCGCCGAGGTCGACCGGCGCATCGTCGGATACGTCCGCCTCGGCCTCGCCTACAAGATCGCCTCCAACGCGCACGTCCGGCAGGTCCAGGGCCTCGCCGTCGCCGAGGAGGCCCGCGGCCGCGGCGTCGCCCGGGCGCTGCTGCGGGCCGTCATGGAGGAGGCCCGGCGCCGCGGCGCCCGCCGGATCCGGCTCGGCGTCCTCGGCCACAACACCCCGGCCCGCCGGCTCTACGAGTCGGAGGGCTTCGCCGTCGAGGGCGTGCTGCCCGGGGAGTTCCTGCTGGAGGGCGAGTACGTCGACGACGTGATCATGGGCCGGGAGCTGTGACCGTCAGGACGTGATCAGCTCACCGGTGTCCACCGGCGAGGTGGCCCCCGCCCCGCGCGCGGCGTCCTTGGCCACCTCGTCGGCGGTCAGCACGTACCCCGTCTCGCCGTCGGACGTGGAGCGGGCGAACACCACGCCGTACACCTTGCCGCCGGTGGTCAGCAGCGGGCCGCCGGAGTTGCCCGGGCGGACCGTGGAGCGGATCGAGTAGATCTCCCGGGTCACGGTGGCGTCGCTGTAGATGTTCTGCCCGGTGGCCCGCACCTTGTTCGCCACCGTGGCCGCCTGGAGGTTCAGGTCGCCGTCCTGCGGATAACCGGCCACCACCGCCGAGTCGCCGCGCGCCGCGCCGGTGTCGAACCGCAGCACCGGCGCCCGCAGCTGCGGCACGTACAGCACCGCCACGTCCCGGTCCGGGTCGAAGAGCACGACCTCCGCGTCGTACACCGGACCGACCCCGCCGATCCGCACGCTCGGGTTGTCGATGCCGGCCACCACGTGCGCGTTGGTCATCACGTGCTCCGGCGCGAACACGAACCCGCTGCCCTCGCGGCCCTGGGTGCCGGAGGAACCCTCGATCTTGACCGTGCTGCGCTTGGCCGCGCTGGTGGCGGCCGCCGTCACGTTGTCCCCCGTCGGCTTGGCGACCCGCGCCGTCGACTCGTTCTCGAACGGGTTGAAGACCTGGGGGAAACCCGCCTCGGTGAGCGCGGAGGTGGCCCGCGAGAACCAGGCCGGGGTGGTGGCCGGCATGGTGTTCTGCACCGCGCCGAGCAGCTTCGAGTCCCGGATCGCCGTGGTCACCACGGGCGACGAGGACGCGGCCAGCACGCTCGCCGCGACCCAGGCCACGATCAGCACCGCCACCGAGTTGGCGACCGCACCGCCGATCCCGTCGGCCACCCTCAGCGGCCCCCGGTCCAGCTCGCGGCGGAGCCGCAGGGCCAGCCGCCCCGCCAGCTCGTGCCCGACCACCGCCGGCACCAGCACGGTCAGCACCGCGACCACCGTCGCCGTCGCCGTGCCCCGCGTGACCAGTTCCATCACCCACGGCAGCACCCAGACGCCGACCACCGCGCCGCCGACGAACCCGGCCAGCGACACGCAGCCGGCCACCAGCCCGCGCCGGTAGCCGGACGCCGCGTAGACGAGGACCACCAGTACGAGCACCAGGTCGAGCAGGTCCACGGAGCCGCCTTTCTCTCGGTGCCCTTAATACGGCCGGGACAGGTCCAGTGATCAGTTCACGCGCGCGGGGCCACCGGAACCGGCCACGCGTGCGTGTACCCACTGAAACGCCCCGGACCGGGACGATGGTTCCACCAGGTGGCACAGCACACATCGCGGGCCCGTCCGGCCGACCCGAGAGTGGGTGCCATGCGTGTCTTCCCCAGAACGGGACAGCGCACCGGGATCACCCTCCTGGCGCTGCTCGGCTGCCTGCCCGGCCTCGCCGCCGCCGTCGCCCTCGTGCTGTGCGCCCAGGGCGTCGACCGCCCCGTCGCGATCCACCTGGCCGCGCCCGCGCCCGCCAGCCCCGCCACCCGCTACCGGGCACCCCGGCCGCGCATCGTGCCGCGCTCGGTCTGGCTGGACGCCACCGTCCGCCGCAGCCAGCCGCCGCCGCGCTACGACGACAAGGTCGTCGCCGTCTTCGTGCACCACACCGACTCGCCCAACGGCTACGACTGCGCCCAGGCCCCCGAGATCATCCGCCGCCTCTACACCGGCCAGACCGGCGACCGCGACTGGGACGACATCGGCTACAACTTCCTCGTCGACCGCTGCGGCACCATCTACGAGGGCCGCGCGGGCGGCGCCGACCGGCCCGTCACCGGCGCCCACACCCAGGGCTTCAACCACCGCACCGCCGGCATCGCCGCCCTCGGCACCTTCACCGCCGGGATCCCCGTGCCGCGTGCCATGACCGACGCGATCGCCGCGGTCGCCGCCTGGAAGCTCGGCCTGGCCGACGTCGACCCGCGCGCCGGCACCCGCCTGGTCTCCAGCAACGGCCTCAGCCGCTACGAGAAGGGCACCGCCGTCGCGCTGCCCGCCGTCGCCGGCCACCGGGACGGCTACATGACCAACTGCCCCGGCGCCGCCCTCACCGCCCGCCTCCCCGGCATCAGGGAGGCGGCCGCCCGGCTCCAGGGCAGGCTCCCGGCGGCCACGGGCACGGGCACGGCGGCGGCACCGTCGGGGACCGCATCGAAGACCGCGTCGAAGACACCGGTGGCTCCGAGGACACCCGCGGCCCCCTCGAGGACGCCCGTCGGGGCGTCCACAGGAACGCCATAGGCGGCACGCAGGCTGCTCAGATCCCCGCGTCCTACCGTCATGGACGTAAGCAGCCGACTGGAGGTGGGGATCATGAACAGCAGTCGTACCGAAGCCCGTGCGGAGAGCACCGAGAAGGCCGGTCGGGTCAGGTCGTCCCGGGGGCCGTGGGCCGTGGTCTGCGCGGTCGCGACGGTCGTCCTCGGCCCGGCCGCGGTCACCGCGTCCGCCCTCGACCAGGCCAACGCGGCGCCGATGCACCACGCGGTCAAGGCCGAGCGGACGCAGGCCTACATCCCGTCCGACGTCACCCGCAGGCGCGCGGCTGCCTAGTCCGCGCCCCCGTGCGGACCGTCACTCCTTGAAGCGGTCCCAGAGTCTGGGGAACCGCTCGGCGAGCGCCCGCTCGTTCTCCAGGTCGACCGGGGCGCCCTCGGGTTCGGAGGGCGCGGGGGCGATGCCCAGGTCCGGTGCCACCGTCCCGGTGAGCTGCTCGTACGCCTCGTCCGCCGCGTACCCCAGCTCCTCGCCGTCGCCGTCGATCTCCTCGTCGAAGTCGCCCAGCAGCTCCGCCAGCGAGTCCGGGTCGTGCACGGCGCCCTCGTAGACCTCCCGGCCCTGGCCGATCAGCCAGCACCGGAAGAAGTCGAACGCGTCGTCGCTGGCCCCGTCCAGGAGCACCCAGGCGGCGCCCCACAGGTCCCAGCGGTACGCGCGGTTGTAGCGGGCCTCGAAGTGACGGGCGAAGTCCAGGACCATGTCGGGGTCCAGCTGGAGCAGCCGCTCCACGAGCAGGTCGGCCTGGTCCTCGGGGTCGCCCTCGGCGCCGTCGCGCGTGGCGTCGACCAGCTCCCAGAACTCCGTCTCGTCCATCACTGGTCCAGCATCGTGCCTGGGCGGCGGGGCCGCACGCGGAGTGGTGCGGATTGTTATCCGCCGTCACCCCGCCGTGTGTACAGACCCGCCAGCCGGGCCGCGTCCGCGGCGAGACGCGCCCGCAGCTCCGGCGGCGCGACCACCTCGGCCTCCGGTCCCAGCGCGGTCAGCTGGCCGTGCGCCACCTCCAGGCTCTCCACCGGGAGCGTCACCGTCACCCACCCCCGCGCGTCCGGGGTCCCCGCCGCCGCGACCGCCTGCCGCGCGGCCACCGGATCGACGGCGTACGGCAGCCTCCGCACCCCGGCCGGCGACAGCCGCACCACCGCCTCGGCCCGCAGGATCGACCGCGCGAACTGCTCCGCCCGCCGCTCCCAGAACCCCGGCAGGTCGAACTCCTCGTCCCGCGCGAACCGCTCCTCGCCGGCCTCCACGGAGGCGAACCGGTCGATCCGGTACACCCGGTAGGAGTCGCCCTCCGCGACCCGCGCGCACAGGTACCAGACACCGGCCTTCAGCACGAGGCCGTACGGCTCTAGCTCCCGCCGCACCTCCATGTCGTCGCGCCGGTAGCGCGCGACCACCCGCCGGTCGTCCCACACCGCGTCGGCGACGGCGGGCAGCAGGGCGGGGGTCCCCGGCTCGGTGAACCAGCCGGGCGCGTCGAGATGGAAGCGCTGCGCGGCGGTGCGGGACGCGTCCCGCAGGGAGGGCAGCAGCGCGGCGGACACCTTCAGCCGGGCGGCACTGGCGGCGTCCTCCAGCCCCATCTCCCGCAGGGCACCCGGCACCCCGCTCAGGAACAGCGCCTCGGCCTCGCTCCGCGCCAGCCCCGTCAACCGCGTCCGGTACCCCCCGACCAGCCGGTACCCGCCGGCCCGCCCCCGGTCCGCGTACACCGGCACGCCCGCCTCCGACAGCGCCTGCGCGTCCCGCATCACGGTCCGCTCGGACACCTCCAGCTCCGCGGCCAGCTCACCGGCGGTCATGACGGACCGGGACTGGAGCAGAAGCACCATCTTGATGAGCCGCGCGGCACGCATGCGTCTCATGATGCCGGGACACACCGGCGGCGGGGACCCGGGCCGGGGAACGGCGGAACGGCGGGACGGCGGCTCGAACGGAACAGCGGCGGGCGGGAAGGCGCAACCGCCCTCCCGCCCGCCGCGCAGACGTTCCTACAGCCCGTACTTCTCCCGGGCCTCCTTCACCGCGGTCGCCTTGATCTCGCCGCGGCGGGCCAGCTGGGCCAGGGCCGCGACGACGATCGACTCGGCGTCGACGCCGAAGTAGCGGCGGGCCGCCTCGCGGGTGTCGGAGAGGCCGAAGCCGTCCGCGCCCAGCGAGGACCAGTCCTGCTCCACCCACTGCGCGATCTGGTCCGGGACCTGGCGCATGTAGTCGGACACGGCCAGCACCGGGCCCTCGGCGCCCTGCAGCGCCTGGCGGACGAACGGCACCCGCTCCTCGCCGCGCAGCAGGGCCGCGTCGGCCTCCAGCGCGTCCCGGCGCAGCTCCGTCCAGGACGTCGCCGACCAGACGTCGGCCGCCACGCCCCACTCCTCGGCGAGCAGCCGCTGCGCCGCCAGCGTCCAGTGGATCGCCGTACCGGAGCCGAGGAGCTGGATGCGCGGGGCGTTGGCCGGGACGGTCACGCCCGCGGACTCCGCCGTGTTGAAGCGGTACAGGCCCTTGACGATGCCCTCGTCGATGCCGAGGCCGGCCGGCTTGGCGGGCTGCGGCATCGGCTCGTTGTAGACGGTCAGGTAGTAGAAGACGTTGGAGTCCTCGCCCGGTGCCGCCTCGCCGTACATCCGGCGCAGACCGTCCTTGACGATCGCCGCCACCTCGTAGGCGAACGCCGGGTCGTACGTCAGCGCCGCCGGGTTGGTCGCGGCGATCACCGGGGAGTGGCCGTCGGCGTGCTGGAGGCCCTCGCCGGTCAGCGTCGTACGGCCGGCCGTCGCGCCGACGAGGAAGCCGCGGCCGAGCTGGTCGCCGAGCTGCCACATCTGGTCGGCGGTCCGCTGCCAGCCGAACATCGAGTAGAAGATGTAGAACGGGATCATCGCCTCGCCGTGCGTCGCGTACGCGGTGGACGCGGCGATGAAGTCGGCCATCGAACCGGCCTCGGTGATCCCCTCGTTGAGGATCTGGCCGTTCTTGGCCTCCTTGTAGTACATCAGCTGGTCGCGGTCGACCGGCTCGTACGTCTGGCCCTTGGGCGAGTAGATGCCCAGCGACGGGAACAGGCTCTCCATGCCGAAGGTGCGCGCCTCGTCGGGGACGATCGGCACCCAGCGCTTCCCGGTCTCCTTGTCGCGGACCAGGTCCTTGACGAGCCGGACGAAGGCCATGGTGGTCGCCACGTTCTGCGAGCCGGAGCCCTTGTCGAACGCGGCGAACGCCTTGTCGGCGGGGGCGGGCAGCGGCGCGAGGGCGTGCGTACGGCGGGCCGGGGCCGGACCGCCGAGGGCGGCGCGCCGCTCCTGGAGGTAGCGGACCTCGGGGGAGTCGGCGCCGGGGTGGCCGTAGGGCACCTTGCCGTCGACGAAGGCGCTGTCCGGGATCGGCAGCTCCAGCAGGTCCCGCATCACCTTGAACTCGTCCACCGTCAGCTTCTTCATCTGGTGGTTGGCGTTCTTCGACGCGAAGCCCTCGCCGAGGGTGAAGCCCTTGACCGTCTGGGCCAGGATCACGGTCGGCGCGCCCTTGTGCTCGACGGCGGCCTTGTACGCGGCGTACACCTTGCGCGCCTCGTGACCGCCGCGCGAGAGGTGGAAGCACTCCAGGATCTTGTCGTCGCTCAGCAGCTTCGCGATCTCGGCGAGCGCCGGGTCCTTGCCGAAGAAGTCGGCGCGGATGTAGGCGGCGTCGCGGGTCTGGTACGTCTGCACCTGCGCGTCCGGTACCTCGCGCAGCCGCCGTACCAGCGCACCGGTGGTGTCGAGCGCGAACAGCTCGTCCCAGGCGGTGCCCCACAGCGACTTGACGACGTTCCAGCCGGCGCCGCGGAACTGGGCCTCCAGCTCCTGCACGATCTTGAAGTTCGCGCGCACCGGGCCGTCGAGGCGCTGCAGGTTGCAGTTGATGACGAAGGTGAGGTTGTCGAGACCCTCACGGGAGGCGAGTGCGAGGGCGGCCGTGGACTCCGGCTCGTCCATCTCGCCGTCGCCGAGGAACGCCCAGACGTGCGACTGCGAGACGTCCTTGATGCCGCGGGCCGTCAGGTAGCGGTTGAAGCGGGCCTGGTAGATGGCCGAGAGCGGGCCGAGGCCCATGCTCACCGTCGGGAACTCCCACAGCCAGGGCAGGCGGCGGGGGTGCGGGTACGACGGGAGGCCGTTGCCGCCGGCCTCCTGGCGGAAGTTGTCGAGGTGCGCCTCGGACAGCCGGCCGTCGAGGAAGGCGCGGGCGTAGATGCCCGGGGAGGCGTGGCCCTGGATGTACAGCTGGTCACCGGAGCCGTCCCCCTCCTTCCCCTTGAAGAAGTGGTTGAAGCCGGTCTCGTACAGCCAGGCGGCGGAGGCGAAGGTGGCGATGTGGCCGCCGACGCCGTGCTTGCTGCCCCGGGTGACCATCGCGGCCGCGTTCCACCGGTTCCACGCGGTGATACGGCGCTCGATCGCCTCGTCGCCGGGCACGGGGGCCTCGGCGGCGGTGGGGATGGTGTTGAGGTAGTCCGTCTCCAGCAGCTTCGGCAGCGCGATGCCGCCCGCCTCGGCGCCCTCCAGCGTGCGCCGCATCAGGTACGCGGCGCGGTGCGGCCCGGCCTCCCTGGCCACGGCGTCCAGTGAGGCCCGCCATTCGGCGGTCTCCTCAGGGTCGCGGTCCGGGAGCTGGTCGAGCGCGCTCGGCTGAATGGCGTTGGGGTCGGTCATGTCGCCGCCTTCCTCAGTCGAAGGGGGTTCCCTCATCGGTAAGGGTTCGGGTGTGCCCTTGGTCTTTGGCAGGACAGGGCGGAGGGCCCGGGTGTGAGCCCGTCGGCGACTCTAGCTCCCTGATCGATGATCGATCAAAGGGTTGAAGGGCAAAACCTCTCGATTCCGAGAAAGTCGGCACGGGGTGCCTTCGGCGGTGGCACCGGGTGACGCTCAGGGGGGAGATTTCCGCAGGTGGGACGGTGTGTGAGCGGGGGTGCGCTCGGGTGGGTGGGGGTGAGGGCGGGGGTGTGGGAGGGGCGGGCCGAGGCTTCAGGCCCGCGGGGCGCAGCCCAGCACATGGGCCTTGACGATCTCCGCGATGCGCGGGTCGCGGCGCTGGAAGGCGGCGACGAGCTCCTGGTGCTCCTCGGCGTAGGACTGCTGGACCGTGCCCAGCCAGCGGATGGACAGGGCCGTGAAGACCTCGATGCCCAGGCCCTCCCAGGTGTGGAGCAGGACCGAGTTGCCGGCCGCCCGGACCAGCTCGCGGTGGAAACCGACCGTGTGCCGGACCTGGGCCGTGCCGTCGGCGTTCCGGTCGGCCTCGTAGAGCGCGGCGACGTGCGGTTCCAGCGCCGAGCAGTCCTGCGCGAGGCGCTCCGCCGCCAGCTCCGCGGCGATCGCCTCCAGGCCGGCCCGCACCGGGTAGCTCTCCTCCAGGTCGGCCGCGGTCAGGTTCCGCACCCGCACGCCCTTGTTCGGCGCGGACTCGATCAGCCGCAGCGACTCCAGCTCGCGCAGCGCCTCCCGCACCGGCGTCTGGCTGACCTCCAGCTCCGTCGCGATCCGCCGCTCCACGATCCGCTCGCCCGGCTGCCAGCGCCCGCTGACGATCCCCTCCACGATGTGCTCGCGGATCTGTTCGCGCAGCGAGTGGACGACGGGCGCGGTCATGAGAGCTCCTTAAGGGCGTTTGACGTTTAGACAATAAGGCCGGACAGCCTTCCGGGAGCGGCGCACGGGGGCGCTTTCGCGCAGGTGAGACGAGACTTACACGCTCCCCGCCCCGACGCGATCCGCAAACCGCGGTGCGTCGGGGTGTGCCGCCGCCCGGCGGGGGACGGGCATCGGGGGAGAGGCGGCCGGCCGGGCGCCACCGTGACGTGCGGGCCCGCGGGGACGTACGGGGCGGGGGCCTGCGGAGACGCGTGGGGCGGCGGGACGGTCGGGTGCCGGCGGGACGGTCGGGTGCCGGTGGAGGGGGCGACCGTGTGCGGCGTGCGGGCGGGGCACGGTGGTGGCCGGCGTGGTGGGGCGTGCGGGCGGGGCATGGTGGTGGCCGGCGTGGTGGGGCGTGCGGGGAAGACGACGGTGCCCCGTCCGGAAGGGGTCCGGACGGGGCACCGTGGAAGGGCGTGCGGGGGTCAGAGGCCGAGCTCGACCTCGAACTCGCCCGCCTCCAGGATCGCCTTGACGGCCGTCAGGTAACGGGCCGCGTCGGCGCCGTCCACCAGGCGGTGGTCGTAGGAGAGGGTCAGGTACGTCATGTCGCGGACGCCGATGACCGTGCCCTCCTCCGTCTCGATGACGGCCGGACGCTTGACCGTGGCACCGATGCCGAGGATCGCGACCTGGTTCGGCGGCACGATGATCGTGTCGAACAGCGCGCCGCGCGAGCCGGTGTTGGAGATGGTGAAGGTCGCGCCGGACAGCTCGTCCGGGGTGATCTTGTTGGCGCGGACCTTGCCGGCCAGGTCGGCCGTGGCCTTCGCGATGCCGGCGATGTTGAGGTCGCCCGCGTGCTTGATGACCGGGGTCATCAGGCCCTTCTCCGAGTCCACCGCGATACCGACGCTCTCGGTGTCGAAGTAGGTGATCGTGCCCTCTTCGACGTTGATCCGGGCGTTGATGGCCGGGTGGGCCTTCAGCGCCTGGGCCGCCGCCTTCACGAAGAACGGCATCGGGGAGAGCTTGACGCCCTCGCGCGCGGCGAAGGAGTCCTTGGCCTGGGCGCGCAGACGCATCAGGCGGGTCACGTCGACCTCGACGACCGAGGACAGCTGCGCCTGCTCGTGCAGCGCCTTGACCATGTTGTCGCCGATGACCTTGCGGATGCGGGGCATCTTGACGGTCTGGCCGCGGAGGGGGGAGACCTCCAGCGCCGGGGTCTTCCTGGCAGTGGCGGCGGCCGGAGCGGCGGCCACGGGGGCCGGAGCCGCGGCGGCGGCCTTCGCGGCCGCGGCGGCGGCGAGCACGTCCTGCTTGCGGATACGGCCGCCGACACCGGTGCCCTTGACGGCGCCCAGGTCGACGCCGTTCTCGGCGGCGAGCTTGCGGACCAGCGGGGTCACGTAGGCACCCTCGTCGACCGCGGCGGCCGGAGCCGGAGCCGGGGTGACGGGGGCGGGGGTGGCGACCGGTGCCGGGGTGGCGACCGGTGCCGGGGTGGCGACCGGTGCCCCGGCGGCTCCGGCGACCGGGGCCGGAGCGGCAGGGGCGGGCGCCGGGGCGGCCGGAGCCGGAGCGGCGGGCGCGGGGGCCGGAGCCGCCGGGGCGGCGGGGGCCGGAGCGGCGGCGGGCGCCGGGGCCGGGGCGGCGGGGGCGGGGGCCGGAGCGGCACCCGGGGCGCCGATGACGGCGAGCTTGGCGCCGACCTCGGCGGTCTCGTCCTCGCCGACGACGATCTCCAGCAGGACACCGGCGACCGGCGCCGGGATCTCGGTGTCGACCTTGTCGGTGGAGACCTCCAGGAGGGGCTCGTCCTCCGCGACCTCCTCGCCGACCTGCTTCAGCCAGCGGGTGACGGTGCCCTCGGTGACGGACTCGCCGAGCGCGGGCAGGACCACGTCCGTGCCGGACGCGCCGCCGGCCGGAGCGGCGGGGGCGGCGACGGGCTCGGCGGGGGCGGGGGCGGCCGGGGCCTCGGCGACCGGCGCGGGGGCCGGGGCGGCGACGGGCTCGGCGGCCGGGGCCGGAGCGGCGGCCGGGGCACCGGTGCCGTCGTCGATGATGGCCAGCTCGGCGCCGACCTCGACCGTCTCGTCCTCGGCGACCTTGATCGAGGCCAGGATGCCCGCGGCGGGGGCCGGGATCTCGGTGTCGACCTTGTCGGTCGACACCTCGAGCAGCGGCTCGTCGGCCTCGACGCGCTCGCCCTCGGCCTTCAGCCAGCGGGTGACAGTGCCCTCGGTGACGCTCTCGCCGAGCGCCGGAAGGGTTACGGAAACCGCCATGGTTTCGGTTGCTCCTTACGAATTGCGGAAGTCTGAGTCGTCGCTTGCTTCGACCGAGGGTCAGTCGTGCGAGTGCAGCGGCTTGCCGGCCAGGGCAAGGTGCGCCTCGCCGAGCGCCTCGTTCTGCGTCGGGTGGGCGTGGATGAGCTGGGCGACCTCGGCCGGCAGGGCCTCCCAGTTGTAGATCAGCTGGGCCTCGCCGACCTGCTCGCCCATGCGGTCGCCGACCATGTGGACGCCGACCACGGCACCGTCCTTCACCTGGACGAGCTTGATCTCGCCCGAGGTGTTGAGGATCTTGCTCTTGCCGTTGCCCGCCAGGTTGTACTTCAGAGCGACGACCTTGTCCGCGCCGTAGATCTCCTTGGCCTTGGCCTCGGTGATGCCGACGGAGGCGACCTCGGGGTGGCAGTACGTCACCCGCGGCACGCCGTCGTAGTCGATCGGGACGGTCTTCAGGCCGGCCAGGCGCTCCGCCACCAGGATGCCCTCGGCGAAGCCGACGTGCGCGAGCTGGAGCGTCGGGACCAGGTCGCCGACGGCGGAGACGGTCGGGACGTTCGTCCGCATGTACTCGTCGACCAGGACGTAGCCGCGGTCCGTCGCGATGCCCTGCTCCTCGTAGCCGAGACCGGCGGAGACGGGCCCGCGGCCCACCGCGACCAGCAGGACCTCGGCCTCGAACTCCTTGCCGTCGGCCAGGGTGACCTTGACGCCGTCGGCGGTGTACTCGGCCTTCGAGAAGAAGGTGCCCAGGTTGAACTTGATGCCGCGCTTGCGGAAGGCGCGCTCAAGAAGCTTGGAGGAGTTCTCGTCCTCGACCGGGACCAGGTGCTTGAGGCCCTCGACGACGGTGACGTCGGCACCGAAGGACTTCCAGGCGGAGGCGAACTCGACGCCGATCACGCCGCCGCCCAGGATGATCGCGGACTTGGGCACGCGGTCCAGGACGAGGGCGTGGTCGGAGGAGATGATCCGGTTGCCGTCGATCTCCAGGCCCGGCAGCGACTTCGGCACGGAGCCGGTCGCGAGGAGCACGTGGCGGCCCTGGACGCGCTGCCCGTTCACGTCGACGGAGGTGGGGGAGGAGAGACGGCCCTCACCCTCGATGTACGTCACCTTGCGGGAGGCGACGAGACCCTGGAGGCCCTTGTACAGGCCGGAGATCACGCCGTCCTTGTACTTGTGGACCCCGGCGATGTCGATGCCCTCGAAGGTGGCCTTGACACCGAACTGCTCGCTCTCGCGGGCCTGGTCGGCGATCTCGCCCGCGTGCAGCAGGGCCTTGGTGGGGATGCAACCCCGGTGCAGGCAGGTACCGCCGACCTTGTCCTTCTCGATCAGGGCGACGTCCAGGCCCAGCTGAGCCCCGCGCAGGGCCGCGGCGTAACCACCGCTACCACCGCCGAGGATCACTAGGTCGAAAACGGTGCTGGCGTCGTTCGCCACGTCACGTCCTCCATGCATGTGCGCCGTACGCCGGTCAACGGTGACCGCGCGGCGGCTGGTGTCCGGCCGCTCTTCTTCGGCCCTGTGGTGGGGGCCCTGTCCTGCCGAGCCCCATCTTCGCACTTGTCGGAGGTGAACGAGACGCCGGGCCGGGGTGTGAGACACCACACGCTCACTTGATGACGCCGTGGGGACAGCGCCCCGCAAGGGGCGCGGGGAACCGCGCGAGCGACCCCCGCGGCCCGCGGCCGCCCGGCGACGGAACGGGCCGGGTCCAGGGGCGACGGGACCCCGCCCTACCCGCGTGCGGGGTCCCGTCCGCAAAACCCGACGTCAGCCGAGGTCACCGGCCGCGGTCTGCTCCGCGAGCCGCACCAGCGTGCGCACCGCCGACCCGGTCCCGCCCTTCGGCGTGTACCCGAACGGGCCGCCCTCGTTGAACGCCGGCCCCGCGATGTCGAGGTGCGCCCAGGTGATCCCCTCGCCCACGAACTCGCGCAGGAACAGTCCGGCGACCAGCCCGCCGCCCATCCGCTCGCCCATGTTCGCGATGTCGGCCGTGGACGAGTCCATGCCCTTGCGCAGGTGCTCCGGCAGCGGCATCGGCCACGCCGGCTCGCCGACCTCCTCCGCGGCCTCGTGCACCGCGGAGCGGAACGCGTCGTCGTTCGCCATGACGCCGAACGTCCGGCTGCCCAGCGCCAGCATCATCGCGCCGGTCAGCGTCGCCACGTCGATGATCGCGTCCGGCTTCTCCGCCGACGCCGCCCACAGCGCGTCGGCGAGCACCAGCCGGCCCTCCGCGTCCGTGTTGAGGACCTCGACCGTCTTGCCGCTGTACATGCGCAGCACGTCACCCGGCCGCACCGCGGACCCGGACGGCATGTTCTCGGCCAGCGCCAGCCAGCCGGTCACGTTGACCCGCAGGCCCAGCCGGGCCGCCGAGACGACGGCCGCGAAGACCGCCGCCGCCCCGCTCATGTCGCACTTCATCGTCTCGTTGTGGCCGGCCGGCTTCAGCGAGATACCGCCGGAGTCGTAGGTGATGCCCTTGCCGACGTAGGCGAGGTGCTTCTCGGCCTCGGCGTGGGTGTACGACAGCTTCACCAGGCGCGGGGTCGCCGCGGAGCCGCCGCCGACGCCGAGGATGCCGCCGTAGCCGCCCTTGGTGAGCGCCTTGTCGTCGAGCACCTGGATCTTGATGCCGTGTTCCTTGGCCGCGGTCTGCGCGATGCTCGCGAAGATGGCCGGCGTCAGGTCGTTCGGCGGGGTGTTGACCAGGTCACGGGCGCGGTTGAGCTCCTCGGCGACGGCGGTGGCGCGGGCCACGGCCGCCTTGTGGGCCGCGTCCCGCGGCTTGCCGCCGAGCAGCGCGGCCTCGGCGAGCGGCGCCTTGCCGTTCTTCGCCCTGGCGGCCGGCGCCGACGGGCGGGCCTGGTCCTTGTACGTGTCGAAGACGTACGCGCCGAGCAGCACGCCCTCGCCGATCGCGCCGACGGCGGCCGCGTCCTCGACGGGCAGCGCGAAGGCCGCCTTCCTCGCCCCGTTCAGCGCGCGGGCGGCGACACCGGCCGCCTTGCGCAGCGTCTCGGCGGCGAAGTCGCCGTCCTCGGGCTCTGCGCCCAGGCCGACCGCGATGACCAGCGGGGCCTTGAAGCCCGCGGGCGCGGGCAGCTTCGTCAGTTCGCCCTCGGCACCCGAGGCACCGAGGGTCTCCAGGACGTCGGCGAGCTTGCCGTCGTAGGCCTTGTCCACGGCCTCGGCGCCCGGTGCCACGACCGGGCCCTTGGCGCCCTTGGCGACACCGATCACGATCGCGTCGGCCCGGAGGCCGGGCGCCGCTGAGGTGCTGAGAGTGAGAGCAGTCACGGTGGTGGAATCTCGCTTCCGATGTTGAGTTGCGGTGGCCGAGCGGGTGGGTCGACCGGGCCCGGGAAGCGACCCTAGGACTGACCTCGGGGCGCGTTGCGACCGGGGCCGTCACCCAGTCGGCGAACACCCGGGACGAGCCTACGCGTGTGTCCGCTCCGGCTCATTCCTCCGGGTGTTCACCTGCGGGTGGCGTCATCGTCACCTCCCACCCCGCCGGCCTGGGCGCGGACGCCTCGGCGCTCGGCTCCGGCGGCTCCGGTCCCGCCCGTCAACAGCGGTGCGGCGATGTGCCGTTCAGCCGAGACAGAGGGCGACCAGCGCCACCGTCGCGGCGGTCTCGGCGAGCGCTCCGAACACGTCTCCGGTCACCCCGCCGAAGCGGCGCCGGCAGTGCCGCAGCAGTCCGTCGGTCGCGGCCTCGGCCACCACCACCGCGAGCAGCGCCCGCAGGCTGTCCGCCGAACCGAGCAGCGCGCCCGCCCCGGCCGCCGCCGCCATCACCGCGATCGTGACCGCGGAGGCGCCCGCCTTCGGCACCACTCCGGCGACCGCCGCGCCCAGCCCCTCCGGGCGGGCGGCGGGCACGCCCTCCACCGCGGCCAGGGTGAGCGCCAGCCGGGCCACCGTCGCCGAGACGACCGCGGCGAGCATCCCCCGCTGCCACGAGTCCCCGTACGCCTGGGCCAGCGCCGCCACCTGGGCGAGCAGCACGAACACGAGGGTGATGACCCCGAACGGTCCGATGTCCGACTGCTTCATGATGCGCAGCGCGTCCTCGGCGGGCTTGCCGCTGCCCAGCCCGTCGGCGGTGTCGGCGAGCCCGTCCAGGTGCAACCCCCGGGTGAGCGCGGCCGGTACGGCCGCGGCGGCGACCGCGGCCGGCAGCGCGCTCGCGCCGGCCGCCAGCAGCAGCGCGCCGGCCGCGCCCGCGCAGACGCCGACCGCGAGACCGGCCAGCGGTGCGGACAGCATGCCGCCGCGAGCCGCCGCACGGTCCCAGCGGGTGACCTTCACGGGGAACACGGTGAGGGTGCCGAAGGCGAAGCGAAGGCCGTCCGGCCAGGGCGTTTTGGACACCGGCGCAGGTTACCGGGTGGTCAGGAAGGCGGGCGGCCGGGAAGGCCGGTGCCCCGGCTCCGGTCGGGGATAAAGTGCGCACATGGGACATTGGCTGTACCGGAACATCATCGAGCCGGGAAAACTCCCCCTGTTGCTCGCCCTGACGGCCTTCGTCCTGACCTTCGTGGTCACCCGCGTCATCACCCGCCTCATCCGGGCCGGGAAGGGCCCGTTCGGCAACGTGAAGGCGGGCGGTCTGCACATCCACCACGTCGTGCCGGGAGTCGTCCTCGTCGTGATCGGCGGCTTCGGCGCGGTCGCCAGCGACCGGCACGCCGTCGGCGCGGCCCTCGCCGCGGTCGTCTTCGGCGTCGGCGCGGGACTGGTCATGGACGAGTTCGCGCTGCTCCTGCACCTCGACGACGTCTACTGGACCGAGGAGGGCCGCAAGAGCGTCGAGGTCGTGGTGATCACCGCCGCGCTGGTGGGGCTGCTGCTCGCCGGGTTCTCGCCGTTCGGCGTCAACGACCTCTCGGCGGACGAACTCCAGGACCGGGGCGCCGTCATCGCGAACGTCGTCGGGAACTTCGTCTTCTCGCTGATCGCCCTGAGCAAGGGCAAGGCCCGCACCGCCATCTTCGGGGTGATCGTCCCGCTGGTCGCCGTCGTCGGCGCGGTCCGCCTGGCCCGCCCCGGCTCCGCCTGGGCCCGCCGCTTCTACGGCAACCGGCCGCGCGCCCGGGCCAGGGCCGGACTGCGCGCCTACCGCCACGACCGCCGCTGGTCCCGTCTGAGCCGCACCCTCCAGGACTGGATCGGCGGCAAGCCCGACCGGCCCGAACCGGCCCGGCTGCCCGGCCGCCGCTGACCGAGGCGGAACCACAGCCGCCGCCGCGCCGCCACCGCCGCGCACAGCGCCACCACGCCCACGATGGCCGCCAGATGCTCCTTGCCGGCCAGGTTCTCCTTCACCGCGACCTCGGCCACCATCGCCGCGGCCACCGCACCGGCGGTGACACAGGCGCCGTAACGCCAGCCGAGGAAGACCGCCAGGCCGACCACGGCCGCCGACGGGCCGGTGTCCACCACCCGGGAGTCGGAGACCGCCAGGCCCAGCGGGCCGTGCGGGCCGAGCCAGATCCCGAGCCGGGCGTAGAGCGTCCCGGCGAGCGTCGCCGCGTACGCGACGGCCAGGGTCCGCCACCAGCCCAGGCACACCTCGGCGAGGCCGAACACCACCAGGATCTGCACCAGCGCGCCCCACACCGGCAGGTCAAGCGCCGGCACGAACAGCGACAGGGGAGTGCGCAGCAGGGCCGGCCCGAGCGGGTCCGCGGCCCGGACCGCCCCGACCTCCTGCACGAACTGGTAACCCCAGGGCCGGTTCTGGACGAACTGGAGCAGCGCGGTCAGGCACACCGCCCCGGTCGCCATCGGCACCGCCCGCAGCCGCCGCTCGGCCAGCGGACCGCGCACGGCGGCGTACAGCAGCCCCCACTCGGCGCGGGCCCAGCGCGCGAGCGGCGTCATCCGGCGGTCCTCATCCGCGTGTGTCCAGGTGCCGGCGGTTCACCCACTTCGGGAGCCCCGGCACCTCCAGGAACCCCTCCGCGCTCGCCGACGCGAGACCGATGCGCGGCAGGTCGGCGCTCTTCTCGAAGAGCAGGAACCGGGGTTCCCAGATGGGCCGGTACTTGGCGTTGGCCCGGTACAGGGACTCGATCTGCCACCACCGGGAGAAGAAGCTCAGCAGGGACCTCCACAGCCGCAGCACCGGCCCCGCGCCCAGCCGCGCGCCGCGTTCGAAGACCGACCGGAACATCGCGAAGTTGAGCGAGACCTGCGTGATCCCGATCTCCCCGGCCCGCTGGAGCAGTTCGATGACCATGAACTCCATCAGCCCGTTGTCGGAGTCCCGGTCACGCCGCATCAGGTCCAGGGAGAGCCCGCCCGGCCCCCACGGCACGAAGGACAGCAGCGCCCGCAGCTCACCCGCCGCGTCCGAGCACTCCAGCATCACGCACCGTCCGTCCCGGCCGTCGCCGAGCCGCCCCAGCGCCATGCTGAACCCGCGCTCGGTGGCACCGTCCCGCCAGTCGTCGGCGCGCCGGACCAGGTACGCCATCTCGTCCGCCGGGATGTCCTCGTGCCGGCGGACCCGCACCGTGTAACCCGCCCTCCGCACACGGTTGCAGGCCTGCCGGACGGTGCGCATCGCCCGTCCCTCCAGCGTGAACTCGGCGACCTCGACGATCGCCTCGTCCCCGAGTTCCAGCGCGTCCAGCCCGTGCCGCGCGTACACGGTCCCGGCCTCCTCGCCGGCCCCCATCACCGCCGGGATCCAGCCGTGCGCCCGCGCCTCGGCCAGCCACGGCACGATCGCCCCCGGCCAGGCCTCCGGGTCCCCGATCGGATCCCCGGAGGCGAGCGACACCCCGCCCACCACCCGGTAGGCGACCGCCGCCTTCCCGGTGGGCGACCACACCACGCTCTTCTCCCGCCGCAGCGCGAAGTACCCGAGGGAGTCCCGCTCGCCGTGCCGCTCCAGCAGCGCCCGCAGCAGCTTCTCGTCGTCGTCGGTGATCGGGTCGACCGCCCGCCGGGAGCGGAAGGCGGCGTACAGGACGGTGAGCACGAGGAGCGTGCTGAGCACGTTGACGACGACGTTCACCCAGTTGGGCGGTGCGATGTACGGGAACCGGGACGCGTCGGCGGCGACCGACACCAGCCGCAGGGTGCCGTAGTGCCAGCGCTCCGGGAACGTCGAACGCGCCGCGTTCGGCGCCTGGTTGGTGACGGTGACCAGGAGCGCGGCGAGCAGCGAGGCGGCCAGGCCGCCGCCGACGGCGACGGTGGCGGCGAGCCGCGGATTGGACCGGTCGCCCTTCGCGTAGAACTCCTGGCGGCCGACGAGCAGGGCCACCACGAAGGCGGCCGTCAGCACGATCGAGATCCAGTTCTGCGGATACCGCCGGATCTCCGGGAACGCCATGGCGAACGCGAACAGCGCGAGGAACGACCCGCTCAGCACCAGGTTGAGGATCCACGCGGCCCGCTTGCGGCGCCGCATGGTGATGGCGAGGAACGCGGTGAACACACCGGAGGCGAAGCCGGCCGTCAGCAGGTACGGCGTGAAGAAGTTCTCCTGGTTGTGCCGCCGTACGTCCTGCCCCAACGACACCCACACCGCGCTGAGGAAATTGACGAAGGCGACACCGCGCAGGTACCACACGGCGAAGGCGGCGGCCCGCTGGGAAACCCCGGCACCCCGCCGCCCCCGCTCACGTTCGTCGCACTGCTCAACGGCAATTCGGGCATCTCCCATGGAGACGGATCATAGGTCCGCCAACCCGGCTGACCCCGTCACCCATGCCCAAACCCCGTCATCGCACCCTCGCGTCCGCGGCCCCCGGGGAGGCGGGCCGGCCGTGAGCGGCTACTCGGGCTTCTCGTCGTCCTCGGCCTTCTCGGGGTCCGGCTGCTCCGGGAGCTCCGCCGCCAGGGCCGCCGCGGCCTGCACCAGGGGCAGGGCCAGCAGCGCGCCCGCGCCCTCGCCGACGGTCACGCCCTGCTCCAGCAGCGGCTCCAGGGCCATCCGGTCCAGCGCCTTCGCCTGGCCCGGCTCCCCGCTGTCGTGGCCGGCCAGCCACCAGTCCGGCGCCCGGAACGCGATCCGCTGCGCGACCAGCGCGCACGCGGCCGTCACGACGCCGTCCAGCACCACCGGCAGCTTGCGCACCGCGGCCTGGAGCAGGAACCCGGTCATCGCCGCGAGGTCCGCCCCGCCGACCGTCGCCAGCAGCTGCAGCTGGTCCCCGAGCACCGGCCGGGCCCGCCGCAGCGCGTCCCGGATCGCCGCGCACTTGCGCATCCACGCGAGGTCGTCGATCGTCAGCCCGCCCCGCCCGGTCACCACCGACGCGTCGGTCCCGCACAACGCGGCGACCAGCACGCAGGCCGCCGTGGTGCCGCCGACGCTCACATCGCCGAGCACGACCAGATCGGTGCCCGAGTCGGCCTCCTCGTCGGCCAGCGCGGCACCCGCCCGGAACGCCGTCTCGGCCTCCTCCAGGGTCAGCGCGTCCTCGATGTCGATCCGGCCGCTGCCCCGCCGCACCCGGTGCCGCACGACCTCCTCTGGCAGCGCGTCCGGGTCGCAGTCCAGCGCCATGTCCACGATCCGTACCGGCACCCCGAGCCGCCGGGCGAGCACCGCCACCGGGCTGGCCCCCTCCAGGACCGCCCGGACCAGCGTGTGCGCGCCGCCCGCGGGCCGCGCGGAGACGCCCAGTTCCGCGACGCCGTGGTCACCGGCGAAGAGCAGGACCCGCGGCCGTTCCACCGGCCGTACCGGTACGGAACCCTGCGCGGCGGCCAGCCACTCGCCCAGGTCGTCGAGGCGGCCCAGCGACCCGGGCGGCACGATCAGCCGCTCCCGGCGCGCCTCCGCGTCACGGCGCACACCGCCGTCGGGGCGCTCGATCAGATCGGTGAAGTCGTCGAGATTAAGCGAGCTCATTCGCCGAACAGTACCGGCACGCGACGAACGCTTCGGAGTCAGATCGCCACCACACCCGCACGGCGTCTTGGCACGCATGATCGGTATCCCATACGTTCCGTTTTGCAGTGGATTGCGTACGGGGAGCCGTACCGGGAGCACAGGGAGCCGCCCATGCCGCCCACGCCCGAACCCGCCGAGGGCGCCGACCGGTTCCACGAACCGCGCCGCGAGGACTGCCCCTGGTGCGGCTCCGGCCGCCTGCGCACCCGGCTGCGCGCACCCGACCTCCGCGACCACCGGCCCGGCACCTTCGCCGTCGACGAGTGCCGCGACTGCGCGCACACCTTCCAGAACCCCCGGCTGTCCCCGCGGGGCCTCGCCCGCCACGACCACGACGGGAACCGCCCGCAGGAGTGCGCCGACCGCCTCGCCGCCACCCGCGACGGCCGCCGCCGCCACCACGCCGCCGTGCGGGCGCTGCCGCCCCGCGAGCCGGAGAGCTGGCTGGACGTGGGCACGGGCCACGGCCACTTCCCGCGCGCCGCGAGGGAACTCCTCCCCTACACCTCCTTCGACGGCCTGGACCCGACCCCGGGAGTGACCCGGGCCCAGGCCGAGGGCCACATCGAGGAGGCCCACCGCGGCCACCTGACCGCCCCCGAGGTGCTGGCCCGGCTGCGCGGCCGCTACGACGTCGTCAGCATGTTCCACCACCTGGAACACACCCCCGACCCGCGCGCCGAACTCCGCGCCGCCCTCAGTGCGCTGCGCCCCGGCGGCCACCTCGTCGTCGAGGCCCCCGACCCGCGCAGCGCGTTCGCCGCGCTCCTCGGCAAGTGGTGGCTCCCGCACGGCCAGCCCCGACACCTGCACCTGATGCCGATGGCCAACCTCCGCGCGGAACTGGAGGCCCAGGGCTGCACCGTCCTGTCCACCGACCGCAGCGGCCCCCACGTCCCCTACGACCTCTCGGCCGCGCTCTCCCTCGTCCTCGCCCGGTTCCTGCCGCGGCGGGCGGCGGCCCCGCTGGTGGCCGTGGCGACGGCCGCCGACCACGCCCTGGCCCCCCTGCTGCGCCGCACCCGCTTCTCGAACGCGTACCGGATCGTCGCCAGGAAGGACGCGTGAACGGCCCGGCCCCTACCTGAGCACCAGCGCCTGCCCGGCCACCACCAGCACCACCTGCTCGCACTCGCCCGCGAACGCCGCGTTCAGCCGCCCCAGCTCATCCCGGTACCGCCGACCCGACGCCGTCGCCGGGACGATCCCCGACCCCACCTCGTTGGAGACCGCGACCACCGTCCGCCCGGTCGCCCGCACCGCGTCCGTCAGCTCCCGCACCCGCTCCCGCAGCGCCTTCTCCCCGCCCGACGCCCACTCCGCGTCGTCCCACGCCCCGACGGAGTCCATCGCGTCCGTCAGCCACAGCGACAGACAGTCGACCAGCAGCGGCGCCCCGTCCCGCGCCAGCAGCGGCACCAGGTCGCAGGTCTCCGCCGTCCGCCACGAACCCGGCCGCCGCTCCCGGTGCACGGCCACCCGGTCCGCCCACTCGGTGTCCCCGCCGCGCGTACCGCCCGTGGCGACGTACAGCACGTCCGGGAACGACTCCAGCCGCCGCTCGGCCTCCACCGACTTCCCGGACCGCGCACCGCCCAGCACCAGCGTCCGCCGGGGCACGTCGGGCACGTCCTCGTACACCCCGACCGTCAGCGTCGTCCCGTCCGGCACGGCCCGCGCCCCGGCCGCCGCCAGCCGCCGCCGCAGCTCCGGGCCGGGCGGCACGTCGTGGTCCAGGTGCACGGCCACCACGTCGGTCGCCGGGCCCACCGCCGCCACCGCCCGCAGCCGCGCCAGCGCGTCCGGGCGCCCCACCACGTCGAGCAGCACCATGTCGTACGAGTCCGCGCTCCCGTTCTCCAGCCCGGCCGGCGCCCCGCCCGGCGGCAGGTACAGCAGCCGCTGCCCGTCCGGACCGGTCACCGCGTACCCGGTGCCGCCCGCGTCCATCGCCACGGCCCGCACCCGGTGCCCGGTCAGCAGCGCCAGCTCCCGCCCGTCCGGCACCCGCCCTGGCTGCGGCAGCCCGGCCGGCACCTCCACGGCGGGCCCGTCGTGCGGATGCGACAGCAGCACCTGCCGTACGCTCCCGAGCGACCGCCCGGCCCGGGCCGCCGCGAACGCCGCGCCCGGCGTCAGGTCCAGCAGCAGCGTCCCGTCCACGAGCACCGCGGTGGCGGCCCGCGCGTCCGGCCCGACCGCCGGCGCGCAGGCCGCGCACGGACAGCCGGGGCGAGGCAGCCCCGCGGGAGCACCGGTACCGAGCAGAGTCACTTCCACGAGACCGATTCTCACCCGCCCGCGCGGCCGACGCTGCGTGCAGGGCCCCTGAAAGGGGCGCGGGGAACCGCGCGACAAGTTCCCGCGGACCCGTGGACACCCCACAACCAGCGGAGTTATACCGGCACTCGCCGTGAAACGCATACGATGCCCCAGTTGGATCAAAGGAGGCCTGCATGGCGGCATGGACGTGGCGGTTCGAGAAGGCCGACGGGACGGAGGTCCAGCCCGCGGTGGAGCCCGAGGAGTTCACCACCCAGGGCGACGCCGAGTCCTGGCTCGGCGAACAGTGGAAGGCGCTGCTGGCCGGCGGCGCGGACCAGGTACGGCTCTACGAGGACGCCACCGAGATCTACGGCCCGATGAGCCTGCACGCGGACGGGTCCTAGGGAGCGGCCCCGGTGGGGGCGGCCCTCGCCGGCCGCCCCGCCGTCCCCGCGCTACTGCTCGCCCAGCGTGACGTCCACCGTCCTCTCGGCCCCGTCGCGCCGGTACGTCACCGTGGTCCGCTGCCCCGGCTTCTTCCCGGCCAGCGTCACCGAGAGCGACGTGAGGGTGGTGATGTCCTCGTCGCCCACCGCGGTGATGACGTCCCCCGGCCGGATGCCCGCCCTCCCGGCCGCGCCGCCCGGCTCCACGCTCACGACGGCGACCCCGGCCGGCCGGTAGTCCTGGTCGACGACCGTGCGCGCGGTGATGCCGAGCGCGGCCCGCCCCGAGTCGGTGACCCTGCCCTGCCTGACGATCTGGTCGGCGATCGTCCGCACCATCGACGCCGGGATGGCGAACCCGATCCCCGGCGCCGCGCTGCCCCCGAGGTCGGGGTCGCTCGCGGCGAGCGTGGGGATGCCGATGACCCGACCGTCGAGGCCGACCAGGGCGCCCCCGCTGTTGCCGGGGTTGATGGCGGCCGAGGTCTGCACCATGTCGGCGATGGTGGCGCCCGTGCCACCGCCCTGGGGGTTCTCGCTGACGGTCCGTCCGGTCGCCGAGACGATGCCCTCGGTGACGCTGGAGGACAGCCCGAGCGGTGAGCCCATGGCGAGCGTGATCTGCCCGACCTGGACCTTCCCCGAGTCCCCGAAGGTGGCCGCCCGCAGCCCGGCCGGGACCTTGTCGAGCCTGATCACCGCCAGGTCCTGCTCGGGGTAGGAGTACACGAGCGTCGCGCTCAGCGGTTCCTCGCTGTTGGCGGTCGTCACCCTGAACGTCTTCTCGTCCTTGACCACGTGCGCGTTGGTGACGATGTGTCCGCCGCCGTCGTAGACCACCCCCGAGCCCAGGTCGTTCCTGGCCTCGATCTGCACCACCGACGGCAGGACGTCCCTGATCACCTGCTGGTACCGGTCCTGGAGGTCGGTCGCCGACATCGGGACCGCGGCCGCCCGCGCCGCCTGCGCGTCCGTGGTCCGTCCGGCCGTGGCGCTCCCGGGTGCGGAGCATCCGGCGACGAGGGCCAGGCAGCAGGAGCCGAGCGCGGCGGTCGTGCGGAGGGTCCGGCCGGTACGGGAAGCGTCCATGCCCCGAGTCTCGCCTCGGCCCCCGGGCCCGGCCCGCGCTGCTGGCCCGAACGGGCCCCGGCACACGCCTCGGTCAGCCGCGGACCCCGCACAGGTGCAGCAGCGCCGCGACCGACCGGTAGGGGTCCGTCCGCCCGGCCCGCTCCTCGGCCGCGAGCAGCGTCCGTACGTCGGCCGGCGCCTCGGCGCCGTCGGCGGCCGTGTCCGTGAACACCCGCACCCCGTACCAGGCGTACAGCGGCGCCCCGATCCCGGCGAGGGTGGCCGTCAGCGTGCCGAGCCGGTCGGCCCGGACATCGAGCCCCAGCCGGTTGCGGTAGGAGACGGTGTCGAACGCGCCGAGCGCCCCCGCCCAGTCCCCGGCCAGCCCCGGCCGCATCGCCAGCGCGTCGGCGTTGCGCACCAGCAGGGACAGCAGACCGCCGGGCGCCAGCATCCGGGCCAGCCCGGCCAGCAGCGCGTCGGGCTCCCCGACGTACATCAGCACCCCGTGGCAGAGGACCACGTCGAAGCTGCCCGGCAGGAAGTGGACCCCCGTGTCCCGGCCGTCCCCGTGCACGATCCGCACCCGCTCGCGGATGCCCTCCGGCTCACCGGCCAGGGCCTCGCGCGCGGCCGCGATCATCGACGGCTCCTGCTCGACACCGGTCACCTGGTGACCGGCCCGGGCCAGCCGCAGCGCCTGCGTGCCCTGGCCCATCCCCACGTCGAGCACCCGCAGCCGCTGTCCGACCGGGAACCGCCCGGCCATCTGCTCGTCCAGCTGCCGGGCCACCAGCTCCTGCCGTACGACGTCCCGCAGTCCGCCCAGCTTGTCCAGCCAGGCCTCGGCGGCCCCCCCGGTGAAAGGCTCTGCGCTCAGGGCCGCTCTCCGCGCTTGACCTGCGGCTTGGGCAGCCGGAGCCGGCGCATCTGGAGGGAACGCATCAGACCGTAGGCGACGGCGCCCTTCCTGTTCTGGTCCGGGAAGCGCTCGGCGAGCCGCCCCCGCAGCCGGAAGCCGCTGACCGCGGCGTCGAGCACGATCAGCACGATCACGACCAGCCACAGCAGCAGCGCGAGGTTCTTGATCGCCGTGTTGTTGATCACGCTCATGACCAGGATGACCACGGCGAGCGGCAGGAAGAACTCCGCCACGTTGAAGCGCGAGTCGACCCAGTCACGGGCGAACTTGCGGACCGGGCCCTTGTCACGGGCCGGGAGGTACCGCTCGTCGCCGGTGGCCAGCGCCTGGCGCTGGCGCTCCATGGCGGCGCGCCGGTCGTCGCGCTGACGCTTGGCGGCGTCCTTGCGCGTCGTCGGCGTGTTGGCCACGCTGCGGCGCTGGGACTGGGCCTCACTGCGCTTGGGCGTGGGCCTGCCCTTCGGGGCCTGCGGGTCACGGGTCTGCTTGGAGTCGGTCACCACCGCCTTGTCGGCGGGGCCCTTCTCTTCCTTGGCACGGCTTCGGAACACAAAACCCAAGGGTACGGGGTTTTGGGGTGTGGGCCCTAGTCCGGTGGGGAACGATCCCGCAACGCCAGTCGTCTCCATGGGGACAGAGGGGATGTTGCAGACGTTCGGCTCGGGGGTCACTCTCCTACCTGTGCCGGAGCGGAACTGTCCGCAGTCGTCCTTGGGGATGAGCGCATCGGTCCCCGGACAGTGCGGTAATGGATGCAGGGCCCGTACTGTGGGTTCTGTCGCAGGATCGGTGAGCTGGAGTCCGTCAGAAGGGGGCGCGCGAAGCCCATGAGCGGTGTCATGAAGCGTATGGGGATGATCTTCCGCGCGAAGGCGAACAAGGCCCTGGACAGGGCCGAGGACCCGCGCGAGACCCTCGACTACTCGTACCAGAAGCAGCTCGAGCTGCTGCAGAAGGTCCGTCGCGGCGTCGCCGACGTGGCGACCAGCCGCAAGCGGCTCGAACTCCAGCTGAACCAGCTCCAGCAGCAGTCCACCAAGCTGGAGGACCAGGGCCGCAAGGCGCTCGCGCTCGGCCGTGAGGACCTCGCCCGCGAGGCGCTGTCCCGCCGTGCCGCCCTCCAGCAGCAGGTGACCGACCTGGAGACGCAGCACGCCACCCTCCAGGGCGAGGAGGAGAAGCTGACCCTCGCGGCGCAGCGCCTCCAGGCCAAGGTGGACGCCTTCCGCACGAAGAAGGAGACCATCAAGGCCACCTACACCGCCGCCCAGGCCCAGACCCGCATCGGCGAGGCCTTCACCGGCATCTCCGAGGAGATGGGCGACGTCGGCCTCGCCATCCAGCGAGCCGAGGACAAGACCGCCCAGCTCCAGGCCCGCGCCGGCGCGATCGACGAGCTCCTCGCCTCCGGCGCCCTCGACGACCCGACCGGCATGGCCAAGGACGACATCGCCGCCGAGCTGGACCGCATCTCCGGTGGTACGGATGTGGAGCTGGAGCTCCAGCGCATGAAGGCCGAGCTCGCCGGAGGCTCGCCCCAGCAGGCGATCGAGGGCGGCACCGGCCAGGGGCAGCAGGCGCAGCAGCCGCAGGACACCCCGCGCTTCGACAAGCAGTAGCCGACGCCTGGAGGGCGACATGGCCGACATGGTCGTACGGATCATGGGGGAGGGCCAGGTGAGGCTGGCCGACAGCCACCTCGCCGAACTGAACAAGCTCGACGACGAACTCCTGGCCGAGACGGAGACGGGCGACGAACCGGCGTTCCGCCGCACCCTGACCGCCCTCCTCGACCAGGTCAGGGAGCTCGGCACCCCGCTCCCCGACGACGCCCTCCAGCCCTCCGACCTCATCCTCCCGTCGCCGGACGCGACCCTGGACGAGGTCCGGGCCCTGCTGCGCGACGACGGCCTGATCCCGGGCTGAGGGCGGCCCCACCCAGGGCTGAGGACACCCCGCCCCGCGGGAGCGCGGAAGCGACCGGCCCGGTCCCGGGCCGGCGGGCGGTGAAACCCCGGTTCCGGGGCCGGGGTCGCCGCCGTACCGTTCAGGGCGTGAGCACTCTCGACAAGGCCCGTTGCCGGGCAGACGCCCACCCGCTCGCCGTGGACGCGGTGATCGCCGCCGGCGTCCTCGTCTGCATGGTCGCCGGCTCCTTCGTCGTACCGCACGTGGCGCACGCCACCCGGTGGGGCGTCCGGGCGCCGGACCAGCTCAGCCTCGTCCTGATGACGCTCGCCGCGGCGACCCTGGTCTTCCGCCGCCACGCCCCGAGGACGGTCCTCGCCGTCACCGGCGCCGCCTCCGCCGTCGAGTGCGTCACCGGCGACCCCCGGGCCCCCGTCGTGATGGCCGCCGTGGTGGCCCTCTTCACCGTTGCCGCCACCACCGACCGCCGCACCACCCTGCGGGCCGGCCTGGTCACCATGACCGTGCTGACCACCGCCGCGATGGTGGCCGGATCCCTGCCGTGGTACGCCCAGGAGAACCTCGCGATCTTCGCCTGGACCGGCATCGGCGCCACCGCGGGCGACGCCGTCCGCAGCAGACGCGCCGTCGTCCAGGCCATCCGCGACCGCGCCGAACGCGCCGAGCAGACCCGGGAGGAGGAGGCCCGCCGCCGCGTCGCCGAGGAGCGGCTGCGCATCGCCCGCGACCTGCACGACGTCGTCGCCCACCACATCGCCCTGGTCAACGTGCAGGCCGGGGTCGCCGCGCACGTCATGGACAAGCGGCCCGACCAGGCCAAGGAGGCCCTCGGGCACGTCCGCGAGGCCAGCCGCTCCGCCCTCAACGAACTGCGCGCCACCGTCGGCCTGCTCCGCCAGTCCGGCGACCCGGAGGCACCGACCGAGCCCGCCCCCGGCCTGCACCTGCTCGAAGAACTCGCCGACACCTTCCGCAACGCCGGCCTCCAGGTCGAGGTCGCCCGCGCCGACCAGGGCACCACCCTGCCCGCCGCCGTCGACCTGGCCGCCTACCGGATCATCCAGGAGGCCCTCACCAACGTGCAGAAGCACGCCGGCCCCGAGGCCAAGGCCGAGGTCAGCGTCGTCCGCGTCGGGCCGAACACCGAGGTCACCGTCCTCGACGACGGCTCCGGCGACGAAGCCGCCCCCGAGGCGGGCGGCGGCCACGGACTGCTCGGCATGCGCGAGCGGGTCACCGCCCTGCGCGGCACCCTCACCACCGGTCCCCGCTACGGCGGCGGTTTCCGCGTCCATGCGATCCTGCCGGTCAAGGCCGACACGAAGGACCGTACGAAGGGCCGTACGGCAGCCCGGGGGGATTCCGTATGACGATCCGTGTCCTGCTCGCCGACGACCAGGCGCTGCTGCGCAGCGCGTTCCGCGTGCTCGTCGACTCCGAGCCCGACATGGAGGTGGTCGGCGAGGCCTCCGACGGCGCCGAGGCGGTCCGGATGGCCGGGCGGTGCGGCGCCGACGTGGTCCTGATGGACATCCGGATGCCGGGCACCGACGGACTCGCCGCCACCCGCCTGATCAGCGCCGACCCCGCCCTCGACCAGGTCAGGGTGGTCATCCTGACGACCTTCGAGGTCGACGACTACGTCGTCCAGGCGCTGCGCGCGGGCGCCTCCGGCTTCCTCGGCAAGGGCAGCGAGCCCGAGGAACTCCTGAACGCCATCCGTCTCGCCGCCGGCGGCGAGGCGCTGCTCTCCCCGGCCGCCACCAAGGGCCTCATCGCCCGCTTCCTCGCCCAGGCCGACGCCGGCGACGACGTCCGCGACCCGGCCCGCGCCGGGCGCCTGGACGCGCTCACCTCCCGTGAGCGCGAGGTCCTGGTCCAGGTCGCCGGCGGCCACTCCAACGACGAGATCGCCGAGCGCCTGGAGGTCAGCCCGCTGACCGTGAAGACACACGTCAACCGGGCCATGGCCAAGCTGGGCGCGCGGGACCGGGCCCAGCTCGTGGTGATCGCCTACGAGTCCGGGCTGGTCCGCCCGAGGACGGACTGACCTCCACCGGGTCCAGCGGCGGCGGCGAGCGCGCCGCTCGGACTCCGCGAGGAGCGCCGGCCGACTCCCGACGGCGCCCGGCGTCTTACGGCCGGGGCCAACCTCTCGGTACCCGGCCGTCGCACGGTGCCGTTCCGTATTCTGTGGCTCGAACTGATCTGCTGCGGAAGGAAGTTCGGGCGGTGCCACTGCGCGGTGAGGACCCGAGGTCCGTCGGCGGCTACAAGCTGGTCGGCCGGCTCGGGGCCGGAGGCATGGGGATCGTCTACCGGGGCAGGTCGCGCTCCGGGCGCGAGGTCGCCGTCAAGGTGGTGCACGCCCAGTACGCCGAGGACGGCGTCTTCCGGGCCCGCTTCCGGCAGGAGATCGAGGCCGTCCGCCGGGTGAGCGGCGCCTTCACCGCGCCGGTCGTGGACGCCGACCCGGACGCGCCCCGCCCCTGGATGGCCACCCAGTACGTGGCCGGCCGCTCCCTCGCCGACCGGATCCGTGCCCAGGGTCCGCTGCGCGGCGCCGAACTGCGGCGGCTGGCCCTGGGGCTGGTCGAGGCGCTGCGGGACATCCACCGGGCGGGTGTGGTGCACCGCGACCTGAAGCCGGCCAACGTCCTGATGGCCGAGGACGGGCCCCGCGTCATCGACTTCGGCATCTCCAGGGCGGTGGAGAACGGCACCACCCTCACCGAGACGGGCCAGATGATCGGCACCCCGCCCTTCATGTCCCCGGAGCAGTTCACCGACCCGCGCGCGGTCGGCCCGGCCTCGGACGTCTTCTCGCTCGGAGCACTGCTGGCCTACGCCGTGACCGGGAAAGGGCCCTTCGACGCGGAGAGCCCCTACCTCACCGCGTACTGGGTGATCCACAACCCGCCCGCCCTCGACGGCGTCCCGCAGCCGCTGCACTCCGTCCTGGAGCGCTGCCTCGCCAAGCGGGCCGCGGACCGCCCCGGACTCGACACCCTGGCCGAGGAGTTCGCCGGCCTGCCGGAACCGGAGGAGACCGACCCGGCCACCGTGACGCTGCGCGCCCGCGACCTGCCGTCCACCGACCGGCCGTCCACCGACCCGCCGTCCACCGGTCTGCCCTCCAGCGGCCGGACCCGTCCCGGGCACGGCTCCGGCACGACGGCCGGAGACACCCCGGGCCGCCCCGGCCCCCGCGGCCGCGGCGCTCGCGGCCCGGTCCGCGGGCGCCTGTTCCCCGCGCGCCGCCGCCGTGGCCGCCCGGCGCTGCTCGCCGCCGTGGTGGCCGCCGCGCTGGGCCTCGGGCTGCTGGGGTACGAGCGGTACGGGCCGGGGCTGCTGGACGGCTCCTCGACGGCGGGTTCCGCGACGGCCGCGCGCTGGACCGCCGTCCCCGCCGGCTGGCGGCCCTGGCGGACCACCGTGTACAAGCAGGCGGAGCGCGGCGAGGCCGACGCGCTGGCCGGGGCCGACGGTTCGTACACCAGCCGGTCCGCGTGCGTGAGCCAGGGCGACGCCGTCTACTGCGGCGGCGACGGCCTGCTGCCGGTACGGCTGGACGGCCGGACCGGGAAGACCCTGTGGCGCGCCTCCCTCGCCTCGCCCGGCAGCGACCCCACCCTGTACGACTCCTCTGTCCTCGGCGTGAGCGACGGCGCGGTCCTGGTCCGGGAGACCCTCTCCGAGGACGGCGCCGCGAACGACCTGGTCTACGTCGTCGCTCTCGACGCGACGAGCGGCGAACGGCTGTGGATCCGCAGGACCTACGACGACAACGCCGACCTGGTGACGGCCGGCGGCGCCGTGCTGACCGCCGGCTCCGACGGCCGGACGGTGACGGCCCGCGCCGCACGCACCGGCACCGCCCGCTGGTCCATGACCCTGCCCTCCGGCACCTACTGCGCGTTCGCGTCGGCGGGCACCGACCTGTACGCCCAGTGCTATCCGACGGAGGCCGACGCCAAGTACGCCGTGCTCCTGAAGGTGGACCGCACCGACGGCACGGTCGTCGCCCGTCAGGAGGTCCCCTTCGAGAGCGGCTTCCTCGGTGTCGCCGAGGGACTGGTGGCCCTGGTCCTGGCCGACGACGAGAGCGGCTCGGTGGGCCTGGAGGACTCCAGGATCAGCAGGATCCTCCTGGCCGAGCCGCTGACCGGGGGCAAGCGGACGACGAAGCTCGCCAGGACCTACGAGGGCTCGGTGACACTGGCGTCCGGCACCCTGTGGTTCACGGGCTCGAACGGCCTGGTGACGGCGGTGAACCCGCTGACCGGCAGGGAACTCTGGCGCACCCGCACCAGCGTGGAGAACTCCGGCTCCCCGGCCTACGACTCCCGCACCCGCACCCTCTACCTGGCCAGCCCCAGCGGCCGGGTCGCGGCCCTGGACACCCGCGAGGGCACCCTCCTGTGGGAGACCTCCCCGCGGGCCTCGGCGACCACGACCGCCGACGCGTACAGCCCGCGGGTGCTGCTCTACGGCGGTGCCGTCGTCGTCACGACCCCCGACGGCACCCTCTTCAGCCTCGACCCCGCCCACCCCGACCGGACGTCCGCGTCGGGGTGAGGGCGGGGGCGGCGGCCACCTACGGCAGCGCGAGCATCCGCTCCAGGGCGAGCTTGGCGAACGCCTCCGTCTCCTCGTCGACCTCGATCCGGTTGACCAGGTTGCCCTCGGCCAGGGACTCCAGGGTCCAGACCAGGTGCGGCAGGTCGATGCGGTTCATGGTCGAGCAGAAGCAGACCGTCTTGTCGAGGAAGACGATCTCCTTGCCCTCGGGCGCGAAACGGTTCGCCAGGCGGCGGACCAGGTTCAGCTCGGTGCCGATGGCCCACTTGGAGCCGGCCGGGGCGGCCTCCAGGGCCTTGATGATGTACTCGGTCGAACCCACGTAGTCGGCGGCGGCGACGACCTCGTGCCGGCACTCGGGGTGGACGAGGACGTTCACGCCCGGGATGCGCTCGCGCACGTCGTTCACCGAGTCCAGGCTGAAGCGGCCGTGCACCGAGCAGTGGCCGCGCCACAGGATCATCTTCGCGGCCCGCAGCTCGTCGGCGGTCAGGCCGCCGTTCGGCTTGTGCGGGTTGTAGACGACGCAGTCCTCCAGGGACATGCCCAGGTCGCGGACGGCGGTGTTGCGGCCCAGGTGCTGGTCGGGCAGGAAGAGCACCTTGGTGGCACCGGCCTCGCCCTGGCCGAAGGCCCACTCCAGGGCCCGCTGGGCGTTGGAGGAGGTGCAGATCGTGCCGCCGTGCCTGCCCGTGAACGCCTTGATGTCCGCGGACGAGTTCATGTACGAGACGGGCACGACCTGCTCGGCCATGCCGGCCTCGGTCAGCACGTCCCAGCACTCGGCGACCTGCTCGGCCGTCGCCATGTCGGCCATCGAGCAGCCGGCGGCGAGGTCGGGGAGGACCACCTTCTGGTCGTCGGAGGTCAGGATGTCGGCGGACTCGGCCATGAAGTGCACACCGCAGAAGACGATGTACTCGGCCTCCGGGCGGGCGGCCGCGTCCCGGGCCAGTTTGAACGAGTCGCCCGTGACGTCGGCGAACTGGATGACCTCGTCGCGCTGGTAGTGGTGGCCGAGGACGAAGACCTTGTGGCCGAGCTTCTCCTTGGCCGCGCGGGCGCGCGCGACCAGGTCCGGATCGGACGGCGAGGGCAGGTCGCCGGGACACTCGACGCCCCGCTCGCTCCTCGGGTCGGCCTCACGGCCGAGCAGCAGCAGGGCGAGCGGAGTCGGCTGTACGTCGAGTTCCGTGGTCTGGGCGGTGGTCACGACACGCACCCTTTCTACTTTTCGTCGTTCTGACGCTATCTATCATAACCGCTTCACGTCACCTTGACGATGGCCATAGCGTCGATGTGACATGAATCCCGGTGCCTTGCGGAACGACCGCTGTGCGTGACCTGCGGCGTGTGCGAGCATGGGGACCGTAGGAAGAACGCGGAAACGCGAAAGTGCGAGAAAGCGAATGCCGGCCCGGAATGAATCAGCGGCCCCGCCGGTTGCACTCGTCGGCAAGCAGTCTCCGTACAACCCGGGAGAGATGTAGATGTCCGTATCGGACGAGACCAGCACCGCCACCGACGGCATCATCCTGAGTGACGCCGCCGCGGCCAAGGTCAAGGCCCTGCTCGACCAGGAAGGCCGTGACGACCTCGCCCTGCGTGTCGCCGTCCAGCCCGGCGGCTGCTCCGGCCTGCGCTACCAGCTCTTCTTCGACGAGCGTTCCCTCGACGGCGACGTCGTCAAGGACTTCGGCGGGGTCAAGGTCGTCACCGACCGCATGAGCGCCCCGTACCTGGGCGGTGCGTCGATCGACTTCGTCGACACCATCGAGAAGCAGGGCTTCACGATCGACAACCCCAACGCGACCGGCTCCTGCGCCTGCGGCGACTCCTTCAGCTGAGCCCGGCGGCAGCGACAGCGCGAAGGCGGCGGCCCCTTTCCGGGGGGCCGCCGCCTTCGTCGTACCCGGTGCTCAGCCCACCTGCGGGTTCAGCTCCGTCACCCGCTCCTTCGGGACCGCCCTGCCGTCCGTGCCGACCACCTTCCGGCCGTCCAGCGGTGTGTCGAGGCGGACCGCCTGGTGGTACTGCTTGGCGATCAGCACGCAGACCTTGTCCGGCCAGGGGGTCTCGGTCACCTTGACCTCCACCTGCTCCGAGGTCTCCTCCGCCGTCACCTCGTAGTCGGCGCACACCCCGCCGGTGAAGGCGACGACCAGCTCACGGTCGTCCACGGTGTAACCGTCCGCCTTCACGTCCTTGGTGCCCGCGGACGAACCGGCGCCCGCCGAGGGCGACGAGGAGGAGGACGGGGACGACGCGGAGGCGGAGGGTGAGGCCGAGGCCGGGGCGAGGTACTTCGGATCCACGGCCGGGTACGTGACGGTGTACGAGTCCGCCGCCCCCCGCACCTGGAACAGCCAGGACGGCACCAGCGCCTGCCGGCCGGCGACCGACTGCGCGGCCAGCCCGAACACCGCCCGCTCGATCACCGCCGAGGACCCCGACGGCGTCGACGCGGCGCACGGCTGCTCCAGCCGGTCCTTCAGCGGTACGGAACTGGCGCAGCCGCCGATGCCCATCCGGTGGTCGGACCGGGGCGCCGCGTTCATCAGGGCCAGCGTCTTCGAGGCGCCGAGCACCGGATACGTGTCGCCCTCGGCCGGCGTCGCCAGCATTCCGTTGCCGCCGACCACCTCTCCCTGCCTGTCGACGGTCAGCCCGGTCGACCAGCCGTACGTCGGCAGCCCGCCGACCACCGGATCGGCGTTCACCACCCGCTGCGCGCCCATCACCTGGCCCGCGTCGAGCTTCGCGTCGTCCTGGCCGACCGCCTTCAGCACGGGCGCCGCGGCCTTGTCCGCCACGGCGACGCTCACCGGGGTGCCGGCCGGTGACGCCGGGTCCTGCACGCACGCCGTGGTGCCCTTGCAGTCGTCGGTGCCGGGCGCGTAGCGGCTGTACGACCAGATGCCCGGGGCGGCCCTGTTCACCTGGAGACTGCCGCCGGAGCCGTCCTCGCCGGTGCCGACCTTCCACACCTGGCCCTCGGCCACCGGGGTCCCGTCGACCCCGAGCGCCTTCGCCAGCGCGGCCACCCGCTCCTCGGGGACCTCGCCGGAGGGCCGGTACACCGCGGCGGCCCCGGGCCCCGCGGGAAGCGTCCCGCTCGCGGTGTAGGTCACGCCGTAGGGGTTGGGCTCACCTGCGGCGATGCCGTTGCCGGACGAGTAACCGTCCAGCGCGAGAACCGGGGGAGCGGAACCCCCGCCCCCGCCCCGGCCGACCCCCACGTCCGTTCCCGCCCCCGCCGCCAGATACGCCCCACCGCCACCGACCACCAGCACGGCAGCGGCCACGACCCCCACCACCACCGACGAACGCCGCCCACCACGCCCCGGCAGCTCCCCGCCCACGACAACCTCAGTCACCGACAACGCCCCACGCCCTGCGAGCCCAGCACCCTCGGCTTCGCCGTGCGCCGAGGGCCCGGTCCGCTCGGCCTGCTCCGCGGGTGTGGCGTCCTCGGCGTGCTCCGCAGCCACGGCGCGCTCGACGTCGTCGGTGTGCTGCGTGGGCGGGGTGGTCTCGCCGCGCGCCGAGGGCTCAAGCCGCTCGGCGTGCTCCGCAAGCGCCGCGTCCTTCGCGTGCTGTGCGGGTACGGCGGTTTCGGCGTGCGCCGAGGGCCCGGTCCGCTCGGCCTGCTCCGCGGGTGTGGCGTCCTCGGCGTGCTGCGGCGCGGGCGTGCCGTGTGTGTTGCGCTCGGAGGACACGGCGCCCTCCGCGTCCTCGGCGTTCCCGGAGGGCGTGGTGTCCTCGGTGTGCTCCGCAGCCGCGGCGGTTCCGGCGTGCGCCGAGTGCTCGGGCCGCTCGTCCTGCTCCGCCGCCGCGGGGCGTTCGGCGTGCTGCGTGGGCGCCGTGGCCTCGGTCTGCTCTGCGGCCCTGTCGGCGGGCCCCGTGGGTGCAGTGTGCTTCGTGGCCTCGGCGGGCTCTGCTGGTTCGGCCGCGCTTGTGGGGCCGGTGCCCTCGTCGGTCCCGGCGGCGCCCTTCGTCTCGGCAGCGCGTTCTGTCTGCTCCGGCGCGGCGATCCTCTTCGGCTCGGCGATGCGTTCCTGCTCGGCGGCGTTCTCCGTCCCGGCGGAGGTTTCCGGCCCGGCGGCGCTCTCCGGCCCGGTGGTCCGCTCCGGGTCGGTGGTCTTGTTCTGCCCGGGGGCCGCGTCGTCGTTGTCGGGTCGCTCGCTCTTCACCGCATCGCTCCTCGCCGTGTCGTATCCCGCCTCCCCCGCAAGGGGGACGGCGATGGGACGCGGGAGGGGAGCGCGCGGTTCCCCGGAAACGCGCCGGGCGGCTCAGTCGCCGTAGTCGGACATCGCGTCCAGCATCCTGGCGGACTTCTTCGGCACGGTGACCCCGTGGATGAGCGACGGCGGCACCGGACGGGCGGCACCGCGGTCGGGGACCGCCCAGTGCGGAGCCATCCGGGCGCAGTCACCGCGCAGCGACGCCAGATCGCCGTCGAGGTCGGCCGGGGCGGAGGCGTTGACCCTGAGGTTCGTCATGAAGGCACGGTATGCACGCCGGCCCCCGCGAAGAAAGATCTACTATCGGGTAGTTCTGGCACCTTCAGAGCACCCCGCCGACCCGGTAGCGTTAACTGTCATCCAAGCCTCCCCCTCAGGAGAGTCCCAGCCGTGCGCATCGCAGTCACCGGCTCCATCGCCACCGACCACCTCATGACCTTCCCCGGCCGCTTCGCCGACCAGTTGGTCGCGGACCAGCTGCACACGGTCTCGCTGTCCTTCCTGGTCGACAACCTGGACGTACGCAGGGGCGGCGTCGGCGCGAACATCGCGTTCGGCATGGGACAGCTCGGCACCCGGCCGGTCCTGGTCGGCGCTGCGGGCTTCGACTTCGACGAGTACCGGGCCTGGCTCGACCGGCACGGCGTCGACACCGACTCCGTCCGCATCTCCGAGACGCTGCACACCGCGCGGTTCGTGTGCACGACGGACGCCGACCACAACCAGATCGGCTCCTTCTACACCGGCGCGATGAGCGAGGCCCGGCTGATCGAGCTCAAGACGGTCGCCGACCGGGTGGGCGGCCTCGACCTGGTCCTGATCGGCGCGGACGACCCCGAGGGCATGCTCCGCCACACGGAGGAGTGCCGCACCCGCGCCATCCCCTTCGCCGCGGACTTCTCGCAGCAGATCGCCCGGATGAACGGCGACGAGATCCGGATACTGCTGGAAGGCGCGACGTACCTCTTCTCCAACGAGTACGAGAAGGGGCTCATCGAGACGAAGACCGGCTGGAGCGACGAGGAGATCCTCGCCAGGGTCGGCCACCGGGTCACGACGCTCGGCGCGCGCGGCGTGCGGATCGAGCGGGTCGGCGAAGAGGCCATCGAGGTCGGCTGCCCCGACGAGGAGCGCAAGGCCGACCCGACGGGCGTCGGCGACGCGTTCCGCGCCGGGTTCCTGTCCGGGCTCGCCTGGGGCGTCTCGCTGGAGCGCGCGGCGCAGGTCGGCTGCATGCTGGCGACTCTCGTCATCGAGACGGTCGGCACGCAGGAGTACCGGCTGCGCCGCGGGCACTTCATGGAGCGCTTCACGAAGGCGTACGGGGACGAGGCCGCCCAGGAGGTCCGCGGTCACCTGGTCTGAGTTCCGGGTCCGGGCGCGTGGGGGCCGGCCGCACGGTTCCCCGCGCCCCTGCCGGGGCGCTCAGGTGAGCCGGCGGACCAGGTACGCCGTTCCCCGCTCCGCCGGCTCCTCGCCCACGTACTCCTGATCCCGCATCTCGCACCACGCCGGGATGTCCAGCCGTGCCGCCTCGTCGTCCGACAGGACCCGGACCGTGCCGCCCACCGGCACGGTCCCGATGACCTTCGCCAGCTCGATGACCGGGATCGGGCACCGTTTGCCCAGCGAGTCGACGACCGTCTCCGCGGGCCCCACGGCCGCCGCCGGCGCCGGTGCCGGAGCCCCCAGCTTCTCCCGCACCCCGGCCACCACCCCCGGCAGCACCTCCAGGAACCGCTCCACCTCCGCCCCGGCCGTACCCGCCGGCAGCGACACCCGTACGTTGCCCTCGCTCAGCACGCCCATCGCCCTCAGCACATGGCTCGGCGTCAGCGTGCTGCTCGTGCAGGACGATCCGGAGGAGACCGAGAAGCCCTCCCGGTCCAGCTCGTGCAGCAGTGTCTCCCCGTCGACATAGAGACAGGAGAAGGTGACGATCCCCGGGAGCCGGTGCTCCGCGTCCCCCACCACCTCCACGTCCGGCACCAACTCCGGTACCCGGGAGCGGATCCGCGCCGTCAGCTCCCGCAGCCGTACGGCCTCCCGCTCGGCCTCCGCCCGCACGGCCCGCAGCGAGGCCGCCGCGGCGACGACGGCGGGCAGGTTCTCGAAGCCGGCCGCCCGGCCCGACTCCCGCTCGTCCGACGCCCCTTGCACCGCGAACCGCACGCCCTTGCGCACGACGAGCAGCCCCACCCCGGACGGCCCGCCCCACTTGTGCGCGCTGGCCGTCAGCAGCGACCAGTCGCCCTCGACCCCGCCCCACCCCACCGACTGCGCCGCGTCCACCAGCAGCGGCACCCCGGCCGCCCGGCACGCCTCGGCGACGGCCGCCACCGGCTGCACGGTGCCCACCTCGTGGTTGGCCGACTGGAGACAGGCGAGCGCGGTGTCGGGGCGGAGCGCCGAGACGTACGACCCGGCGTCCACGGCACCGGCGCGCGACACCGGCACACGCGTCACCTCTCCGCCCTCGGCTTCGAGCACTTCGGCCGAATGGAGTACAGAGGAGTGTTCGACGGATGACACGATCAGGTGACGTCCGATCCGCCGCCGTCCGGCCAACGCCCCGGCCACACCGGTGTGCACGGCCCGGGTGCCCGACGGGGTGAAGGTCAGCTCGTCCGCCCGGCACCCGACCGCCTCGGCGGCCGCCTCCCGGGCGGCGTCCAGCAGCATCCGGGCCCTGCGCCCCTCCCGGTACAGCCGGGAGGGATCGGCCCAGCCGTCGTCGAGGGCGGCCAACAGGGCCTGACGGGCGACAGGATGAAGGGGAGCGGCGGAGGCGGCGTCGAAGTAGGACACGCACAAACGGTAGAACGCGGGAAGGCGAACCGGCGGCGCGGGGCCGGGGTCCGCACACGGCCGTGCCCCACAAGGGTGACGAGCCGCAACGCGCCCGCGCCCGCAACGCAAACCGCGACAACCCGAGCTATTGGGCGCCCATTCCCACCCCTACCGAGTGACCCGCGGCGCGTATGCCCCCCTCCCCGCGACCCCCCGAATCGCGTCGGCTAGGGTTTGGTCCGCATAAACATCCAAACCCCTGCCCGACGCAGGGCGGCGACCGACCAGCGAGAAGGCCGCAGCCGAACCGCGCGGGCGAGACTCTCGGGAAGGCGCTACGTGAGTCCCAACGGCTCCGACCGCTCGCCGCGGCGCCCGATGCGGCGGAAGCTGCTGCAGGCAATGACCGCGGGCCTGGTCCTTGCGACCGCTACCGGTTGCACATACAAGGACTTCCCCCGCCTTGGTATGCCCACCCCGACCACGGAAGAGGCTCCGCGGATCCTCTCCCTGTGGCAGGGCTCCTGGGCCGCCGCGCTCGCCGTCGGCGTGCTGGTGTGGGGTCTGATCATCTGGAGCGCCATCTTCCACCGGCGCAGCCGCACCAAGATCGAGGTACCGGCGCAGACCCGGTACAACATGCCGATCGAGGCCCTGTACACGGTGGTCCCGCTCATCATCGTCTCGGTGCTGTTCTACTTCACCGCGCGCGACGAGACGAAGCTCCTCAGCCTCGACAAGAAGCCCGACGTGACCATCAACGTGGTCGGCTTCCAGTGGAGCTGGGGCTTCAACTACATCGAGAACGTCGACGGCGTCACCGGTGACGCGAAGACCGACAAGAACCTGGACACCATTCCGGACCGGTTCAAGAAGGACTTCAAGAGCGCCGCCGGCGGTGTCTACGACGTCGGTACGCCGGGCACGAAGAACCCGCAGACCGGCAACCCCGGTCCGACGCTCTGGCTCCCCGAGGGCGAGACCGTCCGCTTCGTCCTCACCTCGCGTGACGTCATCCACTCCTTCTGGGTGGTGCCGTTCCTGATGAAGATGGACGTCATCCCGGGCCACACCAACGCGTTCCAGGTGACCCCGAACCAGCAGGGCACCTTCCTCGGCAAGTGCGCCGAGCTCTGCGGCGTCGACCACTCCCGGATGCTGTTCAACGTGAAGGTCGTCTCGCCCGAGCGTTACCAGCAGCACCTCAAGGACCTCGCCAAGAAGGGGCAGACCGGTTACATTCCCGCCGGCATCGCGCAGACGAGCCACGAGAAGAACCGGGAGACGAACAACCTGTGAGCATCCTCAACGAACCTCAGGGTGCCGCGGCAGCTGAACCCTCGTACGAGGACGAGCTGCCGGTCAGGCGCAAGCAGCCCGGCAACGTGGTCGTCAAGTGGCTCACCACCACCGACCACAAGACCATCGGCACGCTCTATCTGGTCACGTCGTTCGCGTTCTTCCTGATCGGCGGCGTGATGGCGCTGCTCATGCGCGCCGAGCTCGCTCGCCCCGGTCTGCAGATCATGTCGAACGAGCAGTTCAACCAGGCGTTCACGATGCACGGCACGATCATGCTGCTGATGTTCGCGACGCCGCTGTTCGCCGGCTTCACGAACTGGATCATGCCGCTCCAGATCGGCGCCCCGGACGTCGCCTTCCCGCGGCTGAACATGTTCGCCTACTGGCTCTACCTGTTCGGCTCGACCATCGCCGTCGGCGGCTTCCTCACCCCGCAGGGTGCGGCCGACTTCGGCTGGTTCGCCTACTCCCCGCTGTCGGACGCGGTCCGCTCGCCGGGCATCGGCGCCGACATGTGGATCATGGGTCTGGCCTTCTCCGGCTTCGGCACCATCCTCGGTGCGGTCAACTTCATCACCACGATCATCTGCATGCGCGCGCCGGGCATGACCATGTTCCGCATGCCGATCTTCGTGTGGAACGTGCTGCTGACCGCCGTGCTGGTCCTGCTCGCCTTCCCCGTCCTCGCCGCCGCGCTCTTCGCGCTGGAGGCGGATCGGAAATTCGGGGCACACGTCTTCGACGCGGCCAACGGCGGAGCACTGCTCTGGCAACACCTCTTCTGGTTCTTCGGCCACCCAGAGGTGTACATCATCGCGCTGCCGTTCTTCGGCATCATCTCCGAGGTCATCCCGGTCTTCTCCCGCAAGCCGATGTTCGGCTACATGGGTCTGATCGCGGCCACCATCGCGATCGCCGGTCTGTCCGTGACGGTGTGGGCCCACCACATGTACGTCACCGGCGGTGTGCTGCTGCCGTTCTTCTCGTTCATGACCTTCCTGATCGCGGTCCCGACCGGTGTGAAGTTCTTCAACTGGATCGGCACCATGTGGAAGGGCTCGCTGTCCTTCGAGACGCCGATGCTCTGGGCCACCGGCTTCCTGATCACCTTCACCTTCGGTGGTCTGACCGGTGTCATCCTGGCTTCGCCCCCGATGGACTTCCACGTCTCCGACTCGTACTTCGTGGTGGCCCACTTCCACTACGTGGTCTTCGGCACGGTCGTCTTCGCGATGTTCTCCGGCTTCCACTTCTGGTGGCCGAAGATGACGGGCAAGATGCTCGACGAGCGGCTCGGCAAGATCACCTTCTGGACGCTGTTCGTCGGCTTCCACGGCACCTTCCTGGTCCAGCACTGGCTGGGCGCCGAGGGCATGCCGCGTCGCTACGCCGACTACCTCGCGGCCGACGGCTTCACCACGCTGAACACGATCTCGTCGATCAGCTCCTTCCTGCTCGGCCTGTCGATCCTGCCGTTCCTCTACAACGTCTGGAAGACGGCGAAGTACGGCAAGAAGGTCGAGGTCGACGACCCGTGGGGCTACGGCCGTTCGCTGGAGTGGGCGACCTCCTGCCCGCCGCCGCGGCACAACTTCCTCACCCTGCCGCGGATCCGCAGCGAATCCCCGGCGTTCGACCTGCACCACCCTGAGATCGCCGCCCTGGAGCAGTTGGAGCACGGTCACGCCGCCGCCGCTGTCACGGGCAGCAAGGAGGCCGGCAAGTGAAGATCCAGGGCCGCATGTTCGTGTGGCTGAGCGTCTTCGTCCTCGCCATGGCGATCGTCTATGGCGTGTGGTCGAAGGAGCCGGCCGGTACCACGGCGCTCTTCCTGGCCTTCGGCCTGTGCATCATGATCGGCTTCTACCTGGGCTTCACGGCCTCGCGGGTGGACGCCGGTGCTCAGGACGACAAGGAGGCCGACGTCGCGGACGAGGCCGGCGAGCTGGGCTTCTTCAGCCCGCACAGCTGGCAGCCGCTCGCCCTCGGTGTCGGTGGCGCGCTGGCCTTCCTCGGTGTCGCCGTCGGCTGGTGGCTGCTGTACTTCTCGGCGCCCATCATCATGATCGGCCTCTTCGGCTGGGTGTTCGAGTACTACCGCGGTGAGAACCGCACCCAGTAGGCACGCCGAAGCGCACCCGGAGCCCGGACCCACCGTCAGGAGGGTCCGGGCTCCGGCTTTCCCCCGTCCGTTGCTGCCTTCGGCGCAGTGTCGGTCCCTCGTCCGGGTTACCTAACGCGCTTGTACGGAAAACGTCTCATAGCGTGACCATATGAGTCACTCTCCGTGCGCCCGTACCGTCGTCAGCTGCGCTCTGCTGGTGACAGCCCTCGGCGCGGGCCTCACCGCCTGCGGCTCGGACGACAACCCGTTGTCGGCCAAGCCGTACGACGCGGCGGACCAGATCTCCTTCAACACCCCCACCGGGGCGGGCAAGCGGGCCGACCCTGACAAGCCCCTGGAGGTCGTCGCCAAGAGTGACGACGAGCGCATCACCGACGTCACGGCCCAGGACGCCACCGGCCGCTACGTGGCGGGCGAACTCGACGCCGACGGCAGCCGCTGGCACAGCACCTCCCCGCTGGCCGCCAACGCCCACTACACGGTCCAGGTCAGCACCGAGGACGAGGACGGCGCCCCCGGCCGCAAGGTCCTCGCCTTCGACACCCGTCAGCCCACCACCAAGCAGCGGCTGAAGGTCACCTTCGGCCCGCAGGCGGGCGAGTACGGCGTGGGCCAGCCCGTCACCGCCCAGCTCGACCAGGAGATCAAGGACAAGGCCCAGCGTGCCGTCGTCGAGCGCGCCCTGCGGGTCGACTCCGTCCCCGCCGTGCAGGGCTCCTGGTACTGGGTGAGCGACAAGGAGCTCCACTACCGGCCCAAGGACTACTGGCCCGCCCACGCCACCGTCCAGGTGCACAGCAACCTGGACGGTGTGCGGATCAGCGACCGCCTGTGGGGCGGCGCGGCCAAGCCCCTCAAGCTCACCGTCGGCGACAAGCTCCTCGCCGTCACGGACGCGGCCGCCCACCAGATGACCGTCTACCGGAACGACAAGGTGATCAACCAGCTCCCGGTCACCACCGGCAAACCCGGCTTCGAGACCCGCAACGGCGTCAAGGTCGTCCTGGAGAAGCAGTACTTCGTACGTATGCGCAGTACCACCGTCGGCATCGCCGAGGGCACCTCGGACTCGTACGACCTGCCGGTCTACTACGCCACCAGGGTCACCTGGTCGGGTGAGTACGTCCACGCCGCGCCCTGGTCCGTGGGGTCCCAGGGCTACGAGAACGTCAGCCACGGCTGCACCGGCATGAACACCGCCAACGCCGAGTGGTTCTACGACACGTTCCACCCCGGCGACCTGGTGAAGGTCGTCAACTCCAACGGCGAGCAGATGGAGCGCTTCGGCAACGGCTTCGGCGACTGGAACCTCACCTGGCAGGACTGGCGCAAGGGCAGCGCCCTGACCGCCGGCACCCAGGACACCCCGCAGTCCGCGGACGCGGCGAGGGTGCAGCCAGCGGCACTGTGAACCACCCCGGTGGGGCGCGGCGCCGCCGCGCCCCACGCCCCCTAGGCGCTCTGCAGCCTCTTCTGGCGCAGCAGGGACGCCAGGGCGGCCGCGAACTCCACCGGCTCCACAGGCAGCGTCACAGCCGCGTCAGCTCGGCTCCACGTGGCCAGCCACGCGTCCTGCGGCCGTGCGATCAGCAGCAGCACCGGCGGGCACGAGAAGACCTCGTCCTTGATCTGGCGGCACATCCCCATGCCCCCCATGGGCACGGCCTCGCCGTCGAACACGCAGACGTCGATCCCGCCCTTGTCGAGCTCGGTGACGACGGCCGCGGGTGTCGCGCACTCCACGAACTCGACCGGCGGCACATCGGGAGCCGGCCGCCGGCCGGCGGCGAGCCGTACCTGCTCGCGGGTGTTGGAGTCGTCGCTGTAGACCAGCACCGTGGCGGTCGGCTGCATTGTTCCTCCGAGACGTCAGCGTCGTACGGACAGGACCGATGGGCCGGATGCTACTCCCATGAACACCTCGTCAACACCTGTTGGAACACCGCTTCGATGGGCCATCCGGGCAGTCCACACGCTGCGGACACTCCGAACGGCACCCCCCGGAGTGAGCGCGAGATAAGCGACCGACATAATGTCGGTCGTGGCGACAGCAACGACAGTAGAAACCGGGCACGCGCACCCGTCGGTCAACCGGCCGAACCTCACCAGCGTCGGAACCATCATTTGGCTGAGTTCCGAGCTGATGTTCTTCGCGGCCCTCTTCGCGATGTACTTCACCCTGCGATCGGTGACCGGTCCGGATCACTGGAAGGCGATGGCGAGCCATCTCAACCTTCCGTTCTCCGCGACCAACACCACGATCCTGGTGCTCTCCTCCCTCACCTGCCAGCTCGGCGTGTTCGCCGCCGAGCGCGGGGACGTGAAGAAGCTCCGGGGCTGGTTCATCGTCACCTTCATCATGGGTGCGATCTTCATCGGCGGTCAGATCTACGAGTACACCGAGCTGGTCAAGGAGGACGGGCTCTCGCTCTCCTCCGACCCGTACGGCTCGGTGTTCTACCTGACCACCGGCTTCCACGGCATGCACGTGACGGGCGGTCTCATCGCCTTCCTGTTCGTCCTGGGGCGCACCTACGCGGCGAAGAGGTTCACGCACGAGCAGGCGACCGCGGCCATCGTCGTGTCCTACTACTGGCACTTCGTCGACGTCGTCTGGATCGGCCTTTTCGCCACGATCTACCTGATCAAGTAGCCGGGCCGGCTGCACGCGCCGTAGAAGCGCACCACCAGAACGCATCGACGCAGAAGATCCTGACACCGGGGTAATCCGTGAAAAAGCTCTCCGCACGACGACGCCATCCGTTGGCGGCGGTCGTCGTCCTACTCCTCGCGCTGGCATGCACAGGGGGGCTGTACGCCGCGTTCGCACCCGCGGGCAAGGCGCAGGCCGATGAAACGTCCCAGTCCCTGACGATCGAGGAGGGCAAGAAGCTCTACTCGGTCGGCTGCGCCAGCTGCCACGGCACCGGCGGTCAGGGTTCGTCCGACGGCCCCAGCCTGGTCGGCGTGGGCGCCGCGGCCGTCGACTTCCAGGTCGGCACCGGCCGGATGCCGGCCGCCACCTCGCAGGGCCCGCAGGTCGTCAAGAAGAAGAACATCTACACCCAGGCCCAGATCGACCAGCTCGCGGCGTACATCGCCTCGCTGGGCGCCGGTCCCGAGGTTCCGACCAAGGAGCAGTACGGCGCCGACGGTGCCGACATCGCCGCGGGCGGCGAGCTCTTCCGCACGAACTGCGCCCAGTGCCACAACTTCGTGGGTGCCGGCGGTGCCCTCACCAAGGGCAAGTTCGCGCCGAGCCTCGAGAATGTCGACCCGAAGCACATCTACGAGGCCATGCAGACGGGCCCGCAGAACATGCCGTCCTTCCCCGACACCACGCTGACGGAGAAGAACAAGAAGGACATCATCGCGTACCTCGACTCGGTCAACAGCAGCAAGACGGTGAACCCCGGCGGTCTCAACCTGGGCGGCCTCGGGCCGGTCAGCGAGGGTCTGTTCGCGTGGATCTTCGGTCTCGGTGCGCTGATCGCGGTCGCCGTCTGGGTCGCCGCTCGGACCGCAAAGGCCAAGAAGTCATGAGTAGCCAAGACATTCCAGAAGAGAGCCTGCCGGCTGAGCAGTCCGCAGGACACGAGAAGCACGCGCACGGCGCCGTGAGCGTCGCGGACGAGAAGAACCCGTTCGCGGACCCGGGTCTGCCGCCCCACGAGCACCGGATCCAGGACATCGACGACCGGGCCGCCAAGCGGTCCGAGCGCGTCGTGGCCCTGCTGTTCACGGTCTCGATGCTCGCCACGGTCGGCTTCATCGCCTCCTACGTGACGATCCCGCCGGACAAGGCGATCTTCGTCTTCCCGATCGGTCACATCAGCGCGCTGAACTTCGCGCTGGGCCTGACCCTCGGTACGGCGCTGTTCTGCATCGGCGCGGGCGCGGTCCACTGGGCCCGCACCCTGATGTCCGACGTGGAGGTCGCCGACGAGCGGCACGCGATCGCGGCCCCGCCGGAGGTCAAGGCCAAGGTTCTGGCCGACTTCAAGCAGGGTGCCAAGGAGTCGGCGATCGGCCGGCGCAAGCTGATCCGCAACACGATGTTCGGCGCGCTGACCCTGGTCCCGCTCTCCGGTGTCGTGCTGCTGCGCGACCTCGGCCCGCTGCCCCACAACTCGCTGCGCCACACGGCGTGGTCGAAGGGCAAGCTCCTCGTCAACATGAACACCAACGAGCCGCTCCGTCCCTCGGACGTGGCCGTCGGCTCGCTGACCTTCGCCAAGCCCGAGGGCCTGGAGGAGACCGACGAGGAGTTCCAGAACGAGATGGCCAAGGCGGCCCTGATGATCATCCGGCTCCAGCCGGACAACATCAAGGACAAGCGCGAGCTCGAGTGGTCGCACGAGGGCATCGTCGCCTACTCGAAGATCTGCACCCACGTCGGTTGCCCGATCTCGCTGTACGAGCAGCAGACGCACCACGTGCTCTGCCCGTGCCACCAGTCCACCTTCGACCTCTCCGACGGCGCCCGAGTGATCTTCGGTCCTGCCGGTCACGCCCTGCCGCAGCTGCGCATCGGCGTGAGCGAGGAGGGTTACCTCCAGGCGCTCGGCGACTTCGAGGAGCCCGTCGGTCCTGCATTCTGGGAGCGCGGATGAGCACTTCAGAGAACACAGAGTCCCGCGAACGCGGGAAGGCACCGGCCGGCGAGCGCGTAGCCGACTGGGCCGACGGACGGCTCGGGATCTACTCCCTGGCCAAGTCCAACATGCGCAAGATCTTCCCCGACCACTGGTCGTTCATGCTCGGCGAAGTGTGCATGTACAGCTTCATCATCATCATCCTGACGGGTGTGTACCTGACGCTGTTCTTCCACCCGTCGATGAACGAGGTGGAGTACCACGGCAGCTACGTCCCGCTCCAGGGCCAGCTGATGTCCGAGGCGTTCAACTCGACCCTGCACATCTCCTTCGACGTGCGCGGTGGCCTGCTCATCCGGCAGATCCACCACTGGGCCGCGCTGATCTTCCTCGCCGGCATGTTCGTGCACATGATGCGCGTGTTCTTCACCGGCGCGTTCCGCAAGCCGCGTGAGATCAACTGGCTGTTCGGCTTCCTGCTGTTCGTCCTCGGCATGTTCACCGGTTTCACCGGTTACTCGCTCCCGGACGACCTGCTCTCCGGCACCGGTGTGCGCTTCACCGAGGGCGCGATCCTGTCCATGCCGATCGTCGGCACGTACATCTCGTTCTTCCTCTTCGGCGGCGAGTTCCCCGGCCACGACTTCGTGGCCCGGTTCTACTCGATCCACATCCTGCTGCTGCCGGGCATCATGCTCGGCCTGATGGTGGGCCACCTGATCCTGGTCTTCTACCACAAGCACACGCAGTTCGCGGGTCCCGGAAAGTCCGAGAAGAACGTCGTCGGCATGCCGCTGCTGCCGGTCTACATGGCCAAGGCCGGAGGCTTCTTCTTCCTGGTCTTCGGTGTCATCGCGGTCATCGCCGCGACCACCCAGATCAACCCGGTCTGGGCCATCGGCCCCTACCGTCCGGACCAGGTGTCCACCGGCGCCCAGCCCGACTGGTACATGGGCTTCGCCGAGGGTCTGATCCGCTACATGCCGGGCTGGGAGATCAACTTCTGGGGCCACACCCTGGTCCTGGGCGTCTTCATCCCGCTGGTCCTGTTCGGTCTGGTCCTCGCGGTCATCGCGGTCTACCCGTTCATCGAGTCCTGGGTCACCGGTGACAAGAGCGAGCACCACATCCTGGACCGCCCGCGCAACGCCCCGACCCGCACCGCCTTCGGTGTCGCCTGGGTGACCGTGTACATGATCGGCCTGGTCGGTGGTGGCAACGACCTCTTCGCCACCCACTTCCACCTGTCGATCAACGACGTGACCTGGTTCGTCCGGATCTTCTTCTTCGCCGGACCGGTGATCGCGTTCATCGTCACCAAGCGCATCTGCCTCGGCCTCCAGCGCCGGGACAAGGACAAGGTGCTGCACGGTCGCGAGACCGGCATCATCAAGCGCCTGCCGCACGGTGAGTTCATCGAGATCCACGAGCCGCTCTCGCAGGAGCAGCTGCACACCCTCACGGCTCACCACCAGTACGAGCCGGCCCAGGTCGGTGCGGCGGTCGACGAGAACGGTGTCGAGCGCAAGGTCAAGGGGCCCGAGAAGCTCCGCGCGAAGCTGAGCGGTGCCTACTACGGCGAGGACAACCAGATCCCGAAGCCGACTGTCGAGGAGTACAAGGAGATCACGAGCGGCCACGGCCACCACTGATCCACGGCGTCGCCACGCCACGGTCGAAGGGCCCCCGTCCGGTGTACGGACGGGGGCCCTTCGCCATGCCCGGGGCTGGATAAGGTGGGGGTCGTACACCATCATCCCCGTACGACGATCAGGAGCGGCCTTATGAGCGCTGTGACCCCCGCTGGAGGCGACACCGCGGCGGGCCTTTCCTGGCCCGGGGTACTGAACGCGCTGCTGTACGGCCAGGACCAGAGCGCCGACGCGACGGCCTGGGCGATGGACCAGATCATGCGCGGCCAGGCCACCGACGCCCAGATCGCCGGTTTCGTCGTCGCCCTCAGGGCCAAGGGCGAGACGGTCGAGGAGATCAACGGGCTCGTCCGCACGATGTACGAGCACGCGAACGTCATCGAGGTGCCGGGCCGCACCGTCGACATCGTCGGCACCGGCGGCGACGGCGCGAAGACGGTGAACATCTCGACCATGTCGGCGCTGGTGGTGGCCGGCACCGGAGCGAAGGTCGTCAAGCACGGCAACCGCGCGGCCTCCTCCGCGTCCGGCGCCTCGGACGTCCTGGAGAAGCTCGGCGTCAACCTCGACCTGACCCCGCGGCGGGTCGCCGAGGTCGCCGAGGAGGCCGGGATCACCTTCTGCTTCGCCGTCAAGTTCCACCCGGCGCTGCGTCACGCGGGCGCCGCGCGCGGCCAGTTGGGCATCCGCACGGTGTTCAACATCCTCGGCCCGCTGACCAACCCGGCGCGGGTGCGCGCCCAGGCGGTCGGCGTGGCGGACCCCCGGATGGCCCCGGTGGTCGCGGGCGTCTTCGCCGAGCGCGGCCACTCCTCCCTGGTCTTCCGCGGCGACGACGGCCTCGACGAGCTGACGACGACCGGCACGTCCCACGTCTGGATCGTGCGCGACGGCAAGGTCACGGAGGAGACCTTCGACCCGCGCGAGGTCGGCATCGAGCCGGTTCCCCTGGAGGCGCTGCGCGGCGGCGACCCGTCGTACAACGCGGAGGTCGCCCGGCGCCTCCTGGACGGCGAGCGGGGCCCGGTGCGGGACGCGGTGCTGCTGAACTCGGCGGCGGCCCTGGCGGCCCTGGAGCCGGGCCCGGGCACGCTCGCCGAGCAGCTGCGGGCGGGCATGGACAAGGCGGCCGAGTCCATCGACTCCGGGGCGGCCAAGCGCGCGCTGGAGCGCTGGGCGGCGGCGACGAACAAGTAGGGGCGTCGCGGAGTCCGGCCCCGCCGGACTCCGCGGGACCTGCCCTCGTCCCGTCATCCGGACAGAAGTTGCGCATCGGCGATCACTTCACCTACTTTTCTTTTCAGGTCATGAGTGACAGTCATGAGGCCCCGGCCGACTGTCCGGCAACCCTCCGTCCGTGGCGGGGTGCCCCGGGTGAAGACCAGGCCGTAGGCAGCGAGGTCTGCGGCAAGCGCGGACCCCTCGAAACACCAGGGGTCCTGGTCGTACGAGGGAGCCTTCTGTGAGCAAGCGAATGCGATAGGGCGTAGAGCCCCGCCTCCGCGTACCCCTTTCACTTTCCCCGCGCCGTCGACGTACCGTCCGGCGCGGCGGTTCCGCTCACCCTCACAGGAGCTTCGCCATGTCCGTCTCCACCGCTGCCTCCGCCCGGTCCGTCTGTGCCCCGCTGCCCGTTCTGGGCCGGGATGTCACCGTCCCGCTCGTCACCGGCGGCGAGGTCGCCTACGCGGCCCTCGACTACGCGGCCAGCGCCCCCGCGCTCCAGCGGGTCTGGGACGACGTCGCGGCCTACGCGCCCTACTACGGCAGCGTCCACCGCGGCGCCGGCTACCTCTCCCAGCTCTCCACGGACCTCTTCGAGAACGCCCGCCGGACCGTCACCGAGTTCCTGGACTGCCGCCCCGACGACCAGCTGATCTTCACCCGCTCGACGACCGATTCCCTGAACCTCCTGGCCCGCGCCCTCCCCGCCGACTGCCAGGTCTTCGTCTTCGAGACCGAGCACCACGCCTCCCTGCTGCCCTGGCAGGACGCCCGGGTCACCTACCTCAACGCCCCGCGCACCCCGCGGCAGGCCGTGGCGACCCTGGAGCGCGCGCTGGCCGACCGTGACCCCCACGGCCCGGCCCTGGTCTGCGTCACCGGCGCCTCCAACGTCACCGGCGAGCTGTGGCCGGTGCGCGAGCTGGCCGCCGCCGCGCACGCGCACGGCGCCCGGATCGTCCTGGACGCGGCCCAGCTGGCTCCGCACCACCCGGTCTCCGTCCGCGACCTCGACGTCGACTGGGTCGCCTTCTCCGGCCACAAGCTCTACGCCCCCTTCGGCGCCGGTGTCCTGGCCGGCCGCGCCGACTGGCTCCAGGCGGCCGAGCCGTACCTCGCGGGCGGCGGCGCCAGCCGCAAGGTCGCCAGGCGCGAGGACGGGGGAGTGGCCGTGGAGTGGCACGAGAGCGCCGCGCGGCACGAGGCCGGGTCGCCCAACGTGATCGGCGCCTACTCCATCGCCTCCGCCTGCAAGGCGCTCACCGAGGCCGGTTTCGACACGCTGGTCGCCCGTGAGCGGCACCTCATCGACAAGGTGCGGGCGGGGCTGGCCGAGGTCCCGGAGGTCCGGGTCCTCTCCCTCTTCGGCGACGACGCCCCCCGCGTCGGCGTGATCAGCTTCGTGGTGGACGGCTGGAACAGCTCGCACTTCGCCGCGGCCCTCTCCGCGGAGTACGGCATCGGCGTCCGCGACGGCCTCTTCTGCGCCCACCCGCTGGTCAGGACGCTGCTCGGCTCCGACCCGCAGACCCAGGGCGAGTGCGGGGCGCCGGAGGCGGCGCCGGGCGAGAAGTCCCTCAACGCCATCCGGGTGAGCTTCGGCGCCGGTACGCCGGACGAGCATGTGGAGCGCTTCGTGACGGCGGTCCGGGAACTGGTGACCGACGGCGCCAAGTGGTCGTACCGTACGGAGGAAGGCCGCTGCGTCCCGGCGGTGTGATCAGCGCCCCGTCAGGGGCGCGGGCAACTGCGCGGCCGGCCACGACGGACACCCAGGGGATCGCGGTGCTTCGTGCCCGGCTGCGGGCCGGTGGGGGCTGGTCGCGCAGTTCCCCGCGCCCCTGACGGGGCGCGTCGCGGTCGGACGCCCGGAAAGTACCGGGCTAGTTGTCCAGGCCGATCGCGAAGGCCGCCTCCAGGTCGTGCTGGGAGTACGTGCGGAACGCGACGTGCGTGTCCGTCGCCTCCACGCCCGGGATCTTGCTGATGGAGCCGGGGATGACCTCGGCCAGGTCCTCGTGCCTGCGGACGCGGACCATGGCGATCAGGTCGTACGTGCCGGTGACGGAGAAGACCTCGCTGACGCTCTCCAGCGCGGCGATCCGTTCCGCGATCTCGGGGATCCGGTCCACGCTGGTCTTGATGAGGACGATCGCGGTGATCACGGCTGGTTCTCTCCCTCGGGGGCTGGAGCTGGAGTGGCTCTCACTTTAGTGCCACGGCCGTAGCGCACCCACGCGTAGCCGAAGCCCAGCCCGAATCCGACCAGGTGGGCGAGGTAGGCCACGCCGGGGCCGGCCGGGGCCCCGTCCAGGGCCAGCCACTGCAGGGCCGCCCAGAAGGGGAGCACCACCCAGGCCGGGAAGCGCAGGGGCAGGAAGAAGAGGAACGGGAGAAGACTGGTCACGCGGGCGCTGGGGAACAGGTAGAGGAACGCTCCGAGGACCGCCGAGATCGCCCCGGACGCCCCTACCAGCGACTGCTGGGACGTGGCGTTGGCGGCCGCGTAGCCGAGCAGCGCGAGACAGCCGCAGCCGAGGTAGAAGAGGGTGAACTCGGCACGGCCCATCCGCTCCTCGGTCATCGCCCCGAAGACGAAGAGGAAGAGCATGTTGCCGAGCAGGTGCACCCAGCTGCCGTGGATGAACAGCGCCGTGGCCGGGGTCAGCACCTCCCGCGCCGGGCCGCCGAACAGGTCGCCGGGGACCACCCCCCAGCGCCGGAAGTACGCCCGCTGGGCCGCCGCCAGTGCCTCCCCGGTGCCGTAGGACGGGGTGAAGCCGGACGACGGGCCGAGCACGAAGATCAGGCAGCACACGGCGATCAGCGTGTACGTCATGGGCGCGGACGTGCCCCTCGCGCCGCGCAGGGTCCGGACGGCCGTCGTGTTCCAGTTGCCGATCATGAACACAGAGCATGGCGTAACCGGACGCACCGGTGCAGATCGCCTCGCCGCCGTGGACGGGGCGGCGTCCACGGCCCGGCAGGCCGTAGGGTTACGAGCCACACGCGTCGGCACGGCGCGTCACGGACACTAGAAGGAAGCGAACAAGCCACGATGACGGTTCCCCTGCCGACCGCCACGACGCGGTGGCGCTGCACCCTCTGCGGCAACCTCACGCGCTTCGACGTGACCCGCTCGTCGAAGGTCGTCGAGTACGTGCACCTCGACCTGGCCGGTGAGCCCAAGGTCGAGGAGCGCGAGGTGGTCAGTGAGACCATCGAGTCGGTGCGCTGCCGCTGGTGCAACGCGGTGGACCAGGTGGAACTCGTGGACAGGCCGGGTGCCGACTCCTGAGACCGGGAGGCGGCCCCAACAGGTGATGGGGTGTGACGGATGGTGGAGACCACAGGCGGGGGGCCGGGCGACGGCACCGCCGAGGTGCTTGACCGTCCGTTGCCCGACGGCGTGCGGCGGCGGGTCGTGCAGATCGTGTCGGACGGCTTCGGCGGTCTGACGGTCGCCGAGCTGCCCGCGCAGCTGCGGCAGTACGCCCGGTTCGCGCCGAACCGGCGGGCCAAGTTCGCCGGGAACGCCATGGCGGCCGCGCTGGAGACGGACACCCTCTTCCGGCAGCGGATCGGGGAGAAGCTGAGAGAGGCCCAGCCGGAACTGGCCGGCGCCCTCGACTCCGGCTCCCCGCCCCCGGCCGCGGACCCGCTCGACGTGGCGGCCGCGGCCTACGTACTGCGCCCCGCCGGCTGGGTGAAGCTCGTGACGGCCGCCGGCGAGGAGGCCCAGCGGGCCGACGCCGAGCGCGCCGACGAGGAGAGCCGGGCCGAGCTGGAGCGGCTGCGCGAGGAACTCGACCGGGCCCGGGAGCAGACCCGCTCCGAGACCGAGCGGCTGCGCGCCGAGCTGGACGCGGCCAAGAAGGAAGCGGAATCGCTTCACCGCAAGCTGAGGGCCGCCCTCAGCGACGTCAAGCGGGGCGAGGCCGCCCTGCGCAAGATCCACACCGAGGCGGAGGCCGCACGGGCCGACGCGCAGGCCCAGGTGTCCACCGCGGAGAGCGAGAGCCGGCGGCTCAAGGCGCGGCTCGGCGAGGTCGAGGCCGCGCTGGAGGCCAGCCGCCGGGCCGCCCGGGAGGGGCGCAGCGTCGAGGACATGCGGCTGCGGCTGCTGCTCGACACGGTCCTGGAGTCGGCCCAGGGGCTGCGCCGCGAACTGGCGCTGCCGCCGGCGTCGACGCGTCCCGCCGACACCGTGGACGCGGTGGAGCCGGGGCGGATGACCCCGAAGGACATCGCGGCCCGCGCGCTGTCCGAGCACGACCCGGCCGTCCTCGACCAGTTGCTCGCCCTGCCGCAGGCGCACCTGGTCGTCGACGGCTACAACGTGACCAAGACGGGCTATCCGCAGATGCCGCTGGAGAAGCAGCGGCTGCGGCTGCTCGGCCAGCTCTCCCAGCTCGCCGCGCAGACCGGCGCGGAGGTCACCTGCGTCTTCGACGGCGCCGAACTGGCCGCGCCGGTGCTGCTCGCCCCGCCGCGCGGGGTCCGGGTCCTCTTCTCCAAGCCCGGTGTCACGGCGGACGAGTTGATCCGCCAGCTGGTGCGTGCCGAGCCGCCGGGCCGCCCGGTGATCGTCGCCTCGACCGACCGTGAGGTCGCCGACGGGGTGGCGCGGGCGGGTGCCCGACCGGTCGCTTCTGCGATGCTTCTGAAGCGACTGTCCTGAACGTTCGACGTGCATGGTTAATGCCCGAATTCGACCGAACCGTCACGCGACGTAGTGTCAATCGAGCATTACGGCACGTGAGTTATGTGCAAAGAGTGCGTTGCGTGACCAGAATTTTGACTGTTGGGATTTGAACTGATCACAAGTAGGTCACTAGGGTCAGGCCTCGAACCTCCACACGGGTGATCACTCAAAAGAAGGAGCCCGTCTCCGTGGCGTCCCATCGTCGACCCAAGCAGCCGAGTCGCGCACGCGTGACCGTGCTGACCACCGCAGCCGCCGCTGCCGTCGTCCTGAGTGCCAACGCCGCCAACGCGGCGCCCAGCGAGAAGCTGACCAAGGACGAGGTCAAGGCAAAGGTCGACAAGCTCTACGAGGAGGCCGAGCAGGCCACCGAGAAGCTCGACGGGGCCAAGGACAAGCAGCAGAAGCTGCAGAAGGAAATATCCACGATCCAGGACAACGTGGCTCGTGGCCAGGAGGAGCTCAACAAGCTGCGGGACAGCCTCGGCACGATGGCCACCGCGCAGTACCGCTCCGGCGGCATCGACCCGTCGGTCCAGCTCTTCCTCTCGTCCGACCCGGACGACTACCTCGACAAGGCCTCCACGCTCGACCAGTTGAGCAGCCAGCAGGTCGAGGCCCTCAAGAAGATCCAGGACAAGCAGCGCGAACTCGCCCAGGAGCGGGCGGAGGCCACCGACAAGCTCAAGGACCTCTCCGCCACCCGCACCGAGCTGGCCAAGCAGAAGAGCGCCGTCCAGAGCAAGCTCGCCGACGCGCAGAAGCTGCTCAACACCCTGACGGCCAAGGAGAAGGCGGCACTCGACGCCGAGCAGGCCCAGGCCGCCAGCCGCGCCTCCTCGCGGGTCAGCCTCGGCAGCACCGGGTCCGCCTCCAGCCGGGCCGCCGCCGCCTTCGCCGCCGCCCAGTCCGTGATCGGCTCGCCGTACGTCTACGGCGCCTCCGGCCCCTCCTCCTTCGACTGCTCGGGTCTGACCTCCTGGGCCTACGCCCAGGCCGGCGTCACCATCCCGCGCACCTCCGAGGCCCAGGCCAACGCCGGCACCCGGATCTACAGCCAGAGCGACCTCAAGGTCGGCGACCTCGTCATCTTCTACGGCGACTACCACCACGTCGGCCTCTACGCGGGCAACGGCCAGGTGCTGCACGCCCCGCACACCGGCGCCGTCGTGCGCTACGAGGCGATCGGCAACATGACCTTCGAGTTCGGCGTCCGGATCTGATCCCTTCCGGTCACGGCGACACCCGTACGGCCGAAGATCGACTCGCCGTGGCGCCCGAACGGGCGAATCACGGCGACCGGAACTGACTCCACGCCCCGCCGGTGACCTGCGCCAGCGGCGGGGCGTCACGCTCTGTTGCCGTCGAGGTCTTTGGCCGGGGTGTGGTCGCGCGGCTACTGTCTGGCGCGTTTCCTCCGGCACCGGGGCACCCCGTCCCCCGCGCCGGACGAAGCGGTACCTGTCCGCCAGCAGAAGGACCGCCGTGGGGTTTCATCGCCGTCTCGCACCGTCCGGCTTCGACCGGGGCGCCGGTGCCGCCCTCTGCGTGCTCTCGGCCGCGGCCGCCGCACTCGGTGCCGCCCCGGCGGACGCCGCCCCGCACGGGGACGCCCGCGCCGAACTGGACCGGCTGTACCAGCAGGCCGAGGAGGCGACCCAGGCCTTCGACAAGGCCGACGAGCGGGCCGACGCGCTGCGCCACGAGGTGAACGACGCCCAGGACCTGATCGCCCGCCAGCAACTGCGCGTCAACTCCATGCGGGAGGCGCTCGGTTCGCTCGCCGGCGCCCAGTACCGCTCGGGCGGCATCGACCCCACCGTCGCCCTGCTCTTCTCCGACGACCCCGAGGACTACCTCGCCAAGGCCTCCCTCCTCGACCGGATCGACGCCCGCCGGGCCGGACAGCTGCACGAACTCCGGGCGGCGCTGCGCGAACTCGCCCAGGAGCGCGCCGAGGCCGCCGGGAAACTCTCCGAACTGGAGCGCGGCCGCAAGGCGGTCGCCTCCCACAAGGCCACCGTGGAGAAGAAGCTCGCCAAGGCGCGGAGCCTGCTCGACGCGCTGCCCGCCGCCGACCGCGCCGCCTTCGAGCACGCCTCCCGGGGCAGCCGCGCCGACCTGTCCGGCCTCTCCGGCGTGGTCCCCCCGGACGCCCGCGCCGCGGCCGCCCTGGCCGCCGCCCGCTCCGCCCTCGGCAGACCGTACGTCTGGGGCGCCAGCGGCCCCTCCGGCTTCGACTGCTCGGGCCTGATGCAGTGGTCCTACGCGCACGCCGGACTCCACCTCCCGCGCACCTCGCAGGAGCAGCGCTACGCCGGCCACCAGGTCCCGCTCTCCCAGGCGCAACCCGGTGACCTGGTCGTCTACCGCTCCGACGCCAGCCATGTGGCCATGTACGTCGGCCACGGCCAGGTCATCCACGCCCCCTACCCGGGCGCCCCGGTGCGCTACGACCCGGTCGGGATGATGCCGGTCTCCTCGGTCACCCGGCCCTGACGGGCGGGCCCCGACCCGTACGATCGGCAGGTGGCTGGTCGACGTCGGGCGTGGCGCTCAGGAGCGGTGGGGCTGTGTCTGCTGCTCCTGCCGCTGACCGGATGCGGCGGAACGGGCTCCTCGGCCCCGACCGTGACGACCGAGGTGCAGCGGGTCCTGGACCTGCGCTCGGCCGCCGTCCTCGGCCACGACGAGCGGGCCTACGGCGAGAGCGGCACCCGCGCCTCCTACGCCGCCCTGCGCGCCGTACCGCTCGCCGAGTGGAGCTACCGGGTGACCGCCGTGCACCGGGACGGCGCCGGGGCCACCGCGGACGCCCGGCTGCGGTACCGGATCCGGGGCTACGACAAGGCGCCGGTCACCACCGACCGCACGCTCACCCTCGACCGCACCGCCGACGGCGGGTGGTACGTCAGCCACGACGGGCCCGCGAAGAAGACCGGCCAGCAGCTCTGGGACCAGGGCACGGTCACGGTCGTCAGGAGCGCCCACAGCCTCGTCCTCGGCGTCGGCCAGTCCGCGGCCACGCTGCGCGCCTACGCCCGCCTCGCCGACACCGCCGTCCCCGAGGTCTCCAAGGCCTGGGGCACCGACTGGACCCGCCGGGTGGTCCTCCTCGTACCGAAGTCGCTGGACGGCATGGCGGGCCTGCTCGGCGGCCCCGCCTCCGACTACCGGGGCATCGCCGCCGTCACCACCGGTGAGGCGGGCGGGTCCGGGGCGACCCCCGCGGACCGGGTCATCCTCAACCCCGAGGCCTACGCCGTCCTCGGCCAGGTCGGCCGCCAGGTGGTCCTCACCCACGAGACCACCCATGTCGCCACCCGTACCCGCACCACGGCCGCCACCCCGCTCTGGCTCTCCGAGGGCTACGCCGACTGGATCGGCTACCTCGGCACCGGCCGCACCCCCGCCGAGGCGGCCCCGGAGCTGGGCCGCGCCGTCCAGGACGGGGACGTCCCCGAGGACCTGCCCGCCGACAAGGACTTCGGCTTCACCGACGACCCCACCAGGCTCGCCCAGGCCTACGAGGGCGGCTGGCTGGCCTGCCGGATGATCGCCGCCCACTGGGGCGAGGAGCGGCTCGGCGCCTTCTACCGGGCCGTCGGCGCCCACAAGGAGCGGGCGGGCGCCGTCGAGGACGTGCTCGGCAAGGAGCTCGGCACGACCCTCGCGGACTTCACCGAGCGGTGGCGGCGCTACCTGCGCAACCAGCTGGGCGACTGAACCGGCCCCGGGCTCAGGAGGGGACCGAGGGCTCCTTAGCGCGGGTCGCGGGGGACGGCGACGGGGCGGCCGGGTCGTCGGGCACCGTGGAGCGCCACAGCAGGCGGGCCGCCCAGACCGTGGCCGCGACCAGCAGGCCGTTGCGCAGGGCCAGCAGGGCGACGCCGTACCCGTCGCTCACCACGACGTGCTCGAAGCCGACGGGGAACTCCAGGACCGTCACGAAGGCCGCCAGCAGGACCAGCACCGCCGGCCCGGTCATCCGGCCGGCCCGGAAGCACAGGCAGACGGCGGCCAGGCCCACCAGCCACACCATGTACTGGGGGCTGATCACCCGGCTGGTGACCGTGAACATCAGCACGGCGGTGAACGCGGCGTCCGCCAGCGTGTGGGACCGGGAGCGGGTCGCGGACAGCCGCCACAGCAGCAGCCAGCCGAACGCGAGCGCGGTCAGCAGCAGGGCCGCCGTGCTCACCGCCTTCACGTCCGGGCCGAGGAACTCGATCGAGCCGTAGTTCAGCAGCACCTGGCCGTTCCAGCCGTGGTGCCGGGCGATGTGGAAGACCAGCGCGCCGAGCGACTCCACCTCGGTGCCCCGGTCCCGCTGGAAGGTCAGGAAGGAGAACGCGCCGGGCATGGCCACCGCGAACAGGGCGCCGACCGCGCCCGCGGTGACCGCGGCGGACACCCAGGCCCGCCGCCGCAGGGCACCCACGAGGAGCAGCGCCGGCCACACCTTGACCATCGCGCCGAACCCGGCCAGCGCGCCCATGATCCGGGGGTGCCGGGCCCCGGCCAGCACCGCGGCGACGGCGACGGCGGTGACCATCACGTCGTAGCGGGAGTAGACCGTCGGGCCGAGCAGCGGGACGCCCGCCACCCAGACCGCGGCGCCGCGCAGGGAGCGGCCCGGGCGCAGGCCCGTGTACACGAGCAGGGTCAGGACGACCAGGTCGGCGAGGAAGGCCAGGACGAAGAAGGCGGTCGGATAGGCCAGGAAGGGCAGCAGCCCGGGGGAGAGGATCGCGAGGGCCGCCGCGGGCGGGTACTGCCAGGTGACGTCGTCCAGCGGAAACGTTCCGTGGCGCAGCACCTCGTACCAGCCCCGGTAGATCACCGACACGTCGCTGGTGACGTCCGCGCCCGGGAAGACGAACACCTTCAGGACGAACAGCAGCAGGACCACACGGGTGATCCACCAGCCGCCCAGCAGCAACGCCAGGGCACGCTTCACGCCCGTCCTGTCCACCTGAGCCCCTGTCCGTCGTGTCCGCCGGCCGCCGTGCGAGTGGGCCACATGATCTCCCGCCGCCCTGTGCGGAGGCCATGAAGCGCGGCCGAACACGCTGTGCGGGTAGGGTCGGCGGCGATGCACAAGACCCTCATCGTGACGAACGACTTCCCGCCCCGGCCGGGCGGCATCCAGGCCTTTCTGCACAACATGGCCCTGCGGCTGGACCCCGGACGGCTCGTCGTCTACGCGTCCACCTGGAAGCGGAGCCGGGAGGGCGTCCGGGCCACCGCCGAGTTCGACGCGGAGCAGCCCTTCACCGTCGTACGCGACCGTACGACGATGCTGCTGCCGACACCCGGCGCGACCGGGACCGCGGTCCGGCTGCTGCGGGAGCACGGGTGCACGTCCGTGTGGTTCGGGGCGGCGGCGCCGCTCGGGCTGATGGCGCCGGCGCTGCGCAGGGCCGGCGCGCGGCGGCTGGTCGCCACGACGCACGGCCACGAGGCCGGCTGGGCCCAGCTGCCGGCCGCCCGGCAGCTGCTCGGGCGGATCGGCGAGAGCACCGACACCCTCACCTACCTCGGCGAGTACACGCGCTCCCGGATCGCGGCCGCGCTGAGCGCCGAGGCGGCGGGGCGGATGGTGCAGCTGCCGCCGGGCGTCGACGAGAAGACCTTCCACCCCGGCTCCGGGGGCGAGGAGGTCCGGGCGCGGCTGGGGCTGCGCGACCGGCCGGTGGTCGTGTGCGTCTCGCGGCTGGTGCCGCGCAAGGGGCAGGACACGCTGATCCTCGCGATGCCGCTGATCCTGGCCGCCCAGCCGGACGCGGTGCTGCTGATCGTGGGGGGCGGCCCCTACGAGCGCGAGCTGCGGCGGCTGGCCCGGGAGACCGGGGTCGAGGCGTCCGTGCGGTTCACGGGCGCCGTGCCGTGGGCCGAGCTGCCCGCGCACTACGGGGCGGGGGACGTGTTCGCCATGCCCTGCCGGACCCGGCGGGGCGGGCTGGACGTGGAGGGGCTCGGGATCGTGTACCTGGAGGCGTCCGCCACCGGACTGCCGGTGGTGGCGGGGGACTCCGGGGGCGCGCCCGACGCGGTGCTCGACGGGGAGACCGGCTGGGTCGTGCGCGGCGGGTCGGTGGAGGAGACCGCCGAGCGCGTCACCGTACTGCTGGGGGACCCGGAGCTGCGGCGGCGGATGGGGGAGCGGGGGCGGTCCTGGGTCGAGGAGCGGTGGCGGTGGGACCTGCTGGCGGAGCGGCTGGAGGAGCTGTTGTAAAAGTCTGTTCCAAGGGGGTGCGGCAAAGAGCGCCGCGCCTCTAGGCGGAACCGGAAAATCCGCACATGCTGCGCACATGACAGTAAAACTGATGCAGCGTCAGCTGACGAGACGTCAAATCTTGGGCATGGTCGCCCTCCAGACCGCCGCCGCGGCCGGTCTCACCCGCATCGGGCTCCAGTCGGCGCAGGCCGCCGAGGAGGCCGCCGCCGTCGACAACGCCCCCGCCATCGTGGTCGGTTCGGGGTACGGCGGGGCCGTCGCCGCGCTGCGGCTCGGCCAGGCCGGGGTACGGACCCTGATGATCGAGATGGGCCAGCTGTGGAACACGGCCGGCTCCGACGGCAAGATCTTCTGTTCCACCGCCGCCCCGGACAAGAGATCCATGTGGTTCAAGTCCCGCACGGAGGCCCCGCTCGCCAGCTTCCTCTGGCTGGACGTCGTCAACAAGGACATCACCCCCTACGCGGGCGTGCTCGACCGGGTGCACTACGACAACATGTCCGTGTACGTCGGGCGCGGCGTCGGGGGCGGGTCGCTGGTCAACGGGGGGATGGCGGTCACGCCCCTCCAGTCCTACTTCGCCGAGCAGTTCCCGACCGTGGACGCGACCGCGATGTACGGCACCTACTTCCCGCGCGCCCGCACCATGCTGGGCGTCAACACCATCGACGCCACCTGGTTCGAGTCGACCGAGTGGTACCAGTTCACCCGGACCTCCAGGAAGGCCGCCGGCAACACCGGGCTCAAGACCACCTTCGTGCCCAACGTCTACGACTTCGGGTACATGCAGCAGGAGGCGGCCGGCACCGCCACCAGGTCCGCGCTCGCCCAGGAGGTCATCTACGGCAACAACTACGGCAAGAAGAGCCTCGACAAGACCTACCTCGCGGCCGCCCTCGGCACCGGCAACGTCACCATCCACACCCTGGAGAAGGTCAGGACGATCACCAGGGCGAGCGACGGGTCGTACGTGCTGAGCGTGGACCGGATCGACACCAGCGGGGCCGTCGTCGAGACCAAGACCTACAGCTGCACCTACCTGTTCCTCGGCGGCGGCAGCCTCGGGACCACCGAACTGCTGGTCCGGGCGCGGGACACCGGGGCGCTGCCCGCCCTCAACTCCAGTGTGGGCGCCGGGTGGAGCACCAACGGCAACACCATGCTCGGACGCGCCAACCACATCTGGGACACCACCGGCGCCAACCAGTCGACCATGCCGGTCATGGGCATCGACGACTGGGCCAACACCGACAACCCGGTCTTCGCGGAGATCGCCCCGCTGCCCATCGGGTTCGAGACCTGGGTGAGCCTGTACCTGGCGATCACCAAGAACCCCCAACGGGCGTCCTTCACCTACGACTCCGCGAGCGGCGGGGTGAAGCTGGGCTGGACCGCGGCCCAGAGCGCGGTCTCGGTCGCCATGGCCAAGAAGCTCTTCGACCGGATCAACGCGGCCAACGCGACGATCTACCGCTACGACCTGTTCGGGTCCGCCAGCAAGGTGTTCGCCGACGACTTCTGCTACCACCCGCTGGGCGGCTGCGTACTGGGCCAGGCCACCGACGACTACGGCCGGGTGAAGGGGTACCCGAACCTGTACGTCACCGACGGCTCACTGGTGCCCGGCAACATCGGCGTGAACCCGTTCGTGACCATCACCGCGCTCGCCGAGCGCACGATGGAACGGGTCCTCGCCGAGGACATATGAGCCAAGTGCCCCGCTACTTCGCGTAGATGGCCTCGATCTCGTCCGAGTAGTCCTTCGCCACCACGTTGCGCTTGAGCTTCAGGGACGGCGTCAGGTGGCCCGACTCCTCCGTGAACTGGGAGGACAGAATGCGGAACTTCCGCACCGATTCCGCCTTCGACACCGCGGCGTTGCCGTCGTCGACGGCGGCCTGGATCGCCGCGTGCAGATCCGGGTCGTCGCGCAGCGACGCCGCGGTGGCACCCGCCGGCTTGCCGTGGTCGGCCGCCCAGCGGCCCAGGAACTCCTCGTCGACGGTGACCAGCGCGCCCACGAACGGCCGCCCGTCGCCCACCACCATGCACTCCGCGACCAGCGCGTGCGAGCGGATGCGGTCCTCCATCACGGCCGGGGCGACGTTCTTGCCGCCGGCGGTGACGATGATCTCCTTCTTGCGGCCGGTGATCCTGAGGTAGCCGTCCTCGTCCAGGGTGCCGATGTCCCCGGTGTGGAACCAGCCGTCGGCCAGCGCCTCGGCGGTCGCGGGCTCGTTGTTCCAGTAGCCCTTGAACAGGTGCTCGCCGTGCAGCAGCACCTCGCCGTCGTCCGCGATCCGGATCACCGAACCGGGCAGCGGCTGCCCGACCGTGCCGATCTTCTGCCGGTCCCAGGGGTTGAACGCGGTCGCCGCGCAGGACTCGGTCAGGCCGTAGCCCTCCAGGACCGTGAAGCCGATGCCCCGGAAGAAGTGGCCGAGGCGCTCGCCGAGGGGGGCGCCGCCGGAGATCGCGTACTCGCCCTTGCCGCCGAGCACCGCGCGCAGCTTGCTGTAGACGAGCTTGTCGAAGGTCCGGTGTTTGATCCTCATGCCGAGCGACGGGCCCGACGGCGTGTCCAGCGCCTTGCTGTACGCGATCGCGGTGTCCGCGGCCCTGTCGAAGATCCTGCCCTTGCCGTCCGCCTGCGCCTTGGCGCGCGCCGAGTTGTAGACCTTCTCGAAGACGCGCGGCACGCCGAGCACCAGCGTCGGCCGGAACGCGGCCAGTTCGTCGGTGAGGTTCTTGATGTCCGGGACGCAGCCCAGCCTGATCGGCGCCATCATCGGGGCGATCTGGACCAGCCGGCCGAAGACGTGCGCGAGCGGCAGGAAGAGCAGGACGGAGCACTCGCCGGTGCGGAACAGCGGGCGCAGCCGCTCCACGATGTTGCCGCACTCGGCGAAGAAGCTGCGGTGGGTGAGCACACAGCCCTTGGGGCGCCCGGTGGTGCCGCTCGTGTAGACGATGGTCGCCGGGTCGTCCGCCTTCGCCTGCGCGCTGCGCTCGTCGACGGTCGCGTCGGTGACGCCCTGGCCGAGCCTGCCCAGCTCCTCCAGTGCGCCGGCCTCGATCTGCCAGACGTGCTTGAGGGCGGGCAGCGCCTCGCGCACCGATTCGACGGCCGCCGTGTGGCCGTCGAGTTCGACGATGCAGGCGGTCGCGCCGGAGTCGCCGAGGATCCACTGCACCTGCTCCGGCGAGCTGGTCTCGTACACCGGCACGGTGACCGCGCCGGCGCTCCAGATCGCGAAGTCGAGGAGCGTCCACTCGTAGCGGGTGCGGGACATCAGGCCGACCCGGTCGCCCGGCTGGATGCCGGAGGCGATGAGGCCCTTGGCGGCCGTGTGCACCTCGGTCAGGAAGGCGGTGGCGGTCACGTCCGTCCACACCCCGTCGACCTTGCGGGCCATGATGGCTACGTCGGGATGCTGCGCGGCGTTTCTGCGGACGATGTCGGTCAGATTGCCGTCCGCGGGGACCTCGTACAAAGCCGGAAGGCTGAACTCGCGCAAGACTGCTGCTCCTCATAGGGCGCCGGCGCCACGACGTTGTGCGATGCGACGGTGCGGTCCAAGGCTCGGGCAGGTACTCAGGGCCTCGCCACGGTCCGGTGGGATCCGTTGGTTGAAATCCTGAGCACGACTGGACTGCCCGGACGTTACCCGCCGGTATGGCTTCTTCGACAGGGGGTCCCGGCGAGATGTTCGCTGCGTCACACAGGTTGGTGTTCCTCGGCGTACGGTAGTCCACCCCTTTAGTGACTGACCAGTAACCGCGGGTGCTGCCACCGCCTGTTCACGTATGCCGCACACGCCTACCCTTGATCACCATGGCAGCGACATCCACCGGCAACCGAAGGACCCGCGTCCACGTCGTCAGCGACGTGCACGGCAACGCCCGTGACCTGGCCAGGGCCGGTGACGGCGCCGACGCCCTGATCTGCCTCGGCGACCTCGTCCTCTTCCTCGACTACGCCGACCACTCCCGCGGCATCTTCCCCGACCTCTTCGGCGTCGAGAACGCCGACCGCCTCGTGGAGCTGCGCACCGCCCGCCGCTTCGAGGAGGCGCGGGAGCTGGGCGCCCGGCTGTGGGGCGGCATCGGCATGGACCGGGCGACCGCCATAGAGAAGGCCGTGCGCAGGCAGTACGCCGAGATGTTCGCGGCGTTCCCGGCACCGACGTACGCGACCTACGGCAATGTCGACATGCCCACGCTGTGGCCGGAGTACGCCGGGCCGGGCACGACGGTCCTCGACGGCGAGCGCGTCGAGATCGGGGGCCGGGTCTTCGGCTTCGTCGGCGGCGGACTGCGGACCCCGATGCGCACCCCCTACGAGATCTCCGACGAGGAGTACGCCGCCAAGATCGAGGCGGTCGGCGAGGTCGACGTGCTGTGCACCCACATCCCGCCGGAGGTGCCGGAGCTGGTCTACGACACGGTCGCGCGCCGTTTCGAGCGCGGCAGCCGGGCGCTGCTCGACGCCATCCGGCGCACCAGGCCGCGATACTCGCTCTTCGGACATGTCCACCAGCCGCTGGTGAAGCGGATGCGGATCGGAGCCACCGAGTGCGTGAACGTCGGGCACTTCGCCGGCACCGGGCGGCCCTGGGCGCTGGAATGGTGACGGCCCCCGGACGGCGGTGAAGTCGGCTGGTCGGACGCGCGGTAGCCTTCACGCTGCACACGCGTGCGCACGCTCGCGCACGGCGGTCCCCTTTCATGGTCTCACCGGCCCGCATCTGGAGGAGCCACCGCGATGGCGGAATACACCAGCTCGAGCATCACGATCGAGGCGGCCCCGGCCGACGTCATGGCGGTCATCGCCGACTTCGCCAAGTACCCGGACTGGACCGGTGAGGTGAAGGAGGCGGAAGTGCTGAAGGCCGACGCCAAGGGGCGGGCCGAGCAGGTCCGTCTCGTCATGGACGCGGGCGCGATCAAGGACGACCAGACGCTGGGCTACACGTGGACCGGCGACAACGAGGTCTCCTGGACCCTGGTGAAGTCGCAGATGCTGCGCTCGCTGGACGGTTCCTACCTGCTGAAGCCGGCGGGGGCGGGCGCGACCGAGGTCACGTACTCGCTGACGGTGGACGTCAAGATCCCGATGCTCGGGATGATCAAGCGCAAGGCCGAGAAGGTCATCATCGACCGGGCCCTGGCGGGCCTGAAGAAGAGGGTCGAGTCGGGCGCGTAGCCATCGCGCCCCCCAAGGCGGCACGGGTGGGCGCGGGCGGCACCCGACAGGCGCCGGCGAGCGAACCCACCCCCGCGCCCGCTGCACCTCCGGTGCCTTTCGGGCGACGGCGCGTCCGTTACGGTTCACCCTCATGCGCACCATCCTGATCACCGGCCCCGGCGGCAGCGGCCGTACGACCGTCGCCGCGGCCACCGCCCTGCGCGCCGCGGGCGAGGGCACCCCCACCCTCGTGCTCAGCGCCGACCGCACGGACACCCTCGGCGCGGCCCTCGGCACGGCGACAGGACCGGAGCCGGCGCACCTCACCCCCACCCTCACCGCCTGGCGCCCCGATGCGGCCGCCCGGTTCCGCGAGGACCTCACCGCCTTCCAGGGCCGTGCCGCGAACGTCCTCGACCTCCTCGGCGCCTCCCGCCTGGACGCCGAGGAGCTGACCCCCCTGCCCGGCGCCGAGGAGCTCTCCTTCCTCCGCGCCCTGCGCGACGCCGCCCTCTCCGAGCGCTACGAACTGCTCGTCGTGGACCTCCCGCCCGCCTCCCGGGCCCTCGCCCTCCTCGCCCTCCCCGAGGAGCTCCGCCGCTACCTGCGCCGCCTGCTCCCGCCCGAGCGGCAGGCGGCCCGCGCCCTGCGCCCGGTCCTCGGCCGCCTCGCCGGCGTCCCCATGCCCGCCGACTGGCTCTACGAGACGGCCGCCCGCTGGGACGTCGAGCTGGCCGCCGTCGAGGCCGTCCTCGGCGACCGCCACACCGCCGTGCACCTGGTCGCCGAACCCGGCCCGGCCGGCGCCGACGCCGTCCGCACCGCCCGCCTCGGCCTCGCCCTGCGCGGCCTGCGCACCGGCACCCTGGTCGCCAACCGCGTCCTGCCCGAGACCACGCCCCTGCACGGCCTCGTCGCCCAGCAGCGCAAGGCCCTCGCGGAGTGGGAGGAGGCGTACGACGTCACGCCCGTGGCCCACCTCGGGCACGACCCGCGCGGCACCGACGACCTCGCCGCGCTCACCGTGCCCGGCGTCAACACCGCGACCGACCCGGTCGAGTGGCCCGTCGCCGACCGCATCGAGGAGGACGGCGTCCTGGTCTGGCACATCCCGCTGCCCGGCGCGATACGGGACGGCCTCGACCTCGTCCGGCGCGGCGACGAGGTCGTGATCACCGTCGGCGGCTTCCGCCGGATCGTCGCCCTGCCGTCGGCCCTGCGCCGCTGCACCGTCGCCGGGGCCGCCCTGCGCGACGGCGAGCTGCGGCTGCGGTTCGCCCCGGACCCGGATCTGTGGCCGCGCTGACCGTGAATCCGGTACGCCCGTTCGGGTAACGTCGTAGAGACGAACCGTAGTCAGGAGTCCGTCATGAGCGAAGAGCGCCCCCCGGCCGACGCCGCCGAGGAAACGGACGAGGTACGGGCGACCGACGACGACGCCTGGGCCACGGCCTGCGCCGAGGATCTCGCCAAGGAGAAGGACCGCCGCCGCACCCGGTACGGCCCGCCCCCGGGGTCGGCCGCCGAGGAACTGCGCAAACTCGTCGACGCCGTCGCCGACAAGCTCTCCGGCATCCAGAGCCCGCTCCTCGGGGCGGTCGCCGGGCCCGCCGCCCAGCAGGTGGTGCGCCAGGTCGTCCAGCAGGCGAAGAGCGCCGTCGAACCCGTCATGGAGCGCAATCCGGATGTCTTCGACCACCTCGCGGCCGCCGGCGGCGAGCTGCTGGCCGCCTACCGCTCCGCGGTCCGCGCCCAGGAGGCCCGCTGGACCTCCGGCGGCCACGACAAAGGCCGCGACAAGGGCGAGGACAGCGGCCCGGGAGAGCGCATCGACTTGGACTGACAGCCCCCTCGGGTACGGTTGGCCGTAGCGGGGCTCGACCGAAACTGAGGGATTCATGGGACTCACCATCGGCGTCGACATCGGCGGCACGAAGATCGCGGCCGGCGTGGTCGATGAGGAAGGCAACATCCTCTCGACCCACAAGGTGCCGACCCCGGGTACGCCCGAGGGCATCGTGGACGCCATTGCCTCCGCCGTGGAGGGTGCGCGCGCCGGGCACGAGATCGTCGGCGTGGGCATCGGTGCCGCCGGCTACGTGAACCGGCAGCGCTCCACGGTGTACTTCGCGCCGAACATCGACTGGCGCAACGAGCCGCTGAAGGAGAAGGTCGAGGCCCGCGTCGGCCTCCCCGTGGTCGTGGAGAACGACGCGAACGCGGCCGCCTGGGGCGAGTACAAGTTCGGCGCGGGCAAGGGCCACCGCAACGTCATCTGCATCACGCTCGGCACCGGCCTCGGCGGCGGCATCATCATCGGCAACAAGCTGCGCCGCGGGCACTTCGGCGTCGCGGCCGAGTTCGGCCACATCCGGGTGGTCCCGGACGGGCTGCTGTGCGGCTGCGGATCGCAGGGCTGCTGGGAGCAGTACGCCTCCGGCCGCGCCCTCGTCCGCTACGCCAAGCAGCGCGCCAACGCCACCCCGGAGAACGCCGAGATCCTGCTCGGCCTGGGCGACGGCTCCTCCGAGGGCATCGAGGGCAAGCACATCTCCATGGCCGCCCGGCAGGGCGACCCGGTCGCCGTCGACTCCTACCGCGAGCTCGCCCGCTGGGCCGGCGCGGGCCTCGCCGACCTCGCCTCGCTCTTCGACCCCTCCGCATTCATCGTCGGCGGCGGCCTCTCGGACGAGGGCGAACTGGTCCTCGACCCGATCCGCAAGTCCTACAAGCGCTGGCTGGTGGGCGGCAACTGGCGCCCGGTGGCCGAGGTCATCGCCGCCCGGCTGGGCAACGACGCGGGCCTGGTGGGCGCGGCCGACCTGGCGAGGGAGCCCGACCCGATCATGTGACGCCCGGGACCGGGTCCGCGGGGCGGTAGCCGATACGCGGCCACCGCCGCGCGGCCCCTCCTCCCGGCGCGTAGATTGATCACATGGCGTCGCTCCCCAACTCCCACACAGAGCCCGACGGTTCGGCCGTCGTCCGCGTCCTCGCCTACAACATCCGCTCCATGCGGGACGACACCGCGGCGCTCGCCCGCGTCATCCGGGCCTGCGCCCCCGACCTGGTCCTCGTCCAGGAGGCCCCGCGCTTCTTCCGCTGGCGCAAGAAGCTCGCCCGGCTGGCCTCCGCGGCCGACCTGGTGATCCTCACCGGGGGCGCCACCGCGGCCGGCCCGGCCATCCTCTGCGACCTGCGCGCCACCGTGGAACGCACCGAGGACGTCCTGCTCCCGCTCACCCCCGGTCTGCACCGCCGCGGCTTCGCGACCGCCGTCGTCCGCTTCGGCGCGGCCCGGCTCGGCGTCGTCAGCTTCCACCTCAGCCTCCAGCGGGACGAGCGCCTCGAACAGGGCGGCATGCTCCTCGACCGCCTCGCCGGACTGGGCGTGGACCACGCCGTCACCGGCGGCGACCTCAACGACCGCCCCGACGGCAGCACCTTCCGTCTGCTCGCCGACGGCCTCCAGGACTGCCGGGTCACCGCCCCCTGGGGCGGCGAGTTCACCTCCTGGTCCGGCGCCCCCTACCAGCGCATCGACGCGGTCTTCGCGACGAAGGGCATCGAGGTCCTCGGCTGCGGCGTGCCCGAGGACCTGCCGGGCGTCACGGACGAGGACCTGCGGACGGCCACGGACCACCTTCCGGTCCTGGCCGCCCTCAGGGTTCCGGCGTCCTGAACAGCTTCTCGAACGGCGTCCTGGACGGCCTTCTCAGACCACGGCGCCGCGGCCCGGGTCGCCGTCCTCGTCGTCGTCCGTCTTCATGCGGGTCACCAGGGTGACGAAGCCACCGAGGAACCCGCCTATCCCCAGCGTCGCCAGCCACCAGGTCATGTCCCAGCCGAGCAGCACCGCGAGCAGCAGCAGCACCGGCCCGCCCACCACGCCGAGCCAGGCGAACCTGGCGGTCGTGTCGGCGGCCGGCAGCGGCGGCGGCTCGGGCGGCACGAAGTGCCCCTCGTCGTCATCGTCGAAGTCGTCCTCGGACGCCTCCGGCGCGCTGTAGTCCCGCGGTCCCACCCCGGGCGCGAAGGCGACCGAGCTGCCCAGCGGCTTGGCGGGAGGCGTCTCCTGGGCCGGCTGCGGACCGCCCGCGGCCTCGGCCCCGGTCTCCTCGGTGTCCCCGGCCCCGTCCTCGGCTCCGTCCCCGTCCTCGTCCCCGTCTCCGTCCTCTTTCATCGCCGGCAGCGCGAGATCCTTCACCGGCTTGAAGGGCTTCGCCCCCGGCGGGTCCGGCGGCTCCTCGCCGTAACCCGCGACGATCGCCGCCCAGGCGGCCGCCTCGTCGAAGGGCACCCCCTCGTCCGGCTCGCGGTCCTCGCGGTCGGAGTCGTGCTCAGCCAACTGCGGCCGTCCCTTCCTTGCCGACACTGGGTGCGAGCCGGCCGATGAAGGCGAGGCTCTCCTCGAAGATCCGGTCCGCATCGTGATCCAACGTCGCGACGTGGTAGCTCTGTTCCAGCACGACCTCCGTTACGTCCGTGGAGGACACCCGGCTCAGGATCCGCGCGGAATCCACCGCCGGAACCACATGGTCCCGGGTACTGCGCAGCAGCAGCAACGGCTGGGTGACCTGCGGAAGCTCACCGTCCACCCGGCGGAAGAAGTTCCGCAGCGAGTGCGCGCTGTGCAGCGGCACCCGGTCGTACCCCACCTCCGCCGCGCCCGGCTTGGCGATGTCACTGGCGATGCCCGGCGTCGTCCGGACCAGGTGCCGGGCCACCGGAAGGGCGTACGCGGACAACCCGTGCACCTTGTTCGCGGGGTTGACGACCACCACGCCGTCCACCCCCGTCCCGTTCTTCGCGGCCAGCCGGAGCGCCAGCGTGCCGCCCATCGACAGGCCCGCGACGAAGACCCGCGAGCAGCGCTCGCGCAGCAGCCGCAGCTCGCGGTCCACCTCCGCGAACCAGTCCTGCCAGCCGGTGACCTGCATGTCCTCCCAGCGGGTGCCGTGCCCGGGCAGCAGCGGCAGGGACACGGACAGGCCGTGCGCCGCGTGGTGTTCCGCCCAGGGGCGCAGCGACTGGGGCGAACCGGTGAAACCGTGGCAGAGGAGGACGCCGACCTCCCCGCCGTCATGGCGGTACGGCTCGGCTCCGGGGAGAACCGGCACCTTCGGTCTCCAATCCATCAGTGGGGGCGGGAACTGGGAGGGGTACGAACGACGACTTCGGAAACGAGGACTTCGCAAACGAGGACCTCGGGAACGGTGACTTCGGAAACGACGACTTCGGATGTGCTTCACCGTACGCGACCGCACTGACACCGACCAGGGTCGTCGGGCCCATTCACCGCGGCGCGGGTTAAGGTCTGATCCACGGAAACAGGAGGCACTCGGTTGTTGTACGGCGCGATGAAGGTCGCCATCGGGGGACCGCTCAAGGTCACCTTCAGACCCTGGGTGGAGGGCCTGGAGAACGTCCCGGCCGAGGGCCCGGCGATCCTGGCGAGTAACCACCTGTCCTTCTCGGACTCGTTCTTCCTGCCCGCGGTGCTGGACCGCAAGGTCACGTTCATCGCCAAGGCCGAGTACTTCACCACCCCGGGGGTCAAGGGACGCCTGACGGCCGCCTTCTTCAAAGGCGTCGGCCAGCTCCCCGTGGACCGCTCCGGCGCGCGCGGCGCCGGCGAGGCGGCGGTGCGCAGCGGCATCGAGGTGCTGGAGCGCGGCGAGCTGTTCGGCATCTACCCGGAGGGCACCCGCTCGCCCGACGGCCGTCTCTACCGGGGCAAGCCCGGCGGCCTCGCGCGCGTGGCGCTCGCGACCGGCGCCCCGGTCCTCCCGGTCGCCATGATCGACACGGAGAAGATCCAGCCGCCGGGGCAGGTGATGCCCAAGCTGATGCGCCCGGGCATCCGGATCGGCAAGCCGCTGGACTTCAGCCGCTACCAGGGCATGGAGCACGACCGGTTCGTGCTGCGCGCGGTGACCGACGAGGTCATGTACGAGATCATGAAGCTCTCCGGCCAGGAGTACGTCGACGTCTACGCGACCGCGGCCAAGCGGCAGATCGCGGAGGCCACCAGGGCGGAGAAGGACGCGGTGAGGGCGGAGAAGGAAGCGGCCAGAGCCGAGAAGAAGGCCGCCGACTCCTGACCCGGCGGTGACGGGGGCGGGGGGACGGACGAGGGGGGACCGGGGGAGATGACCAAGAGGGAACGCGTCGTACGGATGTCGGTCGAGCAGCCCCTGTGGCGTGCGCTCACCGGCTACCGCGTGCTGACCCTGCTGTACGCGATCGGCCTGTTCGCCTCCGCCTACGACGACTACGACCGGCCCGGCGCCGCCATCGCCTACTACGCCGTCCTGACCGTCTGGACGCTGGCGACCCTGCCCCGGGTGCAGAACGCGGCGGTCTGCACCAAGCGCTTCCTCGCCGTCGACCTCGCCCTCGCGGTCACCGGCATCGTGCTGACCCCGCTGGTGGTCACCCAGCAGCACATCGACCGCGGCGGCCCGACCCTGCCGTCGATCTGGACCGCCGGCTCGGTCCTCGCCTTCGCCATCAAGGGCGGCTGGCGCTGGGCCGCGTTCGCCTCCACGCCGGTCGCCGCGGCCAACCTGATCGAGCGCGGCCAGCCGGCCCGCGACACCGTCCACAACGTGATCCTGGTCTGGGTCGCCTCCATCGCCATCGGGTACGTCGTCGAGGTCGCCCGCGCCTCCGAGCGCACCCTCGCCCGCGCCCTGGAGATCGAGGCCGCGACCCGGGAACGGGAGCGGCTGGCCCGGGACATCCACGACGGCGTGCTCCAGGTGCTGGCCATGGTGCAGCGGCGCGCGGCGGTCCTCGGCGGCGAGGCGGCCGAGCTGGGACAGCTGGCGGGCGAGCAGGAGGTGGCCCTGCGCACCCTCGTCTCCGGCGGCCTGGTGCCGCCCTCCCGGGCCTCCGAGGACGCGGCCGAGGGCGCGGTGGTACGCCTGGTCGAGGAGCCGGACGACTCCGGCCCGGTCGATCTGCGCGCACTGCTGGCGCCGTACGCGGCGGCCCGGGTCAGCCTGGCCGAGCCCGGCGCGCCCGTCCCGCTGCCGGCGGGCACCGCGCGCGAGCTGGCCGCCGCCGTCGGCGCCGCCCTGGACAACGTGCGCCGGCACGCGGGCGAGGAGGCACGGGCCTGGATCCTGGTCGAGGACGAACCCGGCGAGATCGTGGTGACCGTACGGGACGACGGTCCCGGCATCCCCCGGGGGCGGCTCGCCCAGGCCGAGGGGGAGGGGCGGCTCGGGGTCGCCCAGTCGATCCGGGGGCGGCTGCGCGACCTCGGCGGCAGCGCCGAACTGGTCTCGGTCCCCGGCCAGGGCACCGAGGTCGAGCTGAAGGTACCGAAGGTCTCCCCGGGGAAGGCGGAGCGGCGATGAGCATCAAGGTCATGGTGGTCGACGACCACCCCATGTGGCGCGACGCGGTCGCCCGGGACCTGGCCGAGTCCGGGTTCGAGGTGGTCGCCACCGCCGGGGACGGCGACCAGGCGGTGCGCCGCGCCAAGGCGGCCGCGCCCGACGTCCTGGTCCTGGACCTCAACCTGCCCGCCAGGCCCGGCGCCCAGGTCTGCAAGGAACTCGTCGGCCACAACCCGGCGTTGCGGGTCCTGGTCCTCTCGGCGAGCGGGGAGCACGCCGACGTCCTGGAGGCGGTGAAGTCGGGCGCCACCGGCTACCTGCTGAAGTCCGCCTCGACCGAGGAACTCCTCGACGCGGTCCGCCGTACCGCCGTCGGCGACCCGGTGTTCACGCCCGGCCTCGCCGGACTCGTCCTCGGCGAGTACCGCAGGCTCGCCTCCGAACCGGCGCCGGCCTCCGGCGCCGGGCGGCCCGACGCGCCCCGGCTCACCGACCGCGAGACCGAGGTGCTGCGCCTGGTCGCCAAGGGGCTGAGCTACAAGCAGATCGCCGAACGCCTGGTCATCTCCCACCGCACGGTCCAGAACCACGTCCAGAACACCCTCGGCAAGCTCCAGCTGCACAACCGGGTGGAGCTGGTCCGGTATGCGATAGAGGCCGGCCTCGACGACGACTGATCAGATTTGATCTGATCCGATCGTCTGTGCCGGGTAAACCAACTGCCCGGCAATTCACCGGAATTGCCGTTCCCGCCCATCCCTGTGTGACCTGGATCACCACTAGCGTGAGCCGCACCAGGCAACCGCGGCGAAGGGACATTTCCATGCGGGTCGGAGTACTGACCGGAGGCGGCGACTGCCCCGGGCTCAACGCCGTCATCCGGGGCGTCGTCCGCAAGGGCGTGCAGGAGTACGGCTACGACTTCGTCGGCTTCCGGGACGGCTGGCGCGGACCCCTCGAAGGCGACACCGTCCGCCTCGACATCCCCGCCGTGCGCGGCATCCTGCCCCGCGGCGGCACCGTCCTCGGCTCCTCGCGCACCAATCCGCTCAAGCAGGAGAACGGCATCCGGCGGATCAAGGACAACCTCGCCAAGCTGGAGGTCGAGGCGCTCATCGCGATCGGCGGCGAGGACACCCTCGGGGTCGCCGCGCGCCTCACCGACGAGTACGGCGTGCCCGTCGTCGGCGTGCCGAAGACCATCGACAACGACCTGTCCGCCACCGACTACACCTTCGGCTTCGACACCGCGGTGGGCATCGCGACCGAGGCGATCGACCGCCTGCACACCACCGCGGAGTCGCACATGCGGGTCCTGGTCTGCGAGGTGATGGGCCGGCACGCCGGCTGGATCGCCCTGCACTCCGGTCTCGCCGGCGGTGCCAACGTCATCCTCATCCCGGAACAGCGCTTCGACGTGGACCAGGTCTGCGCCTGGATCACCTCCCGCTTCAAGGCCTCCTACGCCCCGATCGTGGTCGTCGCCGAGGGCGCCATGCCGAAGGACGGCGAGGCGGTCCTCAAGGACGGGTCGCTGGACTCCTTCGGGCACGTGCGGCTCTCCGGCGTCGGCGAGTGGCTGGCCAAGGAGATCGAGAAGCGGACCGGCAAGGAGGCCCGGACCACCGTCCTCGGGCACATCCAGCGCGGCGGCACCCCGAGCGCCTTCGACCGCTGGCTGGCCACCCGCTTCGGCCTGCACGCCGTCGACGCCGTCCACGACGGCGACTTCGGCAAGATGGTCGCGCTGCGCGGCACCGACATCGTCCGGGTGCCGATCGCGGAGGCCACGGCCAGGCTGAAGACGGTCGACCTCAAGCTGTACGAGGAGGCCGGGGTGTTCTTCGGCTGACGGCACGGCCGCCGTTCCCCCGCTCCGGCCCGCGCCGCCACGCCCACCGCGACGGCGCGGACCGGAACCCCGGCGGACCGGAACCCCGGCGGACCGGAACCCCGGCCGACCGGAACCCCGGCCGACCCGAACCCCGGCCAACCGAACCGCGCCTAGCGGACCGGTCGTCGCTCCGGGGCCGCGCTCGTGCCGCGCAGCCGGCCGATCAGCTCGCGCACCACCGCCGCCCCGTTCAGGGTGAGCACCGACTCCGGGTGGAACTGCACCCCGGCGAATCCCGGTCCCCGCAGCGCGTGCACCTCCCCGTTCGCCGCCCGGCTCACCTCCACCCCGTGCGCCGCCAGCTCCCGCGCCGCCTCCTCGTCGCAGCGCGCCACGAAGCTGTTGTAGAACCCGACGGTCTCCTCCCGTCCGAACAGGTCCACGGTCGTCTGCGCCCCCTGGTACGGCACCTCCTTGCGGACGATCCCCAGCCCCAGCTCCGCCGCGATCAGCTCGTGCCCGAGGCAGACCCCCAGCACCCCGTGCCGGTGCTCCCGGATCACCGTCGCCGTCAGGTCCCGCAGGAACCGCATCTTCGGATCGTCCAGGTCGGACGGGTCACCGGGCCCCGGGCCCAGCACCACGGGCCCCTCGTGCGCGAGCACCGCCGCCCGCAGCCCCGGCGCGTCGTACCGGCGCACGGTCACGTCGAGCCCGCCGGCCCGCAGCACATGCGCGAGCATCGCCGTGAAGGTGTCCTCGCCGTCCACCACCAGCGCGTGCCCGGTCAGCTCGTCCGTCCGCTCCTGCATCCGCAGCCAGAACGGCGCCAGCGAGGCCCGGCGCCCGTCCAGCGCCGCCCGCACCCGCGGGTCGTCGGCCAGCCGGGGCCGCGCCGCGTCCGACCGCGGCCGGGACGGCCCCACGCCCAGGGCCGCCAGTACCCCCGCCGCCTTCGCGTGGGTCTCCGCGACCTCGCTCGCCGGGTCCGAGCCGCGCACCAGCGTGGCGCCGACCGGGACCCGCAGGCGGCCCCGCGCGTCGATGTCGGCGGTGCGGATGAGGATGGGGGAGTCGAGGGTCTGGGCGCCCCCGGAGTCCCGCCCGAGCAACGCCAGCGCACCGGCGTAGTAGCCGCGCCCGCCGACCTCGTGGCGCTCGATCACCCGGCAGGCGTTCTGCACCGGCGAGCCCGTGACGGTCGCCGCGAACATCGTCTCCCGCAGGACCTCGCGCGCGTCCAGCGAGGACTTCCCGCGCAGCTCGTACTCGGTGTGCGCGAGGTGGGCCATCTCCTTGAGCCGCGGTCCGACGACCACCCCGCCCATGTCGCCGACCGTGCACATCATCTTGAGCTCCTCGTCGACGACCATCGACAGCTCCTCGATCTCCTTGCCGTCGGCGAGGAAGCCGAGCAGGTGCTCGGGGGTGGGGCCCTCGGCGGGATAGCGGTACGTGCCGCTGATCGGGTTCATGACCACCGTGCCGCCGGACATCCGGACGTGCACCTCCGGGCTGGCCCCGACCAGCGTCCGGTCCCCGGTGTGCACGACGAACGTCCAGTACGCGCCCCGCTCGCCCTCCAGCAGCCGCCGGAACAGCCCGAGGGCCTCGGCCCGCCCGAACCCGGGGATCTCACCCTCGTACGTCCGCCGGATCACGAAGTTCGCGCCCTCGCCCCGCCCGATCTCCTCGTGCAGCACCCGGCCGACGATCTCGGAGTACGCCTCGTCCTCGACGTCGAAGCCGCCGTCGCGGACGTGGATGTCGTGGGCGGGGAGGGCGGCCAGGGCCTCGGCCAGCGGAATGTGACGTACTACCGTCGGGGTCAGCGCCAGCAGCGGCGTCCCGTCGTCCCGTACGTCGAACCCCCGCTCCCGGATCTGCCGGTACGGCACGAGGGCGAGCGCCTCGTCGGGCAGGTCGGCGAGCCGCTCGTGGGCGGTGACCGGGCCGACCAGGAGCTCGACCGTGCTCTCGTCGTGGCCGGGCGTGCGGCGGCGGAGCAGGGCGAAGGGGCGGTCGTCGTGGAGCAGCTGGGTCAGGTCCATGGTTCCTCTGCCTGGTGGGGCGGGTAAGGGAGGAACGACCCCGGAGAACACCGAAGGCCGCCCCTCGGGCGGCCTTCGCGAAGTCTTGCGTACGCGCAGTCAGTGGGCCGCCGGAGAAGCGGTCCACCACCAGTTCTGGTTCGAAAGCGCGAACATGCCGGGAACCCTACCGCACGCCGCCCTCCGTCCACGGGACAATCACGGCGTCTCACCAGTCGAGCCAGGGAAAAAAGGGTGGACACAACCCCGTAATGTTTACGAGGTGACCGTGAACGCTAAGACCGGCCCGAGCGCCGGCAACACCTGGCGAGACCTGCCCGCGGCGCAGCAGCCCGAGTACCCCGACCCCGAGGCTCTGCGCGCAGTCGTTGCGGAGCTGGAGTCGTATCCGCCGCTCGTCTTCGCGGGCGAGTGCGACCAGCTGCGCGCCCGGATGGCGGCCGTCGCCAAGGGAGAGGCGTTCCTCCTCCAGGGCGGCGACTGCGCCGAGGCCTTCGACGGGGTGTCGGCCGACCACATCCGCAACAAGCTGAAGACGCTCCTCCAGATGGGTGCCGTGCTGACGTACGCGGCGTCGGTGCCCGTGGTGAAGGTGGGGCGGATCGCCGGCCAGTACAGCAAGCCGCGCTCCAAGGGGACCGAGACCCGCGACGGCGTGACGCTGCCGACGTACCGCGGTGACTCGGTCAACGGCTTCGACTTCGACGAGAAGGCCCGGATCCCGGACCCCGAGCGGCTGAAGCGGATGTACAACGCGTCCGCCTCGACGCTGAACCTGGTGCGCGCCTTCACCACCGGCGGTTACGCGGACCTGCGCCAGGTGCACGCCTGGAACCAGGACTTCGTGAAGTCGTCCCCGTCGGGCCAGCGCTACGAGCAGCTCGCCCGCGAGATCGACAACGCGCTGAACTTCATGCGGGCCTGCGGCACCGACCCGGAGGAGTTCAAGACCGTCGAGTTCTTCTCCTCGCACGAGGCGCTGCTGCTGGACTACGAGTCCGCCCTGACCAGGGTCGACTCCCGCACCGGCAAGCTGTACGACGTCTCCGGGCACATGGTGTGGATCGGTGAGCGCACCCGGCAGCTGGACGGCGCGCACATCGAGTTCGCCTCGAAGATCAGCAACCCGATCGGCCTCAAGCTCGGCCCGACGACGACGGCCGAGGACGCGCTGCGCTACATCGACCGCCTCGACCCCGACCGGGAGCCGGGCCGGCTGACGTTCATCGTGCGGATGGGCGCCGACAAGGTCCGCGACAAGCTTCCCGAGCTGGTCGAGAAGGTCACCGCCTCGGGCGCCACCGTGGCCTGGGTGACCGACCCGATGCACGGCAACACCTTCGAGGCGGCCTCGGGCCACAAGACCCGCCGCTTCGACGACGTGCTCGACGAGGTCAAGGGCTTCTTCGAGGTCCACAAGACGCTCGGCACCCACCCGGGCGGCATCCACGTGGAGCTCACCGGTGACGACGTCACCGAGTGCGTGGGCGGCGGCGACGAGATCTTCGTCGACGACCTGCACCAGCGCTACGAGACGGCCTGCGACCCCCGCCTGAACCGCAGCCAGTCCCTCGACCTGGCGTTCCTCGTCGCGGAGATGTACCGCGACCAGTAGGCGGCCGGACATGCGGTGGGGCGCGGATCACATACGATCCGCGCCCCTTCGCACTTTTGCGGTCCGATCGCGCCGGGTAAGGTTAGGTTGGCCTTATCGATCCGGCGGGAGGTGAATCCGCGTGTACGTATGCAGCTGTTTCGGGGTGACCGAGGCGCAGGTCAAGCGGCACGCGGAGGACGGCGCCTGCACTCCCCGCCAGATAGCGTCCGCCTGCAAGGCGGGCACGGACTGCGGTTCGTGCGTCCGTCGTATCCAGGCGATCCTCGGCCGGGGCGCCTGCCCCCGCCGCGAGCTGGCCGACCAGGGCCGTCCGGTGCTCTCCGGCGTCGACGGGCGCGACGGACTCGACGGACTCGACGGACTCGAAGAAGCCGCCTAGGCCCCTGGGCCGGTTCGCCCGGGTCAGCTCTCCGGCTGCTCGATCAGCTGCGCGATGTAGAGCGCCTCGCCGAGCTTCTCCACCAGCTCCAGCTGGGTGTCGAGGTAGTCGATGTGCTGCTCCTCGTCGGCCAGGATGTCCTCGAAGATGTTCGCCGACGTGATGTCGCCCTTCTCGCGCATGACCTTGATGCCGCGCTTGAGGCGGTCGATCGCCTCCACCTCGACCTGGCGGTCCGCCTCGAACATCTCCTTGACGGTCTGCCCCACGCGCACGTGGAAGAGCCGCTGGTAGTTCGGCAGCCCCTCCAGGAACAGGATCCGGTCGGTGAGGACCTCGGCGTGCTTCATCTCGTCGAACGACTCGTGCCGCGTGTACTTGGCGAGCTTCGTCCAGCCGAAGTTCTCCTGCATCTTCGCGTGCAGGAAGTACTGGTTGATCGCGGTGAGCTCACCCGTGAGCTGCTCGTTGAGGAATTCGATGACCTCGGGGTCGCCCTGCATCGCAGAGGCTCCTTCCACCTGGGACGGATGACGTTTGCGGCGCATGATTGCACCGGCACAGAAGATCGTCCAGTAAGTGCGTGCTTAGTAAGTAAGTGCATACTTAGTGCTAGTTGACCGGTTTGGCATCCTGTGGGGGGTGTGCCTGGTCGGGGGCACCGTCCGTGGTCTGTCAGGATGGAAGGCATGGGTCATCCGGTGGAGCACGCGTCCAGAGAAGCTGAGGGGTCCGAGCTTCCGCCGGGACAGCGACTGCAGCGCGGCTGGCCGGTCACCCACTACGGTCCGGTGCCCAAGTTCCGCCCCGAGCGCTGGGAGTTCGGCGTCTTCGGCGCCACCGCCGACGGCGGCAAGCGCGCCTGGAACCACGAGGAGTTCACGGCCCTGCCGTACGCCACCGTGGTCGCCGATCTGCACTGCGTGACGAAGTTCAGCATGCTGGGCGCCGAGTGGGGCGGGATCCCGGCGTGGACCGTCCTGGAGCTCGCGCCGCCGGCCCCCGACGTCACCCATGTGATGGTCTGGGCGGAGTACGGCTTCAGCTCCAACCTGCGGCTGGCGGACTTCGCCGCCGAGCGCACCATCTTCGCCACCCACAAGGACGGCGAACTCCTCACCGCCGAGCACGGCTTCCCGGTCCGCCTGGTCGTGCCCCACCTCTACGCCTGGAAGGGCCCCAAGTGGGTCCGCGGCATCGAGTACATGACCGCCGACCGCCGCGGCTTCTGGGAGGAGCGCGGCTACCACAACGTCGGCGACCCCTGGCGGGAGCAGCGCTACTCCTACCAGGAGGGGCCGGGCGAGGGTCCCGAGTTCTGAGCCGCGCCGGGTTCAGTGGTGGTACCGGTGCACCGCCGTGTGCCTCCTGCCCCGGCCGATCGTCCACCTGTCGACCGGGGCCGTCACCACGAACGCGATCACCAGTGAGACGGTCGGCGAGACCCGGAACGGCGCGTCGTCCGGCTGGGCGTCCGGCGCGGCCGGCCGGACCGGGATCGTGCCGTTGCCGATCGGCTCCATCGCCGCGATCGAGAGGGTGTCCGCGGCCGGCGCCACCCGCAGGGCGGTGCGCGGGCCGACGCCCGCCCTCAGCGCCCCGCGCAGGGTGAGCGAGTAGCCGAAGGCGAACGCCAGTACGGTCGCCGGCAGGGTGGTGGGCAGGTTCCCCCGGCCCAGTCCAGCCCAGCCCAGTCCAGCCCGGCGCGGTGCCGACGACCATGCCCAGCACCTCGCCGGCGGCGCAGCCGGTGAGGCGGTGCAGGGTGGCCTGGACGGCCACGCCCCAGGAGGTGCCGGCCGCCCCCTGGCCGTGGTGCCGCGGGTGCGCGGTGTGTGCCGTGTGCGCGGCGTCGTTGCCGTGCGCGCCGTGCTCCGCATGCTCCGTGTGTGCCGTGTGTGCCGTGTGTGCCGTGTGTGCCGTGTGCCGTGTGCTCGTGCTCTGTGGCCGACCCCCGGTGTCAGGCTGCGGATCCTTCCCGGGGTTCGACATGTGTACCCCCTGGGGGTATACCCGGAACGGGCTGGGCGTCGTTCCGGTAACGGGCGGCACATTCCGTGCCCAGAGCGCTACGCTGAGATCATTGCCTGGCGGGAGACGCGCCGGGCGGAGACGGATCCAAGGGGCCCTTGGGGTTCCGCTTGCGGTCCGGTTCGGGGGCGAGCGGTCGGGGGCGACGGTGGGGCTGTTCGGAGAGCGGCATACCTTCCTGGGGGGACTCCGCCCGGGGGACCGGGAGGCACTCGCGGCACTCGGCACCCGGCACGAGTACCCGCCGTACGGCACGGTCCTCGCGGAGGGCGACCGCACCACGTTCGTGGTGGTGCTGCTCAGCGGCTGGTGCACGGTGTGGACGCCGACGGAGCGCGGCGGCCGGCTGATCCTGGCCCTGCGCCGGGCCGGCGAGGTCGTCGGCGACATGGCGGCGCTCGACGGCCGCCCGCGCAGCGCCTCGGTGAGCACGCTGGGCCAGGTGGCCGCGCTGGTCGTACCCGGTGAGCGGTTCCGGCGGTTCCTGGCCTCCCGGCCGCACGCCAACGCGCTCATGATGAGCCAGCTCGCCGAGCGGCTGCGCAGCGCGGACCACGAACGCCGGTCGCTGGCCTCCATGACCGTGCTGCAACGGCTCGCCGAGCGCCTGGTCGAGCTCGCCGACCGCACCGGCCGGCCGGAGAACGAGGCCGTGACCATACGGCTGCCCCTCGCGCAGCACGAACTGGCCGCGTCCGTGGGCTCCACCCGGGAGGCCGTCGCCAAGGCCCTGCGCCTGTTACGCGAACAAGGCCTCGTCCGCACCGGCCCCGGAACCCTCGCCGTCGCCGACCTGGACCCGCTCCGCCTGCTCGCCGCCGGACAACCGCACGAGACCTAGAGACACCGAGTCCCGCGCGCTGTGTAAACGGCTACAGCGGGGACCGGCCCGCTCCGCGAGCATCGCAGCCACGGAGCCGCTGGTCCGGCGGGACGGCAGGGAGGAGAGAGCGATGGAGGGGGAAGCCGCCTACGGCTTCATCGTCAACGTGGACGCACAGGGGTCGGGCCTGCTGTCCGACACCGAGAAACCCGGGATGCGGCGCAGTCTGTACGACGTCACCGGCCGGGCGTTCGAAGAGGCCGGCATCCGCCCGCCCCGGCTCTACCAGGAGGACCGCGGCGACGGCATCCTCAGCGTGCTGGCGCCCGACGTCCCGCCCAAGCGGGTGGTGGGGGAGTGGCTGGAGTACCTCCACCAGAACCTGAAGGAGATCAACCGCGGCCGGGAGAAACCGCTGCGGCTGCGCGCCGGCCTGCACATCGGCCCGGTCACCGCCGACGCCCACGGCCGCTCCGGACGCGCCGTCGACCTGGCCTGCCGGCTCGGCGACTGCGACACCGCGAAGGCGATCCTCAAGGCCGCGGCCGGCGCGCCCCTGGTGGTGGTCGCCTCCGACCGGCTGTACGAGGACTTCGTCCGGCCCGGCGGACGCTGGGTGGAACCCGCCCACTACCGCCGGCACGACGTGGAGCTCAAGGAGGGCCGCAGGACCGCCTGGTTCATGGTCCCGGGACTCCCCGAGCCGCCCGCCCCGCAGGCCCCGGGAGCGACCGCGCCGGAGCCGGGCCCGCCCGCTGCGAAGACACCCCCCGCGCCCGGCCGGGACCAGTTCGTCCAGAACAACCACCAGTACGGCAACGGCCAGTTCATCGCCACCGGCCACATCGACACCCTGAACATCAACGCCCCCGGCGGTGACCGGTGACCCCGCAGAACCCGCAGCAGCCGGGCGCCGGAGCCCCTCCCAAACCGCCGCCGCAGCAGCCCCAACAGCCGCCGCAGCCCCAGAAGCCCGACCCGGACAAGGGCGCCCAGCCGGCCGCCGAGCAGCCGCAGCCCCAGTCCGACGTCATCGGCGCGGCCGCCGACCCGCACGCCGACGAGACCCTGCCCGGCGAGACGGCCGCCGCCTCCCGGGTCTTCCGCTCCACGGTCAGCCAGCACGGCTCCGGGACCCTCTCCAACTACGGCTCCGTCGACACCGTCAACAACTTCTACGGACAGCGGGCCGAACGCCTGCTGGCCGGCCCGCTGCCCGCCGAGGAACTGCGCAGGCTGCACGACGTCTTCGAGAAACCGGAGGGCTACGCCCGCCACCTCGACCGGCTGCGCGAGGGCCGGCTCCTGGTCCTGTCCGGCCAGCCCGGCACCGGCCGCGCCTCGACCGCCCTGTGCCTGCTGGACGAGGTCGTCCGGGGCAAGGTCGCCCGCCTCGACCCGCGCACCGACCTCGACGCCCTGGAGGACGGCCAGATCAGCGAGGGCCACGGCTACGCCCTCGAACCCGGCGGCGAACTCCCCGACGAGACCGGCCTCGACCGGCTGTGCGAACTGCTCCGCAAGAAGCAGGCGTACGCCGTCCTGCTGGCCACCCCCGAACCCGGGGACGTCCGCCTGCGCGGCAGCCGCTACCACCGCACCCACACCCCGGCCGACCCCGACGCCGTACTCCACCGGCATCTCGCCGCCGAACTGGAGCAGGACAGCCCCGACCTGTACGAGCGGGCCCGCGCCACCGCCCTCGACCCCGACGTGGAGACCGCGCGCGGCCTGGACGACCTGCGGCCCGTCGAGGCCGCCGAGTTCGCGAAGCTGCTCGCCCGCCACACCCGGGGCGAGCTCGGCCACGAGCGGCTCATCGAGGAGTGCGGGCAGTTCGCGATCGTCCAGGCCTCCGAGTGGTTCTCCGGCGGCGCCCGCTCCGAGACCCCGGAGCGGCTCAGGGACGCCGCCTACCGCATCGCCCTCGCCGTGCTGGGCGGGGCCCCGCTCAGCGCCGTCGCCGAGGCCGCCGAGATGCTCGCCTGGGAGCTGACCGTCACCGTCGACCCGGAGGCCACCCCGGGCCGCCCGCTGTTCAGCGACGGCGTCGGCGCCCGGCTCGCCTCCGCCCGCGCCGTCGAGGGCCGGGGCACCGTGGAGGTCGCCACCGAGGTGGTGCCGGTACGCACCGTCCGCTTCGGCGGCGCCGCGCTCGCCGACGCCGTCCTCGGCCACCTCTGGGAGCACCGGCACAACGCGCGCGGGCCCGTGCTGCGCTGGCTCGCCGGACTGTGCGAGGACGGCAGGCCCGAGGTCTGGGTACGGGCCGCCCTCGCCGCCGCCTTCTTCTGCCGGCTCGACCTGGCGCACACCGTGCACGAGATGGTCCAGCCCATGGCCCAGGCCGAGCGCTACCGGCAGCGGCTGTTCGCCGCGACCGTGCTCGACGCGGCGCTGCGCCACCCGGAGGTCTCCACCGCCATCCGCGCCCTGGTCGCCGCCTGGGCCCGGCAGGGCGACGAGCAGCGGCGCTGGACGGCGGCCGTCGTACTGGGCCGGGGCCGCGCCACCGACGGCCCCCGACAGGCCCTGGACCTGCTCGACGGCATCGGCGTCTGGGAGGACGGCACACTGCGGTCGGGTACCGCCGTCCAGGTCGCCCACCTGGCCGGCGTCCACCCCGAGGCCCGCACCCTGCGCCGGATCCGCGCCTGGCTCTCGGACGAACGCCGCCTCCAGCAGGACCTCGGCCTGCAGAGCACGATCTACCTCGGCGCCGTCGACGTCGTCGACCTGTGGAACCAGCACCCCGACCTGACGGGCTACGAGGACTGGCCGCTGATGCTGGCCCTGGCCGCCGTCCGCCCCGCCCTCGCCCCGGAACTCGCCGGGCTGCTGTGGACCGCCCTGCAGACCCCGCGGTCGTACGAGGCCGCCGTCGAGACCCTGTCCGACTGGCTGCGCGGCTGCGCGGACCAGCCCTGGGCCGGCCGTCTCGAACAGTTCCTGCCGCTGCTCGTGCACAGCACCGACGACCGCAACCGGCTGCTGGCCCTCATCAGGGACGTCACCGAAGACCCCGACCAACCACTGAACGAACAGCAGGTCCGCCGCCTGTGGGGGGCGGTCCAGGGAGCGAGTACACCATGACGCACCACCAGTGGCAGCCGTGGCCCCCACAGGAGCAGGAGTTCGTCCTTCCGCACGACCTCGCGGGACCCTTCGTCCGCGAGTTCGCCCCCCAGACCGCCTACCGGCACCGCAACAGCCAGGTGGCCTCGGTGCTCTACTACAAGAACGGCGGACACAGCGTCATCACCGTCCGCGGCGCCGAGCACGTCAACAAGCCGCTGATGGGCAGGCCCACCTCGGTCTGCTGGATCGCCCGCGGCCGGCACCAGGTCTCCTTCCAGCTGGCCCTGCCCACCCTCGGCGACCGCGACCGCTTCCGGGCGGCCGCCGACGTCAACTGGGAGGTGTACGACTTCTACCAGGCCGCCGAGAAGCGCGTGGTCGACGTCGAGCGGATGCTCCGCCCCTCGCTGGAGGCCCGGCTGCGCGGGATCGGCCGCCGCCACAGCCTGGACTCGGCCCAGCAGGTCGACGAGGCCATCCAGGACGAACTCGCCAGCGGCCGCTGGAACGACTTCGGCGCCGATCTCGGCCTCGCCACCCAGGTGTTCGTCCGCATCGACCTCGGCCAGGCCGCCGCCGACCACCAGGCCAAGATGGTCGCGGTGGAGAAGGGCACCCTGGTCCAGGAGGCCGTCGACACCGCCAACAAGGCGCGGATCGCGGCCAACATCGACGACGCGCAGAAGCTGATCAGCGCGGGCGAGACCGTCCAGTACGCCCATCTGCTGGCCGCCGACCCGAGCCGGGCGCACGAGATCCTCGGCGTCCTCCAGCAGCAGGCCCGCGAGCAGCGCCAGGGCGCCCTGGACTACCTCACCAACCTGATCGGCCAGGGCGTGGTCCAGCGCCACCAGATCGACGACCAGGTCCAGGCCCTCATCGACTACAGCCGCACCGTCTCCACCGGCGTCTTCCCCAACGGCCTCCCGCAGGCGCCGACCTCGCTGCCGATACCGCCGATGCCCCCCGCGCCCCCGCTGATGCCGGCCGGCGCCCCGCCGGTGCCGGCCGACGCCGGGCCGCCGGTCCCGCCCGCGCCGCCGTTCGGCGCCATCGCCCCGGACACCATCGCCCCGGACGTCATCCTCTCGGACGCCGTCCCCGGAGAGGGGACGGGGGTGGAGGACGACTCCAGTCCCGAAGCGCGCCGATGAGCGCGGGCGACCCCGCCCCCGACCCCGACGCCGCCGCGCACTACGTCGCCGAACGGCTGCTGCTGACCGTGCGCGAGGATCTGGGCAGGGCGGACGTGAAGGCGTCCGTCCTGCTCTCGGGCGCGGTCGCGGTGCCGGCGCTGGCGTTCGGCCGGGGCACGCCGTCCGGTGTCTCCGGCGTCGCCCTGGCCTTCCTCGCGGCCGGCGGGGCGCTGTGGGCGGCGGGCACGCTGCTGCTGCTCGCGGTGATCGTGCCCCGCACCCGCACGGTCCGGGCCGCACCCGGCCCGACCTTCTACGCCGACGCGCTGGGCGGGATCGACCGGGAGGCGCTGCGCCGCGCCGCGGCCGAGGCCGGGACGGACCGGGTGGGCTGGCTGCTCACCCAGTTCCAGGACGTCAGCGTGATCCTCTCGGCGAAGTACCGCTGGCTGCGCCGGTCGATGGCGCTGCTCGGAGCGGGGCTGCTGCTGGCGGCGGTACCACTGGCACTGGCATGAGCCGCCTGCCGCCTGCCGCCTGCCGCCTGCCGCGTACGGCCTGCCGCCTGCTGCGTACGGCCTGCCGCCTGACGCCGGACGGGTGACACCCCGCCGGGCCGGGGTGTCACCCGTCCCGCAGCCGCTTGAGGCGCTCGACGTCCGCCGCGTGCCCCTCCCTGCCGCCGGGCGTCTCGATGATCAGCGGGACGCCCTCGGTCGCCGGGTGGGTCATCAGCGCGCGGAACGGGTCCTCGCCGATGTGCCCGGAGCCGATGTTCTCGTGCCGGTCCTTGTGCGCGCCGACGACGTCCTTGGAGTCGTTGGCGTGGATCAGCTTCAGCCGTCCCTCGCCGACCGTGTCCACCAGCAGGTCCAGCGTCTGGTGCATCCCGCTCGGCCCGGTCAGGTCGTGCCCGGCGGCGAAGATGTGACAGGTGTCCAGGCAGACGCCCAGCTTCGGATGGGCGTCCAGCGCCTCGAAGTACGGCCCGAAGTCCCAGGTCCGCGAGCACAGCGAGGACCCCTGCCCGGCGGTGGACTCCAGCAGCAGGAACGGGTCGTCGTCGTGGGTCAGCTCGTCCAGCAGCGGCAGCAGGTGCGCCCGTACCTGCTTCAGCGCCACCTCCCGGGCCCGCCCGCCGGTCGCGCTCCCGGTGTGCACCACGACCCCGAGCGCCCCGATCTCCCGGCCGCGCCGCAGCGAGTGCCGCAGCGACTCCACCGACTTCTCCACGGTCGCCTCGGTGTGCGAGCCGAAGTTGATCAGGTACGGGGCGTGCACGTACGCGGGGACCGCCCCCTGCGCGCACGCCGCGCGGAACGCCTCGTCCTGCTTCGGGTTGCCGGCCGGGGTGGCCCAGCCGCGCGGGTTGGCGACGAAGACCTGCACGGTCTCGGCCTTCAGCTCACGGGCGTACGACAGCCCCACCGAGTGCAGGCCGCCGGCCACGGGGACATGGCCGCCGACGGGGTTGCGGGCGGCGCCGGACCGGGCGCCGGCGGTGGGACCGGACTGCTGACTCTTCACCCGTCAAGGGTGTCACGGCGCGGACCGGCGCCGGTCACCGGATGGTGATGGTGATCGTCGACCCCTTGGGCGCCTGCTGCCCGGCGTCCACCGACTGCTTCTTCACGGTGTCGCCGAACAGCCCCAGCAGCCCGCGGTCCTCCTTGACCTGGAAGCCGGAGGCGGCCAGCAGCTTCTTCGCGTCGTCGACACTGGCCCCGACCACGCTCGGCACCTCGACCATCTCCGGGCCCTTGGACAGCGTCAGGGTCACCGTGTCGCCCTGGGCGGCCTGCGCGTCACCGGCCGGGGTCTGACGCGCCACCTGCCCCTGGTCGTACTCGGAGTTGACCTGGGTGGCCGAGACGGTCACCTTCAGCCCGGCCTCCTGGAGTTCCTGCCGGGCGTCGTCCAGGTCCTCGCCGGTGACGTCCGGGACGTCGACCGGGGCGCCCTTGCTGACGACGAGCGCGACGGCGGCACCCGCGTGCCGCTTCGACCCGGCGCCCGGGTCGGTGGAGACCACCGACCCCTTGGGCACGCTGTCGCTGAACTCCCGGGTCACCATGCCGGGCGCGAGCCCGTCGGCCTTCAGCAGCGCCCTGGCCCTGGCCAGCGTCTGCCCCCGCACGTCCGGCACGTTCACGGTCTCCGGGCCGTCCGACACGGTCAGCGTCACCGAGTCGTTGCTGCGGATGCGCTCGCCGGCCGCCGGGTCGGTGCTGATCACCGTGCCCCGCTTCACCGTGTCGCTGTAGGCGTGCTCGACCGACTTGACGTCGAGTCCGGCCTCCTTCAGCCGCTCGGTGGCCTGCGCCTGCGTCTTCGACAGCAGCGGCGGGACCTTGGTGAACTGCCCGGAGTTGATGTACCAGACGCCCGTGCCGACGCCGAGGACCAGCAGCAGGGCCGCGATCAGCGTCGCCGGCCAGCGCCGGGACCGGCCCCCGCGCCGCCGTTCCGGGGCCGGCGGCGCCGCGAACCGGCTGGTCCGCAGGGTGCCCCCGCCGTCCCCGCCGTCCCCGCCGGCCACGGCGTGCCTGGCGTCCTGGTCGTCCTCGTTGACCGGCAGGGGCCGCGGCACGGTCAGCGACCGCGGGATCACACTGGTCCGGTCCTCGGCGATGTCGTGCCCGTTCGCCAGCGCCTGCGGCGGTACGGCGTCCAGCTGCGCGTCGCCGAGCAGGCCGCGGGTCTCCCGCACCCGGGCGAGCAGCGCGACGGCGTCGTAGGGACGGAGCTCGGGGTTGCGGGCGGTACCGAGGGCGACCAGCTCGTCCAGCTCGTAGGCCAGCCCCGGCACGGTGGCCGACGGCGGCGGCACGTCCTCGTGCAGGTGCTTGTAGAGGATCACCGCAGGCGAGTCCCCGTCGTGCGGCTTCTCCCCGGTGAGCATCTCGTAGAGCACGACACCGCAGGCGTAGACGTCGACGCGCGGATCGGCGGCGCCGCTCTCGACCTGCTCCGGCGCGAGGTAGGCGACGGTGCCGAGCACGGCGCCGGTGGTGTTGGTGACGGAGCCCACGGACCGCACCAGCCCGAAGTCGGCGACCTTGACCCGGCCGTCGTCCCCTATCAGCACGTTCTCGGGCTTCATGTCCCGGTGCACGAACCCGGCGCGGTGCGCGGCGCCGAGCGCGGCCAGCACCGGCTCCAGGATGTCCAGCGCGGCCCGCGGCTGCAGCGCGCCGCGCTCGCGCAGCACGTCACGCAGGGTGCAGCCGGCGATGTACTCCATGGCGAGGTACACGTACGACCCGTCGGTCCCCTGGTCGAAGACCTGGACCACGTTCGGGTGGGCGAGGCGGGCGACCGACTTCGCCTCCCGGATGAACCTGTCGACGAAGGAGCCGTCCGCGGCGAGCGCGGGATGCATCACTTTCAGCGCGAGCACACGGTCCAGCCGGACGTCCAGGGCCCGGTAGACCGTGGCCATCCCGCCGACGGCGATTCGCGCGTCGACGCGATAACGGCCGTCGAGCACCTGCCCGACGAGAGGGTCCTGAAGGGTCCTGTCCACGCAGGCGAGTGTACGAGGACAAACCGGCAGTCCCACAGGTGAGACCGCTTTCCCCCGCCGACTGCAGCGCACCTGTGACGCTTCCCACGCCCACCGGCCGACCCCGGAACCCCACCCCGCACCCTTCCGTTTCCCCCACCCGCACCCCCCTCTCCCGCAACAACCGCCCACCCCCCAAACCTCCGCTTTCCCCCCGCCGGCAGCCACCGACAGCCGACGGCAGCCACCGACAGCCGACGGCGGCGGCCGGCACCGCCCGGCGCCGGCCGCGGGAGACCGCACCGATCCCGCCCGCGGCCGCGGGCGGGACGGGTGGGTCAGAAGGCCGGGTGTTCGGGGTGGAGGGTCGGCATGCCCTCCGTGGGGGACGACGCCTCGGCGAAGTGCCTGCGGGGGATGCGGCCGGCCAGCCTGGCCCACCGCCCCGCCTCCACCCCGGCCCGCATGGCGCAGGCCATCCGCTCGGGATCCCGCGCCCGCGTCACCGCCGACGCCAGCATCACCCCCGCACATCCCAGCTCCATCGCCAGCGCCACGTCGGACGCCGTACCGGCCCCCGCGTCCAGGATCACCGGCACCCGCGCCCGCTCGACGATCAGCTCGAAGTTGTGCGGGTTGCGGATCCCGAGCCCCGACCCGATCGGCGACCCCAGCGGCATCACCGCCGCGCACCCCACGTCCTCCAGCTTCCGGGCCAGCACCGGATCGTCGTTCGTGTACGGCAGCACCGTGAACCCGTCGTCGACCAGCGTCTCCGCCGCGTCCAGCAGCTCGACCGGGTCCGGCAGCAGCGTCCGCTCGTCGGCGATGACCTCCAGCTTCACCAGGGACGTCCCGAGCGCCTCCCGGGCCAGCCGGGCCGTCAGCACGGCCTCCCCGGCGGTGTAGCAGCCCGCCGTGTTCGGCAGCACCCGGATGCCCAGCCGCTCCAGCACCGACAGCACGGACCCCCGTACCCCCGGATCCACCCGCCGCATCGCGACCGTCGTCAGTTCGGTCCCGGACGCGACCAGGGCCCGCTCCAGCACCCCGAGACTCGGCGCGCCCCCGGTCCCCATGATCAGCCGCGAGGAGAACGTCGTACCCCCGAGGACGAAAGGATCGTCGGCCATGGCTCAGCCTCCCTGGACTGCGGTCAGTACTTCCACGCGGTCGCCCTCGCGGAGCCCCGTCGTCGGCCACTGCCCGCGCGGTACGACGGTCTCGTTGACCGCCGCCGCCACCCCGGAGGACGCGGCCGTCAGGGACCGCACGAGCGTGTCGAGGGCGGTGCCCGGCGCGATGTCCCGGCGCTCACCGTTGACGGAGATGGTGACGGTCATGCGCCCTGCTCCACGAGTTCGTCGCCGAACCGCCCCGGCGTGAACGGACGGGCCTCGCCCGGCAGCTCCCCGCCGGTCAGCAGCTCCGCCATCACGTCCCCGGTGACCGGCGTGAGCAGCACCCCGTTGCGGTAGTGCCCGGTGGCCAGCAGCAGCCCGTCGAGCCGGGTCGGCCCCAGCAGCGGCGCGTTGTCGGGGGAGCCGGGGCGCAGTCCGGCCCGGGTCTCGGTCAGCGGCAGCTCGGTGATCCCGGGGACCAGCTCGTGCGCGTCGCGCAGCAGCTCGTACACCCCGCCCGCGGTGACCGTCGTGTCCCAGCCGAGTTCCTCGCTCGTCGCGCCGACCACCAGCTCGCCGTTCTCCCGGGGCACCAGGTAGACGTTGCCGCCGCGCACCACGGCCCGGACCGTCCGGCTCAGGAACGGCCCGTACCGCTCGGGCACCGCCAGCCGCAGCACCTGCCCCTTCACCGGCCGCACCGGCGGCAGCACGTCGGCGGGCACGCCCGCGAGCCGTCCGCTCAGGCTGCCGGCGGCGAGCACCACCTGCCCGGCGTCCAGCCGCTCACCCGCGCGGGTGAGCACACCGGCCGCCCGCGCCCCGGACACCCGCAGCCGCTCCGCCCAGGTCCGGTGGAACACCACCCCGGCCCGCTCGCACGCAGCCACCAGCGCCCCCGCCAGCCGCCGCGGGTCGATCTGGTGGTCGCCGTCCACCCGCAGCCCGCCGCGCACCCCCGGCGCGAGCATCGGCTCCAGCCGCCGGCACTCCCGCCCGGACAGCCACTCGGAGTCCAGCCCGGACTCCCGCTGGAGGGCGTGCAGGTCCCGCAGATGGGCGCGGTCGTCGGCGTCGAGGGCGACCGCGAGGGTGCCGCACCGCCGGTAGCCGAGGTCGTGACCGGTCAGCTCGGTCAGCTCGGCGACGAAGCCGGGATAGCGGCGGGCGGAGGCGAGGTTCAGCCCGAGCAGGGTCTGCTCGCCGTAGTGGAGTTCGGTGACCGCGGCCAGCATGCCGGCCGCGACCCGCGCCGCCCCGCCGCCGGGCTCGGGGTCGACCACGGCGGTGGCGAGCCCGCGCTGCGCGGCCCGCCAGGCCGTGACCAGGCCGATGATCCCGCCCCCGATGACGAGGACGTCGGACGTACGTGAGGACATGGGCGTCCAGCCCCTCCCTTCGCCGGCATGACCCGGATCAGGTTCGTACGGTCGGAGGCCGCCAGCCTCCCTCTCAGCCCGGTGCGTCCGGGCTCCCGCGTGTGCTTGTCCGCCACCCTAGCCCGCACGCCCGCGCCCTCGTAAGACGGCCCGCGCCCGGGCTGTGCAAGAGGTCACTCGGCACGCCCCCTGACCGACTCCTCGTCAGGTGTCTATCGTTCTTGTCCATGGTGATCAGGTGAGCGGGCAGACGCAGCGACGGAGCACGTCACAGACGCGGCGCGTGGTCGTCGTGGGCGCGGGCATGGCCGGGGTGCAGACCGCCGTGGCCCTGCGCGAACGGGGCTTCACCGGTCCCCTGACCCTGATCGGCGCCGAGCCGCACCAGCCCTACGACCGGCCGCCGCTCTCCAAGGCCGTGCTGCTCGGCAAGGCCGAGGGCTCCGCCTTCGAGGTCGACTTCGAGGCGCTCGGCATCGAACTGGCCCTCGGCCGCGAGGCGCTGGGCGTGCGCCCCGCCGACCACGAGCTGGACACCGGCGCCGGACCGGTGCCCTACGACGTCCTGGTGCTCGCGACCGGCGCCGAGCCGGTCACCCTGCCCGGCACCGAGGGGGTGCCCGGCGTCCATCTGCTGCGCACCCTCGACGACGCGGAGCGGCTGCGGCCCGTGCTCGCCCGGCAGCACGACGTCGTGGTCGTCGGCGCGGGCTGGATCGGCGCCGAGTTCACCACCGCCGCCCGCGAGGCCGGCTGCGCGGTGACCGTCGTGGAGGCCGCCGACCGCCCGCTCGCCGGGGCGCTCCCGGCCGAGGTCGCCGCGCCGATGACCGCCTGGTACACGGACAGCGGCGCGCACCTGCGCACGCACGCGCGCGTGGCCCGGGTCGAGCCCGGCGCGGTGCTGCTCGACGACGGCTCGCGGGTGCCCGCGGGCGCCGTCGTGGTCGGCATCGGCGCCCGGCCCGCCACCGCCTGGCTGACCGGCTCGGGCATCGCGCTGGGCGCGCACGGCGACGTGCTCGCCGACGACCGCCTGCGCACCGGCGCGCCCGACGTGTACGCGGTCGGCGACTGCGCCTCCTTCCCGTCCGCCCGCTACGGCGAACGGCTCCTGGTCCACCACTGGGACAACGCCCTCCAGGGCCCGCGCGCGGTCGCCGCCGACATCCTCGGCGAGTCCGACGTGGTCTACGACCCGGTGCCCTACTTCTGGTCCGAGCAGTTCGGCCGCTTCGTGCAGTACGCCGGCCACCACGCCGGGGCCGACCGCATGATCTGGCGCGGTGACCCGACGGGACCTGCGTGGAGTGTCTGCTGGCTGCGTGAGGGGCATCTGGCGGCCCTGCTGGCGGTGGGCCGCCCACGCGACCTGGCCCAGGGGCGACGCCTGATCGAGGCCGGGCGCCACCTGGACGCCGAGGCACTGGCGGACCCGGCCCGCCCCCTGAAGGACGCCACCGAGGCACCCCGCTAGGGCCGCGGCGCACCGCGCGGCGGACCCACGGCGCCGCATCCGGACGACCACCCATCGCGCCCGGACCGACAAACCGCCTACCCTTGACCCCGTGACCGAGATTGACGCAAACATCGATGCTCTCGTCCCCGCATGGCTCAACCTCCCCGACATCGCAGAGATGCTCGACATCGAGGTGACGCGTGTGCGGCAGCTGGTCAAGGAGGGCCAGCTCATCGCCGTACGCCGTGGCGAGAACCGTGCCCTGCACGTGCCCGCCGAGTTCATCGACGGGGACAAGGTCGTCAAGGGCCTGTCCGGAACCCTGACGCTCCTGCGGGACGACGGCTTCAGCGACGAAGAGATGCTGGAGTGGCTCTTCACCCCCGACGAGACCCTGCCCGGCACCCCCGCGCAGGCGCTCCGCGAGAATCGCGGCACGGAGGTGAAGCGCCGCGCCCAGGCGCTCGCCGTCTGAGGCAGCCAGTACCGACACCACGGGGGACCCTTCGATGACCGACACCGCCCGCGCCCGACTCGCCGACGCGCGTCTCTACCTCTGCACGGACGCGCGCAGGCAGCGGGGCGACCTCGCCGAGTTCCTGGACGCGGTCCTGGCCGGCGGTGTCGACATCGTTCAGTTGCGCGACAAGGGCATGGAGGCCGGCGAGGAGCTGGAGCACCTCGCCGTCCTCGCCGACGCCTGCGCCCGGCACGGCAGGCTGCTCGCGGTCAACGACCGCGCGGACGTGGCCCACGCGGCCGGCGCCGACGTGCTCCACCTCGGCCAGGGCGACCTGCCGGTCCCGGCGGCCCGCGCGATCCTCGGCCCGGACGTGCTGATCGGCCGCTCCACGCACGCCGGGGCGGAGGCCGCCGCGGCCGCCGTCCAGGAGGGCGTCGACTACTTCTGCACCGGCCCCTGCTGGCCCACCCCCACCAAGCCCGGCCGCCACGCCCCCGGCCTCGACCTGGTGCGGTCCACCGCCGCCCTCGGCACCGACCGCCCCTGGTTCGCCATCGGCGGCATCGACCTCGGCAACCTCGACCAGGTGCTGGAGGCCGGTGCCCGCCGGGTGGTCGTCGTCCGCGCGCTCACCGAGGCCGACGACCCGGGCGCGGCGGCGGCGGAGTTCGCGAAGCGGCTGCGCTCGGCGTAGCCGGGGCTGCGCGGGCTGCGCGGGCTGCGGGGCGGTCCGGGCGCCGGGGCTGCGCGGGCTGCGGGGCGGTCCGGGCGGCGGGACTGTCCGCGAACCTGTCCAGCATCCGGACGGGATGTCGACAATTCCGGCAAATTTCCCGAGTCCGGTTGGGTGCGGACCCGGCCCTGACTAACCTGCCAGTATGGCCCTCGGAACCGCATCCACCAGGACTGATCGCGCACGCACCGTGCGTGACATGCTCGCGACCGGCAAGACCACGTACTCGTTCGAGTTCTCGGCGCCGAAGACCCCCAAGGGCGAGCGGAACCTGTGGAGCGCGCTGCGGCGCGTCGAGGCGGTCGCCCCGGACTTCGTCTCCGTGACCTACGGCGCCGGCGGTTCCACCCGCGCGGGCACGGTCAAGGAGACCGAGCAGATCGTCGCCGACACCACGCTCACCCCGGTCGCGCACCTCACCGCCGTCGACCACTCCGTGGCCGAACTGCGCAACATCATCGGCCAGTACGCGGACGCCGGGATCCGCAACATGCTCGCGGTGCGCGGCGACCCGCCCGGCGACCCGATGGGCGACTGGGTGGCGCACCCCCAGGGCCTGACCTACGCGGCCGAACTGGTCCGGCTCATCAAGGAGTCGGGCGACTTCTGCGTGGGCGTCGCCGCCTTCCCGGAGATGCATCCGCGCTCCGGCGACTGGGACAGTGACGTCCGGCACTTCGTGGACAAGTGCCGCGCGGGCGCCGACTACGCCGTCACGCAGATGTTCTTCCGGCCCGAGTCCTACCTCCACCTGCGCGACTCGGTCGCCGCGGCCGGCTGCGAGACCCCGGTCATCCCGGAAATTCTGCCCGTCACCAGTGTGAAGATGCTGGAACGGCTGCCCAAACTCAGCAACGCCGTCTTCCCGGACGCCCTGAAAGAGCGGATCCTCACAGCGAAAGACGATCCGGCGGCGGTACGCTCCATTGGCATCGAATTCGCCACGGAGTTCTGCGCGCGGCTGCTGGCCGAAGGAGTGCCAGGACTGCACTTCATCACGCTCAACAACTCCACGGCGACGCTGGAAATCTACGAGAACCTGGGCCTGCACCATCCCCCGCGGGCCTAGACCGGCCGCACCGGAGTACGACACACTGCGTAGCGGTCACTGGGAGAGGGGCGTACATGGGCTGGACGGTCCTCTACGCGGCGTTCGGCATCGTCGCGCTGTGGTTGCTCGGCGAGGTACTGCTGCAGTACAAGGCGCGGCTGCGCTGGCGGCTGCTCGCCTTCGCGGGCTTCCTCGGGGTCGTCTCCGGTGTGCTGATCTCGCAGGTGATCGTCATCGGCGTGGGCGCGATCGCCTTCGCCGTCGGCCAGACCTACGTCACGCTGTCGTTCCGCCGCGGCTTCGAGGCCGGCTGGGCGGTCAAGCGTCCGGGCACGGACGGTGACGAGGGCGGCCTGATCGGGCGCCGCCGCGGCGAGCCCGACGAGGACCTCGGCCAGGAGGCCGACGACACGTCCGACGCCGCCTACACCGGCCAGCGGGCGGCCTACATCACGGGCGGCACGCCCGGCTACGGCGACGAGGACTTCGACCGCGACGACGTCTTCAGCCCGGCCGGCGCCCGGCCCGGCGAGCCGTCCGCCGCCGAGTCCACGACGGTCTACGAACCGCAGCCGATGCCCGACGACACCGGCTCCTACGGCGTCTACCGCGACGGCAACGGCAACGGCTACGGCGCCACCGGCGACCCCGCCTACGCCAACGCCGCCCAGGACCAGTCGTACACCGGGCAGGGCGGCGACCAGAACTACGCCTACGACTACTCCGGCTACGGCCAGCAGCAGTACGGCTACGACGCCAACGGCCAGCAGCAGTACGCCAATTACTCCGACCCGTACATCGGCGCCCAGAACTACGACGGCAGCGGCTACGACCAGTCGGCCTACGGCACCCAGCAGTACGGCCAGCAGGGCTACACCCAGGACCAGTACGGCACCGGCGGCTACGGCGAGACCCCGGCCGGCGGTGTCTGGGTCCCGCAGCAGCGCGCCGACGAGACCTACGGCGGCGAGCAGCAGCAGTACCCCTACCAGGGCGACGGCCAGCAGCAGGGCCAGCAGGGCACCGGGTACGACGAGCAGCAGTACCGGTACTGAACCACCGGGCGCGGCGGCCCCCCTCCCGGCCGCCGGTCACTGGGAACCGCGGAACTCCGGTCCCTCCACGATCAGTCCGGCCACCAGCGCCCCCGACATCCCCGCGTGCGGAAGCCCGCCGCCGGGGTGCGACCAGCCTCCGGCGGCGAACAGGCCAGGCAGCGCCGTGCTGTTGGACGGGTGCAGCAGCCCCTCCGCGGCGGCCAGCGCGGGTGGCGGCACCGCACCGCCGGCCGCGCCCGTCTCCCGCTCGGTGTCCAGGGGAGTGCGCACCTCACGCCAGAGCAGCCGCTCGCGCAGCCCCGGCACGGCACGTTCGGCGGCGGCCGCCATCCGGTCCGCGAAGGCGGCGGCGGCCCCCGGCGCGGCCCAGTCGTACTCCGTCGCCGAGGGCACCGTCGCCGTCATCACCACCGCCTCGTGCTCCGTGTCCGGCCGCAGCGCCGGGTCGTCCGGCCGGTCCACGACGACCGTCGGCAGACCGGGCAGCACCCCGTGCCGGAACAGGTCCAGGTCGCCCTCGCCGTCGGCCGCGTGCACCACCGTGCGGTGCACGGCGCCCGGCTCCCGCGCCCCGCGCAGCGCCAGGCACACCACCACCCGGCCCGGGAAGCGGTCCTCGGGCCCGGGGCGCACCTCCCGCTCGCCGTACAGCTCCCGGCCCGCGACCAGCCCGGCCAGCCGCCGCGGTCCCGTGCCGACGACGAAGTCCGCCTCCGCCACCGTCCCGTCGGCCAGTTCGAGACCCGCCGCCCGGCCGTCCTTCTCCACCACCGCGGTGACCTCGGCGCCGAAGACGAACGCGACCCGCCGCTGCAGACACCGCTCGTACACCGCGCGCGCCAGCTCCCGCAGGCCGCCGCGCACGTACCAGGCGCCGAAGGCGTGCTCCATGTACGGCAGCACGGCCGCGCTCGCCGGGGCGGTCCCGGGATCGAGGCCGTGACCGAGCGCGTGGCCGTCCAGCAGCTGGGCCAGCCGCGGGTCCCGCAGCTCCCAGGCGCCGACCTCGGCCAGGGTGCTCGCCCGGCGGGTGCGCAGCAGCCTCCTGTGCGGCACCGACGGGTACGGCTCCCGCTCGGCCAGCACCTGCCAGTCCGGCCACAGCGGCTCCTCCAGGAGCGGACGCCGGGTGCGGTCCCAGGCCTCCCGGGCCCGCACCAGGAAGTCGCCCCAGCGCTGCCCGGCGCCCGCGCCGAGAGCCTCGTCCAGCGCGGCGACGACGCCCGCGCGGGACGCGTTCGGCAGCGACACCTCCGTGCCGTCCGCGAAGACGTGCCGGGACGACGGGTCCACCTGGACCAGTCCGACCCGGTCCTCCAGCGGCTCCTTGCCGGTCTTGACGAACAGGTCGCGGTAGACGGCGGGCAGCGGCAGCAGCCCCGGGCCGGTGTCGAAGGCGAACCCGTCGCGCTCGAAGCGGCGCACCGCGCCGCCGTACGTCTCCGTGCGCTCGTACACCGTCACCCGGTGGCCCGCGACGGCCAGCCGGGCGGCCGCCGCCATGGCGCCCATGCCGGCGCCGATCACCGCAATCCGTCCCATGCCCGCGACTTTATCGACCGCCACCGACAGTCCCGCCGGGCGGTCCGCTCAGCCGGGTGGCCCGCCCGTGCGCGCCGCCAGCCGGCGCTCCTCCCGGCGCTGGGCCCGGCGGCGCCGGAACCGCCGGATCCGGGAGACCAGGAACACCAGCACGATCAGGCCGCCGGCCAGCAGCACCGCCGCGATGACCGCCGCCGGCAGCGGGTGGAACACCGCGAACGTCACGATCCCGGCGACCCCGAGATCCTCCGCCAGGCTCAGCGCGATGTTGCTGAACGGCTCCGGGGAGGTGTTGACGGCCATCCGGGTCCCGGCCTTGACGGTGTGGCTGGCCAGCGCGGTGGAACCGCCGACCAGCCCGGCGACCACGTCCGACAGGGAGCCGCTGTGCCCGGCGAGCAGCGCCCCGACCCAGGCGCCCGCCACCGGCCGGACCACCGTGTGCACGGAGTCCCAGACCGAGTCGACGTACGGGATCTTGTCGGCGACCGCCTCGCACAGGAACAGCACGCCCGCGACGATCAGGACCTCGGGGCGCTGGAGCGTCGCGGGGACCTCGTCGCTCAGGCCCGTCGCGCCGAACAGGCCGAGCAGCAGCACCACCGCGTACGCGTTGATTCCGCTGGCCCAGCCGCTGGTGAAGACCAAGGGGAGTACCGACACGGACGCGATCGTAGCCAGTCGCCGACCGCGCGTCCTGGGGCCGCGTGCGCAGATCTGAGTACGGATACCCAGGGCCCGAGTTGAGTACCTGCGCGGATGGGGCGCCACCTGCGGGGACGAGAGAGTGGAGACACGGGAAGGGGCGCGGGGTCCGGTACCGCCGACACGGGGCGGCGGAAACGGGCCGGCGCCCTCGACCGCTCCTTCCGCCGATTCGCGTCGGCGGAAGCGAGACACGGGGGAGAGGAGACCCGGGGGAACCACGGGAAACCGGGGGGAGCACGGGGGCACGGGGGAGCACGGAAGGCGCCGGTCCGACGGCGGTCCGCGGGGGACGCGGCCACCGGGGACCGGCGCCTTCGTGCGCCCACGCGCGCGTGCCGTGCCCGGCGGTTCAGCCCTTCCCGCTCACCCGGCCCTGCAACAGCCGGGACAGGGCCGCGTGGACGTCGTCCAGGGAGCGCTCCGGCTGGAAGGACTTCCAGTCCAGCGCGGCCACCAGCACCATGCCGACCAGCGCGGCCGCCGTCAGCTGGACGTCGATCTCCTCGCTGAACTCGCCGTTCGCCACGCCCTCGCGCAGCACGCCCTCGACGACCGCCACGGCCTGCTGCCTGACCACCGTCAGGGTGGACTGCCAGGCCCGGTTGGTGCGCCACAGCTCGGCCACGTAGAGCTGGGTGAAGGCCGGGTAGCGGTCGATGAAGACGAGGCCCGCGCGGACCATCGCGTCCAGCGCGTCGACCCGGCTGCCGCCCTCCCGCGCGGTCCGCTCGGCAGCCTCCTTCAGGGAGGCGCTGAGGAGGCCGACGCCGTGCCGCAGCAACTCCTCGAAGAGGACCGACTTGCTCGCGAAGTTGTAGTAGACGGTGCCCTTCGCGACCCCGGCCCGTTCGGCGATCTCGTCCACCGTGGTGGCGGAGAAGCCCTGCTCGGCGATGAGCGTGACGGCGGCCTCGTAGAGCTTCTGCCGGGTGGCCTCACGCCGAGTGCTGCCGCCCGTGGTGCTGCTGCTTTCCATGGTCCCGATTCTCACAGGAACGGCGGGCCCGGCGGGCACCGCAGGGGAGGTCATGGCCGTCCTCACAGGCTCAGCTCAGGATGCGGCCGGTCCAGCGTCCACACCTGGCGGCGCCGGGCCGACGCACGCGGTGTCCTTGGTGACCTTCATCCGGCCGGTGAGCGCGAGCAGCAGACAGGAGCGGCCGGAGCCGGAGGGCCCCTCGACCGCGAGCAGCGGGCCGGGCCCGGCGTCCAGGGAGATCCCCCGCAACGCCCAGCCGCGCGGGCCTCTCAGCCCGAGGCGCTCGGCAGTGACCGGTACGCCGTGCACCTTCCCCCCTCTTCCAGATCCGCCCCGTCTTTGAACCGACCGGGCAGCGTGAAAACCGGCCCGAACCTTCGAGCGAAGCGAAAGCCCAGGTCAGAACGGATTGTCAGTGGCATACCGCACGATGGGCACATACGGCACCCCGGGTAAGGGAGCCGTCACCCAGACGACAGGAGGTTCGTCATGGCCAACTCCTCAGCGGCCGCCGCCCACGGGCGCCGCGCCACCGGCCCTGCCCCCTCACTGACCGGCCCGGCGAGCGACGTGCACCCCGTGCTCCGCCGGGCCACGGCTCCGCCCGCCGCCCTCGACCTGCTCACCCAGGCCCGTGCCGCCCTCGACGAGGCCGAGCGGCTCGCCACCCCGAACGAGCGCTACGCGACCGCCCACCTGGCCGCCCTGCGGACCGCCGCCGCCGTGCTCGCGGCCCGGGCCCGCCCCGAGACCTCGCCCCGGCGCCGGGCCCGCATCCGCAGCGCCTGGGAGGTGCTCCCCGAGGTCACCCCCGAGCTGACGGAGTGGAGCGCCCTGTTCGCCTCCGGCGCCGCCCGCCGGGCCCGCGCCGAGGCGGGCATCCAGGGCGCCGCCACCCGCCGCGACGCCGACGACCTCATACGCGACGTCGCGATGTTCCTGCGCATCGTCGAGCGGATGCTCGTCCTCCAGCCGGTGCTGCCGCAGCCCCGCCGCCAGGAAGGGGAACAGCCGGACGCCACCCCGGGAAGAGGGCTGCCCGACGCGGGACGGCCGGGACGGCGGACACCGCCCGGCGGGACGGCCGGCCGAGCGGGATGACCAGGCGAGGCACCGGAGGCAATAGGGTGGAGAGCGCCTGAAGCCTCCCCTTCTCCCGCAGCGGGCCGGGGAGGCACCGAGTTCGCGCCGCCGGGCAACAGGCGGTGCCGCGCCGAGGAGTCAACTGCCGTGCCGGACCCCACTCGACCCCGCGCCTCTCTCCGCACCGCCGTGGTCTGGGAGGTCCTCCAGGACGCCCTCGACCGCCGGGTCAAGGCCACCGGCCGGAACGCGCTGGACGTCCTCGACACCGGCGGCGGCAGCGGCAACTTCGCCGTCCCCCTCGCCCGCCTCGGCCACCGCGTCACCGTCGTCGACCCCAGCCCGAACGCGCTGTTCGCACTGGAGCGCCGCGCCGCCGAGGCCGGCGTCGCCGACCGGGTCAAGGGCGTCCAGGGCGACGTCCACGGCCTGTTCGACGTGGTCGAGCGCGGCGGCCACGACGCGGTGCTGTGCCACGGCGTCCTGGAGTACGTCGACGACCCGGCCGAGGGCGTGGCCAACGCGGTGGCCGCGCTGCGCTCCGAGGGCGTCCTCAGCCTGCTCGCCGCCGGGCTCGGCGGGGCCGTGGTCGCCCGGGCCCTCGCCGGCCACTTCAAGGAGGCCAAGCAGGCCCTGGAGGACCCCGACGGCCGCTGGGGCAGCGGCGACCCCGTGCCGCGCCGCTTCACCACCGAGCAGCTCACCGGCCTGGTCGAGGGTGCCGGCCTCACCGTGGCCGCCGTGCACGGCGTGCGGGTCTTCGCCGACCTGGTCCCCGGCGTCCTGGTGGACACCGAGCCCGGCGCCCTCGACGCCCTGCTCAGGCTGGAGGCCGCCGCGGCCGAGCTGCCGGCCTTCCACTCCGTCGCCACCCAGCTGCACGTGCTCGGTGAGACACCGGGTGCCGCGGAGGTCTGAGGGCCTCCTGTGTCGAGCCCCTGATCAGGGGCTCGACAGCGGATGGAGTACGCCACAGGCCCCCCGATCGAGGGGTTTGCGCCGTATGATCGAGGGAGACCACCCGGCATGACGGGTCGGCCACTGGGGAATGGAAGCCTCAGCGAGCCGGGATCGCCGTGGCGGGTTCCGGTTGGCCAATTGGCCTAGAGGGGCGGGTTTCACGGGGGCGATTCCCTGCCTATCCTGAAGGGACCCCCCGGGTCGCCCCGGCGACTGCACGATGAGGAGGACGCCGTGCCGCTCTCGGAGCACGAGCAGCGAATGCTTGAGCAGATGGAGCGAGCGCTGTACGCCGAAGACCCCAAGTTCGCGACAGCGCTTGAGGGAAACGGGCTGCGGACGTTCACCCGGCGACGGGTCTACCAGGCGGTCGCCGGATTCCTCGTGGGTATCGCGCTCCTCATGGCCGGAATGGTCGCACAGCAGATCTGGGTCAGTGTCGTGGGCTTCCTCGTCATGCTCGGCTGCGCGGTGCTCGCGGTCACCGGCTGGCGCAAGGCCCCCAAGCCCGGCGAGCAGCCCGCGGGAGGGCCGCAGGCCCGTCGCCAGGGCCGGCCGAAGCGCTCGATGATGGACCGCATCGAGGAGCGCTGGCAGCGCCGCCGCGACGAACAGGGCCACTGACGCCCGTACCTCCAGCAGGACCGAGGGGTGACCACCACCAGGTGGTCACCCCTCGGCCGTCGGTCCGGCCGTCGATCCGGTCGTCGGCCCGTTGGCCGGTCCGTTGGCCGGGCCGGCCGTCAGCTCCGCTGCTCCGACGGTTTGCGCGGGGCCGGCCGGGCCATCGTCAGCCGGGCCCGCAGCCGTGCCCACCCGGCCGAGGCCGCCCACACCACCCGCACCAGCGAACGCGGCACGAGCACCGCCCTGAGACGGGCCGGGACGCCGGCCCTGGCGCCCAGTGCGGTCACCACCCGGCGGACGTCCTCGGCGAGCCCCGCCGTCGGCCGTGGCCGCGGCGCGTACAGCACCTGTTCGACCGCGTCCGCCACCCGGTGCACCGAGGCCTCCGTGACCGGGTCGAGGGACCCGAGCCGGACGATCCGGGCGGCCGAGTTGCGCGGGGTCAGGGAATCGTCCGGCAGGATGCCGAAGTCCCAGGCGGTGTCGGTCAGCTCCTGCCAGACCGCGAGCGTGTGCGCGGTCAGCCCCTCCGGAGTACGGGCGTAGCCCCCGAGCCGTCTCCTGCGCAGCAGCCGCCGCCACAGCATCGGCGCCAGGGGCAGTACCGGCACGACGAGTCCCACGGGCACCCACCGCAGCCACCACGGCAAGCCGCTGTCGCCGCCCGCCACCGCGGTGGTCGCCGACGGGCTCGCGCAGGCGTCCAGCTTGCGCAGCTGGGCCGTGCAGCTCTCGCTCGCCGAGGCCGAGACCGACGGCTCCGCCGACGTGCCCTTGGACGGCAGGGCCTCGTCCGGCACGGAGGAGCCGGGCGTGTTCGACACCGTGTAGGACGGCGTCGTACCCCGGGTCGGGGTCGGCTCGAAGCGGGTCCAGCCCACGCCCTCGAAGTACAGCTCGGGCCAGGCGTGCGCGTCCTTCAGCCCCACCGAGACCGTGCCGTCCGCCTGCGGGGTGCCGGGCGCGAAGCCCACCGCCACCCGGGCCGGGATGCCCAGCGTGCGGGCCATCGCCGCCATCGCGAAGGAGAAGTGCACACAGAAGCCGCGCTTCTGCTTCAGGAAGTTCGCGATCGCGCCCTCGCCCCGGCCGACCTGCACCTCGGTGTCGTACTGGAAGCCGCCGGTCACGGCGAAGTAGTCCTGGAGCCTGACCGCCTGCTCGTAGTGGCTGGTCGAGCCCGCGGTGATCTCCTTGGCCGTCTTCGCCACCACCGACGGCAGCGAGGAGGGCACCTTGGTGTACTCCTTCACCAAGGCCGCCGACGGCTCCGGGGCGTCGGCCAGCTGGTCCGCCGTCGGCTGCACGTCCAGGCTGGTGACCTGGTAGGTCTCACCGCGCGTGTTCTGCCCGTGGTCGCCGACGAGGGTCATCCCGACCGGCTCGTAGCGCCAGGTCCCGGCGATCTTCACCCCGCTCGGCGGGTACGGCATCGGAAGCCAGTCCTGGGCGTACCAGTCGGCGGCCGAGACGGTGGTCCTGACCGTCGTCCGCTTGACGTCGGAGCCCAGGCCGGCCGGGGTCGGGAGCTTGTCCGGCACGCTGGTGATGTGCCGCTGGGCCGGCTTCCAGGTGGTGCCGTCGAAGTCGTCCAGGGAGACGATCCGCAGATACAGGTCGGAGACGTCGTCGGTGCTGGTCCGCAGGGACAGCACCTGGCGGTCCTCGTCCACGTTGAGGCTGTCCCGCAGCGACACCAGCGGGTTGACCGCGGAGATCGTGCCGCCGCTTCCGTCGCCCACGCCGACACCGGTGCCGGCGGGGCCCAGCAGACCGCCCTGGATCGAGGGCATGACGTTCGGGACCAGCACGGCGATGCCGAGCACGGCGACGCCGATCCGGCCCCCGTGGCGCGCCGGGGCCGCTCCACCCTCCTGCCCGCCCGGACGGGACACCCCGCCGAACACCCGCCCCCACTGCGAGAGCCGGTCCCGGCCCTCGGCGAGGAGCAGCATCAGATAGCCGGTCGCCCCGATCAGGAACAGCAGCCACTCGATCGGATCGTCGTTCGTCAGACCCGCCGCCACCGAGTACAGCGCGAGCAGCGGCAGTCCGGCCGGGGCCGCGTTGCGGAAGGTCACCGCGAGGGTGTCCACGATCAGCCCGACCACCAGCACCCCGCCGATCACCATCAGCCGGATGCCGTCGGTCAGCGGAGCGGGTATCGCGTACCGGCTGACGTCCTCGGAGCCCTGCTGGAGCAGCTCGGCGAAGTGCCGGAAGACGTCCGGGCCGGGGAGCAGGCCGAGGACCGCGTACTGCCGGGCGAAGACCAGGGTCAGCATCAGCAGCGTGGCCAGCGCCTGCGCGGCCACGGTCAGCGTCCGGGCCAGCGGCACCCGGCGGGCCGCCGCGCCCACACCGGTCTGCACCGCCACCAGGAACGCCGCCTGGAACAGCCAGGTCATCGGGGTGACCAGGGGCAGCAGCGCGCAGGACGCCATCAGCGTCGCCGCCGCCGCGCACAGGGTGAGACGGGCCCGGCCGCTCATGCCCGTGCCTCCCCGCTCACCGCGGCCACCCCGGCGCGCTCCCGGTCGGCCTGCCGCCACAGCTCGGGGAGCGAGGCGCCGCGCTCCACCCCCATCACCGTCCAGCCGGCCTCGCGCAGCATCCGCAGCCGTTCCCCGTGCGCGTTGCCCGGGGCGGGTACGTCGCTCGGCTCCCTGGTCCAGGTGTCCGGGTCCAGCACGAACGCCACGGCACCGCCGCTGCGCTGGCGCATCTTGGCGGCCACCGCCGCCTGCTCCTCGTCCAGGTCGCCCAGGAAGGCCACCAGCAGCCCCTCGTTCCCGCCGCGCAGCACGTCGTACGCCCGGGACAGGCCCGTGCCGTCCGAGTGGTCGATCACGGCCAGGGTGTCCATCATCAGCCCGGCCGCGTCCGCCGACTCCTGGCCGGACCCCGCGAAGCCGTCGGAGCCCTCGCCGGGCACCGAGCTGCCGGTGTCCGTCAACAGCCGCACCGAGAAGCCGCGTTCGAGCATGTGGACCAGGACCGAGGCGGTGCCGGAGACCGCCCACTCGAACGCCGAGTCGGGGCCCGCGCCCTCGTAGGCGAGGCCCCGGGTGTCCAGCAGGACCGTGCAGCGGGCGCGCTGCGGCTGCTCCTCGCGGCGCACCATCAGCTCGCCGTAGCGGGCGGTGGAGCGCCAGTGCACCCGGCGCAGGTCGTCGCCGTAGCGGTAGCCGCGCGGGATCACGTCGTCCTCGCCGGCCAGGGCCAGCGAGCGCTGCCGCCCGTCGCCGTACCCCTTGGCCTCGCCGCCGAGCCGGATCGGCGGCAGCGGCTCCGTCTTCGGGATGACGGTCAGGGTGTCGAACGTCGAGAAGGAACGGGTCAGTTCGCACATGCCGAACGGATCGGTCAGGCGCAGCTGGAGCGGGCCCAGCGGATAGCGGCCGCGCAGGTCGGAGCGGACCCGGTAGGACACCTCGCGGCGGCCGCCCGGCTCCACCCGGTCCAGGACGAACCGCGGGCGCGGGCCGAGGACGTAGGGCACCCGGTCCTGGAGCATCAGCAGGCCGGTGGGCAGCCGCGAGACGTTGTCCATCCGCAGATGGACCCGGGCCTCCCCGGCGGCCGGCACCCGCGAGGGGGAGAGCCGGCGGCTGCCGGCCACCCGGTAGCGGGTGCGGTAGAGCACGGCCGCGCAGATCAGCGGCAGCACGGCGAGCAGCAGTCCGACCGGACGCAGATCGGCCTGGCCGAGTACGTACGCGCAGACCACCGCGGCGATGCCGGCCGCCAGGAAGGAACGGCCGCGGGTGGTCAGCCCGGCCAGGGCCGTGCGGACACCGCCCGACTCCTCGCGGTCGGCCTCCGCCGGGGCGCCCATCACAGACTCCGCGGGGGCTGCTGGGGATACGCCGGCACACCCCGGCCCAGACCGCCGAAACCGGACTGCTGCTGGGGGGCCGCGGGCACCGGGACGCGCTGGAGGATCTCCTGCACGACCTGCTCGGCGGTGCGCCGGTTGAGCTGGGCCTGGGCGGTGGGCAGCAGGCGGTGGGCCAGTACCGCCACGGCGAGCGCCTGCACGTCGTCCGGCAGCGCGTACTCCCTGCCGCTCAGGGCGGCGGACGCCTTCGCCGCGCGCAGCAGGTGCAGTGTCGCGCGCGGGGAGGCGCCGAGTCTGAGGTCGGGGTGGTTGCGGGTGGCGGAGACCAGGTCCACCGCGTACCGCCGTACGGTCTCGGCGACATGGACGCCCCGCACGGCCTCGACCAGCTTCACGATGTCGTGCGCGTGGGCCACCGGCTGGAGGTCGTCCAGGGGGTTGACCGCGCCGTGGATGTCGAGCATCTGCAACTCGGCCTCCACGCTGGGGTAGCCGACCGAGACACGGGCCATGAAGCGGTCGCGCTGGGCCTCGGGGAGCGGGTAGGTGCCCTCCATCTCGACCGGGTTCTGGGTGGCCACCACCATGAACGGGCTGGGCAGTTCGTAGGTCTGCCCGTCGATGGTGACCTGCCGCTCCTCCATCGACTCCAGCAGCGCGGACTGGGTCTTGGGCGAGGCGCGGTTGATCTCGTCGCCGATCACGATCTGGGCGAAGATCGCGCCCGGTTTGAACTCGAAGTCCCTGCGCTGCTGGTCCCAGATGGACACGCCGGTGATGTCCGACGGCAGCAGGTCGGGTGTGAACTGGATGCGCCGCACCGTGCAGTCGATGGACCGCGCCAGAGCCTTCGCCAGCATCGTCTTGCCCACGCCCGGGACATCCTCGATCAGAAGATGCCCCTCGGCGAGCAGCACGGTCAGCGAAAGCCGTACGACTTCGGGCTTGCCCTCGATCACACCCTCCACCGAACTGCGGACCCGCTCCACAGTCGCGGTCAGATCAGTGAGGCTCGCTCGATCGTCATAGGTCGTCACCCGGCCCTCCTCGGCCCGTTATTGCCCGGGCCGGCGCTCCGTCTCGCGTAACCGGCCCACCCCGAACACGGACGCCACGCGTGGATGGTTCCGCGCGACGCCTCACACCGCATTCTTGCTGCCGTTACCGATTCGTGTCACTCGCCTGTGGACAACTGCCCGCACTATGTCGGCCTTACGGGCATTCGGCCGCCTATTCGACAGCCCACAGACAGCTTCCACCACCCCCGTTCCGGGTCGCCCGGTCTGCTTGCCGGTCCGAGGGGACCGGCCGGAGGGGGTGGCCGGAGGGGGTGAGCGGAGGGGGAGTGGGGCGGCCGGGGCGACGGGAAAGGGGACCGGCGAGCGCGCCGAGGGGAGCTGGGCGCGTCGGGGAGGGCCGAGCGCGTCGGGGCGAGCCGGTCGCGTCGGCCGTGGCGGGTGCGGCCGTGCCGACCGGGCAGGGGGGCCGCCTCGGCCGTGACGGCCCGGTCCCTCGGCGCGGGCGGGAGGGGCGGGGCTGTCGGAGCCGGGGCTGTCTGGGCCTGGGCGGTCCGCCGGGCCGGGTGCCGGCTCGGGGCCGGACGGCTTCCTCGGCCGGGGGCGGTGCCGGATCACCGGATCCCGGTCGGGGACCGCGTCCGCCCCGCCCCCGTCGGCCCGGGCCTTCGGAACTCCCGGCGCCGGACCCCTGACCTCGGGAGTGTCCGCCGGGCCGGGCGGGGTCAGGCCGGGTCGACCTCGCGCAGGAGGCCGGTGCGGACGTCGAAGACGAAGCCGCGGACGTCGTCGGCGTGGAGGAGGAACGGGGACGTGCGCACCCGCTGCATGGACTGGCGTACGTCCTGGTCCACGTCGCGGAAGGACTCCACCGCCCAGGCCGGGCGCTGGCCCACCTCCATCTCCAGCTCGGTGCGGAAGTCCTCGGTGAGGGCCTCCAGGCCGCAGCCCGTGTGGTGGATGAGGACGATGCTGCGCGTGCCGAGCTTGCGCTGGCTGATCGTGAGCGAGCGGATCACGTCGTCGGTCACCACGCCGCCGGCGTTGCGGATCGTGTGGCAGTCGCCGAGCTGCAGGCCCAGCGCCTTGTGCAGGTCGAGACGCGCGTCCATGCAGGCCACCACGGCCACGTGCAGGACGGGCCGGGCGTCCATGCCGGGGTCGGTGAAGGCGCCGGCGTAGGTCCGGTTGGCGTCGACCAGGCGATCCGTCACGGTGCCGCCGGTGGTTATGGCGCCTTCGGATCCAGTGGGAGCTGCTGCGGAAGTCGTCATGGTGACGACGTTACTGGTCACTGCTGGTCACGGCCTCCTGTGAGAGGGGACAAAGAACGTCATCGTGGCTTGTTGTGAGCTAACCCACACGGAGGGCAAACCGGGTCCGTACGGGTGATTCCTTTCCTATTGCCGCCCCGGCGGCGAAGCCGTACGCGACGCGCAGGCCGGTTGATTGACCGCGCGACACGGTGGACTAAAGTGGCGCGAAGCGGGAGGCGAGGCTCTCCCCGCTGGTGAAATCCCCTGGAGACCCGGCACGGCGCCCGGACCGTCTCCCCACGTGCGCGGCGCGCGTACCGAGCGGGCGGGGACCCGGCGGTGCGTATCCCCCGCGCGGACCTGAGAGGCCCCCTTGAGCGAGAGTCGACACGTCCCGGTGATGCTCCAGCGGTGCCTGGATCTGCTGGCACCCGCACTGGAGGCGCCCGGAAGCGTGGTCGTCGACTGCACCCTCGGCCTCGGCGGCCACAGCGAGGCACTGCTGACCCGCTTCCCCGAGGCCCGTCTGGTCGCCCTGGACCGCGACAAGGAGGCGCTGCGCCTGTCCGGCGAGCGGCTCGCCCCCTTCGGCGAGCGCGCCACCCTGGTGCACGCCGTCTACGACGAACTCCCCGACGTCCTCGAACGTCTCGGCATCGCGCGCGTGCAGGGCGTGCTGTTCGACCTCGGCGTCTCCTCCATGCAGCTGGACGAGGCCGGCCGAGGCTTCGCCTACGCCCAGGACGCCCCCCTGGACATGCGCATGGACCAGACGACCGGCATCAGCGCCGCCGAGGTCCTGAACACCTACCCGGCCGGCGAACTCGTCCGCATCCTCTACGCGTACGGCGAGGAGAAGCAGGCCAAGCGGATCGTCTCGGCGGTCGTCCGGGAGCGCGAGAAGGAGCCGTTCAGCAACAGTGCCCGGCTCGTGGAGCTGATCCGGGACGCGCTGCCGCAGGCCGCCAAGCGCACCGGCGGCAACCCCGCCAAGCGCACCTTCCAGGCCCTGCGCATCGAGGTCAACGGCGAACTGTCCGTGCTGGAAAGGGCGATCCCGGCCGCCGTGCAGGCCCTCGCGGTCGGCGGACGGATCGCCGTACTGTCGTACCACTCGCTCGAAGACCGTCTGGTGAAGCAGGTGTTCGCGGCCGGTGCCGCCACCACCGCTCCGCCCGGACTGCCGGTCGTGCCCGAGCAGTACCAGCCGCGGCTCAAGCTGCTCACGCGTGGTGCCGAACTTCCCACCGAGGAAGAGGTCGCCGAGAACCGCCGGGCCGCGCCCGCGCGTCTTCGGGGAGCCCAGCGCATCAGGGAGTCCATTGAATGAGCGGCGTGAGCACGCGGGGTCCCCGGTCCCACCGGAGGACACGTGAGTAGGAAACCCGAGCTGAAGGGGCGGGCCGCCCGGCTCGCCCGGCTCTTTCCGCCCGGCCGCGCCAACCAGGCCGCCCGTACCCCGTTCGTCCTGCTCGTCGTCCTGCTCCTCGGCGGCGGTCTGATCGGCCTGCTGGTGCTGAACTCCGCTCTCAGCGAAGGCTCGTTCAAACTCGACGACCTGCAGAAGCGGACGAAGAACCTCACCGACGAGGAACAGGCGCTGCAACGGGACATCGACGCCTACTCCGCCCCCGACGCCCTCCAGCGCCGGGCCCGTGAACTCGGCATGGTCCCCGGCGGCGACCCGGCCTTCCTCGGTCAGGACGGCACGGTCAAGGGCGTACCGAGCCCGGCCGCCCTGCTCCAGCCCGCCGCGCGCACCGCCCAGCCGCTCGCCCCGGAGGCCGTCGGCACGCAGTCCGGCGCGGTGCCGCCGTCCGGCATGGTGCCGCCGTCCGCCGAGGCGCCGGCTCCGACGGCCGCCGCCCCGGCGCCGGTGACGACGGCCACGGCCTCCGCCCCGGCCCTGGCCCCGGCACCGGTGACCACCCCGCCCCCGATCCCGACGCCCCCGACCGCGACGACCCCCGGCAGGTGACGGAAGTGTCCGACAGGGAACCGCCGCGCCGCCGCGTGCCCGGCCCCGCCAAGCCGCCCCGCCCCCGGGACCCCCGGGGCGCCGTCCGGCGGCAGCCAGGTCCCGGCTCCCGCCCGGTCCGCCGTCCTGGCGCGCCACGGCCGCCTGCCCAGCGCCCGCTGCGGCTCGGCAGCCCCCGCCCCCGGCTGCGCATGGTCGGCCTCGCCCTGACCCTGGTGATGCTGGTCTTCGTGGGGCGCCTGCTCCAGGTCCAGGCCGTCGACGCCAGCGCCTACGCGGCGAAGGCCGAGCTGAACCGGTACGTCGTGCACACCCTGGCCGCCGAGCGCGGCGGGATCACCGACCGCAACGGCGTGGCGCTGGCGATCAGCGAGGACGCGTACGACATCACCGCCGACCCCACGATGTTCACCGCCAAGCAGCTCAAGGTGGACGACGGCCCCGAGCAGGCCGCCGCGCTGCTCGCCCCGATCCTCGGCAAGGACCAGGCCGACCTCCTCGAGCTGCTGCGGCCGAAGAACAAGGAACTGCGCTACGTGCGGCTCGCCGCCCGGCAGACCCCGCAGGTCTGGAAGCAGATCAAGGACCTGAAGGCCGCCCTCGTCAACAAGGCCGCGACCGACCGCAACACCGTCAACGTGCTGGCCGGCGTCTTCGCCGACCCCAGCAGCCAGCGCGTGTACCCGAACGGCGACCTGGCCGCCGGGATACTGGGCTGGGTCAACGCCGAGGGCAAGGGCGGCGGCGGCGTCGAGCAGCAGCTCGACAAGGAGCTGACCGGCAAGGACGGCAAGATCCGCTACGCCCAGTCCGGCGGCCGCGAGGTGCCCACCGCGGGCTCCACCGAGACCCCGGCGGTGCCCGGCTCCGACGTCGAGCTGACCATCGACCGCGACATCCAGTGGGCCGCGCAGAACGCCATCACCGAGCAGGTCAAGAAGTCCAAGGCCGACCGCGGCTACGTGATCGTCCAGGACACCAAGACCGGTCAGATCCTGGCCATGGCCAACTCGCCCGGCTTCGACCCGAACGACCTGTCGACGGCCCGCTCCGCCGACATGGGCAACGCGGCCCTCCAGGACGCCTACGAGCCCGGTTCCACCGCCAAGGTCATGTCGATGGCCGCCGTCCTCCAGGAGAACGTCGCCTCCCCGCTGACCCGCGTGGTGGTGCCCAACCGGCTGCACCGCGGCGACCGCTCCTTCAAGGACGACGTCGACCACGCCACCTGGTACCTCACGCTCAACGGCGTGCTCGCCAAGTCCAGCAACATCGGCACCATCCTCGCCACCGGCCAGCTCGGCAAGACCCAGGAGCAGGCCAACCAGGTCCTCTACTCGTACCTGCGCAAGTTCGGCATCGGCAGCTCCACGGGACTCGGCTTCCCCGGTGAGACCCAGGGCATCCTGGCCTCGCCGTCCAAGTGGTCGACGTCGCAGCAGTACACGATTCCTTTCGGCCAGGGCTTCTCCATCAACGCGATGCAGGCGGCCTCCGTCTACTCGACGATCGCCAACGGCGGGGTCCGCGTCGAACCCACCCTGGTCCGCGGCACCAAGGGCGCCGACGGCCGATTCACCCCGGCCGCACAGCCCAAGAAGACCCGTGTGGTCAGCGAGAAGACCGCCAAGACCCTCGCCGAGATGCTGGAGTCCGTGGTCGACGACGAACAGGGCACCGGCGCCAAGGCGGCCATCCCCGGCTACAACGTGGCCGGCAAGACCGGCACCGCCAACCGGGTGGATCCGGCCACCGGCAGGTACCGCGGCTACACCTCGTCGTTCGCCGGGTTCGCACCTGCGGACAATCCGCGCGTCACCGTCTACTGCGCCATCCAGAACGCCACCACCGGCAGCTACTTCGGTGGCCAGATCTGCGGCCCGATCTACAAGCAGGTGATGGAGTTCGCCCTCAAGACCCTCCAGATCCCGCCGACCGGAGCCAAGGCGGCGAAGCTGCCCGTCGACTACAAGCCCTGACAGCCGGCCCCTGGACCCGGCCCGCCACCAGTCCCCGAACCAGCCCTGAACCAGCCCCGACACCAGTCCTGATCAGCGCCGCAGCGCTTCGTACAGACCACCAGGAACGAGCTCGTGACAACGATCACCCCCGATCCCGGGAACCAAAGGGCCCCACAGCCCTCACTTCGCTCCGGAGCGGGTGCGCCCGGTACGCTCACCGCCGTGCCACACGCTGATCAGTCCCAAACCACCCAGAAGGGCGCTTCCGTGACGTACCCGGGGCCGCCCAGGCCGGCTCAGGTCTCCGCCACACCCCTCGCGGAACTCGCCGGTCAGCTGGGTGCCGCCGAACCGGACACCGTGAACCGCGCGGTCGAGGTCACCGGCATCACCCACGACTCGCGCGCGGTCCGCCCCGGCGACGTGTACGCGGCCCTGCCGGGCGCCCGGCTGCACGGCGCCGACTTCGTCGCCCAGGCCGCCGGCCTCGGCGCGGTCGCCGTGCTGACCGACCCGACGGGCGCCGGGCGCGCCGCCGCGACCGGCCTGCCGGTCCTGGTCGTCGACGACCCGCGCGCGCGGATGGGTGAACTCGCGGCCACCATCTACGGCCGTCCGGGCGGCGACCTGCTCCAGATCGGCATCACCGGCACCTCCGGCAAGACCACCACGGCCTACCTGGTCGAGGGCGGGCTCAAGGGCTCGCGCACCACCGGGCTGATCGGCACCGTCGAGATGCGCGTCGGCGAGGAGCGCATCAAGTCCGAGCGCACCACCCCCGAGGCCACCGACCTCCAGGCGCTGTTCGCCGTCATGCGCGAGCGCGGCGTCGAGGCGGTCGCCATGGAGGTCTCCAGCCACGCCCTGGTCCTCGGCCGGGTCGACGGCTGCGTCTTCGACATCGCCGTCTTCACCAACCTCAGCCCGGAACACATGGAGTTCCACTCCGACATGGAGGACTACTACCGGGCCAAGGCACAGTTGTTCACCCCGGAACGCAGCAGACGCGGGGTGGTCAACATCGACGACGAGTACGGCCGCAGGCTCGCCCGGGAGGCCTCCGTCCCGGTCGTCACCTACTCCGCCGAGGGCCACCCGGACGCCGACTGGCGTGCCGCCCACGTCCACATCGGCCCGATGGACTCGACGTTCACCGTCGTCGGGCCCGAGGGCGTCGAGGTCGCCGCCAAGTCGCCGCTGCCGGGCCCCTTCAACGTGGCGAACACCCTCGCCGCGATCGTCGCCCTCGCCGCCGCCGGGCTCGACCCGCAGACCGCCGCCGACGGCATCGCCGCCGTCCCGGGCGTCCCGGGCCGCCTGGAGCGCGTGGACGCCGGCCAGCCCTACCTGGCGGTCGTCGACTACGCGCACAAGACGGACGCCGTCGAGTCGGTCCTCAGGGCCCTGCGCAAGGTCACCAAGGGCCGGCTGCTGATCGTCCTCGGCTGCGGCGGCGACCGCGACAGGACCAAACGCGCCCCGATGGGAGCCGCCGCGGCCCGGCTCGCCGACACGGCCGTACTGACCTCAGACAACCCCCGCTCCGAAGACCCCCTCGCCATCCTCGCCGCCATGCTCGAGGGCGCGGCCTCGGTGCCCGCCCACGAGCGCGGCGAGGTGCTCCTCTTCGAGGACCGGGCCGCCGCGATCGCCGCCGCTGTCGCCCGCGCGCACCCCGGCGACACCGTGCTGGTGGCCGGCAAGGGCCACGAGCAGGGCCAGGACATCGCCGGTGTGGTCCGTCCCTTCGACGACCGCCAGGTGCTTCGCGAAGCTATCCAGAAGACCCAGGGATGAACTTGTGATCGCCCTCTCCCTCGCCGAGATCGCAGAAGTCGTCGGCGGGCAGACGCACGACATACCGGATCCGTCCGTCCAGGTCACCGGGGAGGTCGTCCGGGACTCCCGTGAGGCGGGCCCGGGCAGCCTGTTCGCCGCCTTCGTGGGCGAACACGTGGACGGCCACGACTTCGCCGCCCAGGTGGTCGCACAGGGCGCGGCCGCCGTGCTGGCGTCGCGCCCCGTCGGCGTGCCCGCGATCGTCGTGGACGACGTCCAGACCGCCCTCGGCGCCCTCGCCCGCCATGTCGTACGACGGCTCGGCGCGACCCTCGTGGCCCTCACCGGCTCGGCCGGCAAGACCAGTACCAAGGACCTCATCGCCCAGGTGCTGCGCACCAAGGCGCCGACCGTGTTCACGCCCGGCTCGCTCAACAACGAGATCGGGCTGCCGCTGACAGCCCTGTCCGCCACCCGGGAAACCCGTTTCCTGGTACTGGAGATGGGCGCGCGCGGCATCGGACACATCCGCTACCTGGCCGATCTGACGCCCCCGAGGATCGGCCTGGTCCTCAACGTCGGCACCGCCCACATCGGCGAGTTCGGCGGCCGGGAGCAGATCGCCCAGGCCAAGGGCGAGTTGGTGGAGGCGCTGCCCGCCGCGGAGGACGGCGGCACCGCGATCCTCAACGCCGACGACCCGTTGGTCCGGGCCATGGCCTCGCGCACCAAGGCGAAGGTGATCCTCTTCGGGGAGTCCGCAGAAGCGGACGTACGCGCCGAGAACGTACGACTCACGGACACGGGACAGCCCGCGTTCAGTCTTCACACACCCTCCGGTGCAAGCGATGTGACCATGCGCCTGTACGGTGAGCACCACGTGTCGAACGCGCTCGCCGCGGCCGCCGTCGCCCATGAGCTGGGCATGTCCGCGAAAGAGATCGCCACCGCGCTCTCCGGGGCGGGCACCCTCTCCCGCTGGCGGATGGAGGTCACCGAGCGCCCGGACGGCGTGACCATCGTCAACGACGCCTACAACGCCAACCCCGAGTCCATGCGGGCCGCACTGCGCGCGCTCGCTGCCATGGGCACAGCCTCACAGGCGAAGGGGGGACGCACGTGGGCGGTGCTCGGCAAGATGGCCGAGCTCGGGGACGAGGCGCTCGCCGAGCACGACGCGGTCGGACGGCTCGCCGTCCGGCTCAATGTCGGCAAGCTCGTCGCCGTCGGGGGAGTGGAAGCCTCCTGGCTGCAACTGGGCGCATATAACGAGGGTTCGTGGGGTGAGGAGTCGGTGCACGTGTCCGACGCACAGGCGGCGGTCCACCTGTTGCGCAGCGAGTTGCGCCCGGGGGACGTCGTACTCGTGAAGGCGTCACGTTCGGTGGGCCTGGAGAGCGTTGCGCAGGCGCTCCTGGAGTCCGGTGCCCAGGGTGTTGATGCCCGATGATGAAGCAGATCCTCTTCTCGGGCGTCATCGGTCTCTTCCTGACGCTGATCGGCACCCCGCTGCTGATCAAGCTCCTCGCCCGCAAGGGCTACGGCCAGTACATCCGTGACGACGGCCCGCGCGAGCACGCCAGCAAGCGCGGTACGCCGACGATGGGCGGTATCGCCTTCATCCTGTCGACGGTGGCGGCCTACTTCCTGTCCAAGGTGATCACCGGCTACACCCCGACCTACTCGGGTCTGCTGGTCCTCGGCCTGATGTGCGGGATGGGCCTGGTCGGCTTCCTGGACGACTACATCAAGATCGTCAAGCGGCGTTCGCTCGGTCTGCGGGCCAAGGCGAAGATGGCCGGCCAGCTGATCGTCGGTATCGCCTTCGCGGTGCTCTCGCTCCAGTTCGCCGACGCCCGCGGCAACACCCCGGCCTCCACCAAGCTGTCGTTCATCACGGACTTCGGCTGGTCCATCGGCCCGGTGCTGTTCGTGGTCTGGGCGCTGTTCATGATCCTGGCGATGTCCAACGGCGTGAACCTGACCGACGGTCTGGACGGTCTGGCCACCGGTGCCTCCGTGCTCGTCTTCGGCGCCTACACGTTCATCGGCGTCTGGCAGTTCCAGGAGTCCTGCGCCAACGCGACGACCCTGACCAACCCCAACGCCTGCTACGAGGTGCGCGATCCGCTGGACCTCGCGGTCATCGCCTCCGCGCTGATGGGTTCCTGCCTCGGCTTCCTGTGGTGGAACACCTCGCCGGCCAAGATCTTCATGGGCGACACCGGTTCGCTCGCGCTCGGCGGTGTCCTCACGGGCCTGGCGATCCTGTCCCGCACGGAGCTCCTCGTCGCCATCATGGGCGGCCTGTTCGTCCTCATCACCATGTCGGTCGTCATCCAGGTCGGCTCCTTCCGGCTCACCGGCAAGCGCGTCTTCCGGATGGCACCGCTCCAGCACCACTTCGAACTCAAGGGCTGGTCCGAGGTACTTGTGGTGGTCCGCTTCTGGATCATCCAGGGCATCTGCGTGATCGTCGGACTCGGCCTCTTCTACGCGGGATGGGCAGCGGACAAGTGACCTCCTCGGTGTCCCCGGAATTCAAGGGCATGCGCATCACCGTCGCCGGGCTCGGTGTCTCCGGCGTCCCGGCGGCGAAGGTGCTGCACGCGCGCGGGGCGCTCGTCACGGTCGTCAACGACGGCGACGACGCACGCGCGCGTGAACAGGCCGCGGAGCTGGAGGCGCTCGGCATCACCGTGCGCCTCGGCGACGGGGCGACCCTGCCCGAGGGCACCGAGCTGATCGTCACCGCGCCCGGCTGGAAGCCGGACAAGCCGCTGTTCCTGGCGGCCGGTGCGGCGGGCGTGCCGGTCTGGGGCGATGTCGAGCTGGCCTGGCGGCTGCGGGGCCGGGACGGCAGAAAAGCAGCCCCCTGGCTGGCCGTCACCGGCACCAACGGCAAGACCACCACGGTCCAGATGCTGGCGTCGATCCTGCGGGCCGCGGGGCTGCGCACGGCCGCCGTCGGCAACATCGGCGTCTCGCTGCTCGACGTGGTCCTCGGGGACGAGCCGTACGACGTCCTGGCCGTGGAGCTGTCGAGCTACCAGCTGCACTGGGCGCCCTCGCTGCGCGCCCACTCGGCGGTCGTGCTCAACCTCGCCCCGGACCACCTGGACTGGCACGGCTCCATGGAGGCGTACGCCAGGGACAAGGGGCGCGTCTACGAGGGTAACCGGGTCGCCTGCGTCTACAACGTCGCCGACAAGCTCACCGAGGACCTGGTGCGCGAGGCCGACGTCGAGGAGGGCTGCCGCGCCGTCGGCTTCACCCTCGGCGTCCCGGGCCCGTCCCAACTGGGCGTCGTGGAAGGCATCCTGGTCGACCGGGCCTTCGTGGAGAACCGGCACAAGAACGCGCAGGAGCTGGCCGAGGTCTCCGACGTCAACCCGCCGGTTCCGCACAACATCGCCAACGCCCTTGCGGCCGCGGCCCTGGCGCGCGCCTTCGGGGTGGCCCCCGCGGCCGTACGCGACGGGCTGCGGAACTTCCGCCCGGACGCCCACCGCATCGCGCACGTCGCCGACGTGGCGGGCGTGGCGTACGTCGACGACTCCAAGGCCACCAACACCCACGCGGCGGAAGCCTCGTTGGCGTCATATGAGTCGATCGTATGGATTGCGGGCGGACTGGCGAAGGGTGCGACCTTCGACGAGATGGTCGCCAAGTCGGCCGGGCGGCTTCGCGGTGCCGTCCTGATCGGCGCCGATCGCGCCCTCATCCGGGACGCCCTCGCGCGACACGCGCCGGAAGTACCCGTCGTGGACCTCGACCGGACCGACACTGGGGCGATGCTCCAGGCGGTGACCGAGGCCCAGCGGCTGGCCCAGCCCGGCGACACGGTGCTGCTGGCCCCGGCCTGCGCCTCCATGGACATGTTCACCAACTACAACCAGCGCGGTGACGCGTTCGCGCAGGCGGTGCGCGAACTCGGCGCCTGACCCGGCCGCCTGCCGGGCGACCTTGGGAGGGACGCGTGGGACGGTCGACGTTCAGCGGAGGCGTTGATGCCCGGTAGCCGCACCGGCCGGCCGCCCGTACAGCGGGCCCCCCGGCGTCCCGCCGTCTCCCGCTCCGCGCGCGAGAACCCCGTACGGCGGCTCCACACCCGTGCCCACCGCGCCTGGGACCGGCCGCTGACCGCGTACTACCTGATCCTCGGCGGCAGCCTGCTGATCACCGTGCTCGGCCTGGTGATGGTCTACTCGGCCTCCCAGATCACCGCGCTCCAGATGTCGCTGCCCGGGTCCTTCTTCTTCCGCAAGCAGTTCCTGGCCGCCTCCATCGGCGGCGTGCTGCTGCTCATGGCGTCCCGGATGCCGGTGAAACTGCACCGCGCGCTCGCCTACCCGATCCTCGCCGGCGCCGTCTTCATGATGGCGCTCGTGCAGGTGCCCGGGATAGGGATGTCGGTCAACGGCAACCAGAACTGGATCTCCCTGGGCGGCTCCTTCCAGATCCAGCCCAGCGAGTTCGGCAAGCTCGCCCTGGTGCTCTGGAGCGCCGACCTGCTGGCCCGCAAGCAGGAGAAGCGGCTGCTGACCCAGTGGAAGCACATGCTGGTGCCGCTGGTCCCGGTCAGCTTCCTGCTGCTCGGACTGATCATGCTCGGCGGCGACATGGGTACGGCGATCATCCTGACCGCGATCCTGTTCGGCCTGCTGTGGCTGGCGGGGGCGCCGACCCGGCTGTTCGCCGGCGTGCTCTCGGTCGCGGCCGTGATCGGTGTGATCCTCATCAAGACCAGCCCCAACCGGATGGCCCGGCTCGCCTGCATCGGCGCCACCGAACCGAAGACCGGCGTCGCCGACTGCTGGCAGGCCGTGCACGGCATCTACGCCCTGGCCAGCGGCGGACTGTTCGGGTCCGGGCTCGGCGCGAGTGTGGAGAAATGGGGCCAACTGCCCGAAGCCCACACCGACTTCATCTTCGCCGTCACCGGTGAGGAACTGGGCCTCGCGGGGACGCTGTCGGTACTCGCCCTCTTCGCGGCTCTAGGCTATGCGGGTATCCGCGTGGCCGGACGCACGGAGGACCCCTTCGTGAGGTACGCCGCGGGAGGCGTGACCACCTGGATCACCGCCCAGGCGGTGATCAACATCGGTGCGGTGCTCGGCCTGCTGCCGATCGCCGGCGTCCCCCTCCCGCTGTTCTCCTACGGAGGCTCCGCCCTGCTGCCGACCATGTTCGCCATCGGGCTGCTGATCGCCTTCGCGCGCGACGAGCCCGCTGCGCGGGCGGCGCTTGCGATGCGGCAACCCCGCTTTGGTAGAAAGCGGGGAGCCGGGGGTCCTCGCGGACCTCGGAGATGGAACACGATGCGACGGCGTGCCCCGGTGGCACGTTCGTCCGGAGAGCGGTGAATTTCGGTGCATGTCGTACTCGCTGGTGGGGGGACCGCCGGCCACATCGAGCCCGCGCTCGCCCTCGCGGACGCCCTGCGCAGGCAGGACCCCACCGTGGGGATCACGGCCCTGGGCACGGAACGCGGCCTGGAGACCACGCTCGTCCCGCAGCGGGGCTACGAGCTGGCGCTGATCCCGGCGGTGCCGCTGCCCCGCAGGCCCACTCCCGAGCTGATCACCGTCCCGGGCCGGCTGCGCGGCACCATCAAGGCCGCCGAGCAGATCCTGGAGCGCACCAAGGCGGACTGCGTCGTCGGCTTCGGCGGCTACGTCGCCCTGCCCGGCTACCTGGCCGCCAAGCGCCTCGGTGTGCCGATCGTGATCCACGAGGCCAACGCCCGCCCCGGCCTGGCCAACAAGATCGGCTCCCGGTACGCGGCGAAGGTCGCCGTCTCCACGCCCGACAGCAAGCTCCGTGACGCCCGCTACATCGGCATCCCGCTGCGCCGCTCCATCGCCACCCTGGACCGCGCCGCGGCCCGCCCCGAGGCCCGCCACCGCTTCGGTCTCGACCCCAACCTGCCCACGCTGCTGGTCTCCGGCGGCTCGCAGGGCGCCCGCCGCCTCAACGAGGTCGTCCAGCAGGTCGCGCCCTGGCTCCAGCAGGCCGGCATCCAGATCCTGCACGCGGTCGGCCCGAAGAACGAACTGCCGCAGGTGCACCAGATGCCGGGGATGCCCCCCTACATCCCGGTAAGTTACCTGGACCGGATGGACCTCGCGTACGCCGCCGCCGACCTGATGCTCTGCCGCGCGGGCGCGATGACCGTCGCCGAACTCTCCGCCGTCGGACTCCCGGCCGCCTACGTCCCGCTGCCCATCGGCAACGGCGAACAGCGGCTGAACGCCCAGCCGGTGGTCAAGGCCGGCGGCGGTCTCCTGGTCGACGACGCGGAACTCACCCCGGAGTGGGTGCAGCAGAACGTCCTGCCCGTGCTCGCCGACCCGCACCGGCTGTACGAGATGTCCCGCGCGGCAAGCGAGTTCGGCCGCCGGGACGCGGACGAACTGCTCGTCGGCATGGTGTACGAGGCGATCGCCTCAAGCCGTTAGGACCGTATGACGAAAGGCAAGTGAGCAGCGTGGCCGGATCGACCACCGCCGAGCGCGGTGAACGCCAGCAGGAGTCGTCCGGCCCGCCGCTCGCCCGAAGGCTGAGAAGGCTCCGCCTTCGTACGATCGTCATCCTGGTCGTCGTCCTGGTGCTCCTCGGCGGTGGTTCCGTCTGGCTGCTCTACGGCTCCCCGTGGCTGCGCGTACGGCATGTCTCCGTGTCCGGCACGGCCGTTCTGACGCCCCGGCAGGTGCGCGAGGCCGCCGCCGTCCCCGTCGGGGCTCCGATGGCCTCCGTGGACACCGACGGCATCGAGGCCCGGCTGCGCCGGAAATTGCCCCGAATCGACGTGGTTGACGTCGTCCGTTCCTGGCCCCACGGAATCGGGCTGAAAGTGACCGAACGTACGCCGGTTCTGCTCATCGCAAAAGGCGGAAACTTCATCGAAGTGGACAAGGGAGGCGTCCGGTTTGCCACGGTTTCCGAAGCACCGAAAGGCGTTCCGGCGCTGGAATTGAGTCTCTCCCGTTCGGGTTCCGCCACCGCCAGCCTGCGCCGCTTCGGCACCGACCGGCTGGTGCGGGAGGCGGTCCGGGTCGCGGGTGACGTTCCGGCCGCCGTCCGCCGCACCACCGGGACCCTCAAGGTCCGTTCCTACGACGACATCTCGCTGGAGTTGAGCGGCGGCCGCACGGTCGAGTGGGGCAGCGCCGAGAACGGCGCCGCCAAGGCCCGCGCGCTCACCGCCCTCATGAAAGCGGCTTCCGGAGCGCGGCACTTCGACGTGAGCGTTCCCACCGCCCCCGCGTCAGCGGCGAGTTGACGCACATCAGCGCAGGCCAGCACCCTGGTTGGGCACCTCTGTGCCTGATCACATAGGGTGAAAAGAAAAACGGGAGGTTCGGCGTGTTCGTTGAACGGGCGCCGCTTGTCGACTTAGTGTCCTGTTCAGAAGACTCCAGGGAACAGACACACTGGTAACCCTAAACTTCAGGCTTAGGGTTCGGGTCGGCGCTACGGACCGTCCCATTCGGCATCTGCCGTCCCCGCGCGGGGCACCGCTCGTGGACGGCGACGTTAATTCGAGGCGAGAGGCCTTCGACGTGGCAGCACCGCAGAACTACCTCGCAGTCATCAAGGTCATCGGTGTCGGCGGCGGTGGTGTCAATGCCATCAACCGGATGATCGAGGTCGGCCTCAAGGGCGTCGAGTTCATCGCCATCAACACCGACGCGCAGGCGCTGTTGATGAGCGACGCCGACGTCAAGCTCGACGTCGGCCGTGAACTCACCCGCGGACTCGGCGCCGGCGCCAACCCGGCCGTCGGGCGCAAGGCCGCCGAGGACCACCGCGAGGAGATCGAGGAGGTCCTCAAGGGGGCCGACATGGTCTTCGTGACGGCCGGCGAGGGCGGCGGCACCGGTACCGGCGGCGCGCCCGTCGTGGCCAACATCGCGCGCTCGCTGGGCGCCCTCACCATCGGCGTGGTCACCCGCCCGTTCACCTTCGAGGGACGGCGCCGGGCCAACCAGGCCGAGGACGGCATCGCGGAACTCCGCGAAGAGGTCGACACCCTCATCGTCATCCCGAACGACCGGCTGCTGTCCATCTCGGACCGCCAGGTCTCGGTGCTCGACGCCTTCAAGTCGGCCGACCAGGTCCTGCTCTCGGGTGTCCAGGGCATCACCGACCTCATCACCACCCCCGGTCTGATCAACCTCGACTTCGCCGACGTCAAGTCGGTCATGTCCGAGGCCGGTTCGGCCCTCATGGGCATCGGCTCGGCCCGCGGCGACGACCGCGCGGTGGCCGCCGCCGAGATGGCGATCTCCTCGCCGCTCCTGGAGGCCTCCATCGACGGCGCCCGGGGCGTGCTGCTCTCCATCTCCGGCGGCTCCGACCTCGGCCTGTTCGAGATCAACGAGGCCGCCCAGCTCGTCAGCGAGGCCGCCCACCCGGAGGCCAACATCATCTTCGGCGCCGTCATCGACGACGCCCTCGGCGACGAGGTCCGCGTCACGGTCATCGCGGCCGGCTTCGACGGGGGCCAGCCCCCCGCCCGCCGGGACAACGTCCTCGGCTCCTCCTCGGCCTCCAGCCGCCGCGAGGAGCCCGCTCCGGCACGGCAGCAGCCCGAGCGCCCCTCCTTCGGCTCGCTCGGCAGCGTGACCCCCAAGGAGGACCCGGAGCCGGCCCCCGAGCCGGTCGCCGACATCCCGGTCGTCCCGCCGGTCCCGCCGTCGCGTTCCTACACGGACAGCGCGGCCGAGGAACTGGACGTACCGGACTTCCTCAAGTGATCCTTGCGACGTGATAGGACAGCGCGAAACCGTGAGCGGCGCGCACTTCGCCTTCACCGACAGGTGGGGCGGGGTGAGCGCCGCTCCGTACGAGGAGCTCAACCTCGGCGTGGCGGTCGGCGACGACCCCGGGACGGTAGGGGCCAACCGGGAGCTCGCCGCCAAGTCGCTCGGCCTGGACCCCGGCCGGGTGGTCTGGATGAACCAGGTGCACGGCAACGACGTCGCCGAGGTCGAGGGCCAGTGGACCACCCGGCTCACGCCCGAGGTCGACGGGCTGGTGACCGCGGCCCGGGGTCTGGCCCTCGCGGTGCTGACCGCCGACTGCGTGCCGGTCCTGCTGGCCGACCCGGTGGCCGGAGTGGTCGCCGCGGCCCACGCCGGACGGCCGGGCCTGGTCAAGGGGATCGTGCCCGCCGCGATCGACGCCATGGAGTCGCTCGGCGCCGAGCCGGCCCGGATCGTCGCCCGCACCGGCCCCGCCGTCTGCGGGCGGTGCTACGAGGTGCCGGAGGAGATGCGCGCCGAGGTGGCGGCCGTCGAGCCGGCGGCGCACGCGGAGACCGGCTGGGGCACTCCGGCGGTCGACGTGAGCGCCGGAGTGCACGCGCAGCTGGCGCGCGCCGGGGTGTGCGACCGGGCGCAGTCGCCGGTGTGCACGCTGGAGTCGAATGATCACTTCTCGTACCGCCGGGACCGCACCACGGGGCGGCTCGCCGGCTATGTGTGGCTGGACTGATGGGACATGACGGACCGTAAGACCGAACTCGCCGGAAACCTGGCGAAAGTGGAGGAGCGCATCGCCGCCGCCTGTGCGGCGGCCGGGCGCGAGCGGGAGGAGGTGACCCTGATCGTGGTCACCAAGACCTACCCGGCGAGCGACGTACGGCTCCTGTCGGAACTCGGTGTGCGCCATGTCGCCGAGAACCGCGACCAGGACGCCGCCCCCAAAGCTGCCGAATGTGCCGATCTGCCCCTGAGTTGGCACTTCGTCGGGCAGTTGCAGACGAACAAGGTGCGGTCCGTGGTGGGTTACGCGGACGTCGTGCAGTCCGTCGACCGCTCCCGGCTCGTGGGGGCGCTGTCGAAGGAGGCGGTGCGCGCCGGGCGCGAGGTGGGGTGCCTCCTCCAGGTCGCACTCGACGCGGGCGCCGGCGGCCGCGGCGAGCGCGGCGGCGTGGCGCCCGGCGGAATCGAAGAGTTGGCCGATCTCGTCGCCGCCGCCCCGGGGCTGCGTCTCGACGGGCTGATGACCGTCGCCCCGCTCACCGGGGAGTATGCCGGGCGTCAACGGGAGGCCTTCGGGCGGTTGATGGATTTGTCGACCTACCTGCGCCGAACCCATCCTGCTGCGAACATGGTCTCCGCAGGGATGAGTGCGGACCTCGAGGAGGCCGTGGCGGCCGGGGCGACACATGTACGCGTCGGCACTGCGGTACTCGGAGTCCGCCCCAGGCTCGGGTAACGTCGCCAGGAAGTCGGACCACAGCAGAAAATATGGTCAATGCCGCCGAAGGCGGGCACAACGACCACGTGGATCGCGGGACTTGGCAGTCGTCACCGATCCACCACAGAGCGGAGGACTCAGAGCATGGCCGGCGCGATGCGCAAGATGGCGGTCTACCTCGGCCTCGTGGAGGACGATGGGTACGACGGCCGCGGATTCGACCCAGACGACGACTTCGAGCCCGAACTGGACCCGGAGCCCGAGCGGGACCACCGACGGCACGAGCCGTCGCACCAGTCCCACGGTGCACACCAGTCCCAAAGGGACGATTCGGTACGAGTGGTGCAACCTTCGGCACCGCGCGAACCGGTCGCGCATTCCGCTTCGCTTGCCGCGGAATCGGGCCGTCCGGCGCGCATCGCCCCCGTGGCGTCCATCACACAAGAACGCGCGAGCCTGGAGAAGAACGCACCGGTGATCATGCCCAAGGTCGTGTCGGAACGAGAGCCTTACAGGATCACCACGCTTCACCCGCGGACCTACAACGAGGCCCGTACCATCGGGGAACACTTCCGTGAGGGCACCCCGGTGATCATGAATCTCACCGAGATGGACGACACGGACGCGAAGCGACTTGTCGACTTTGCGGCCGGTTTGGTGTTTGGTCTTCACGGCAGCATCGAGCGGGTGACGCAGAAGGTGTTCCTGTTGTCGCCTGCTAACGTCGATGTCACGGCGGAGGACAAGGCCCGTATCGCAGAGGGCGGGTTCTTCAACCAGAGCTGAGACGCGACACCGGTACAAGGTATGGGACAGGGGAGAGGGAAGCACGAATCATGAGCGTGTTCCTGGACGTGATTCGCATCGCGCTGATGTGCTTCCTCATCGTGTTGCTCTTCAGGTTGGTCATGGACTACGTGTTCCAGTTCGCCCGGTCATGGCAACCCGGCAAGGCGATGGTGGTCGTACTTGAGGCCACCTACACTGTCACCGATCCACCGCTCAAGCTTCTGCGGCGGTTCATCCCGCCGCTGCGTCTCGGGGGCGTGGCGCTCGACCTGTCCTTCTTCGTACTGATGATCATCGTCTACATCCTGATCGCGATCGTTGGTCGGCTGTGATGAGCGATGTGACCTACCGTCTTGCCGAAGCCGACGACTACGTTGAGGTGAAGAGATGCCGTTGACCCCCGAGGACGTGCGGAACAAGCAGTTCACGACCGTCCGCCTCCGAGAAGGCTATGACGAGGACGAGGTCGATGCCTTCCTCGACGAGGTCGAGGCCGAACTGACCCGTCTGCTCCGTGAGAACGAGGACCTGCGCGCCAAACTTGCCGCGGCCACGCGCGCGGCCGCGCAGAACCAGCAGAACATGCGCAAGCCTCCGGAGCCGCAGGACCAGCAGGGCGGGATGCCTCAGGGCGGCATGCCTCAGGGCGGGATGCCTCAGGGAGGTATGCCCCAGCAGGGCATGCCGCAGCAGGGCGGTATGCCTCAGCAGGGCATGCGAGGCCCCGGCGCTCCGGTGCCTGCCGGCATATCGGGCCCGCCGCAGCAGCAGATGGGTGGCCCCATGGGCGGTCCCCCGCAGCTGCCGAGCGGTGCCCCGCAGCTGCCGGCCGGTCCCAGTGGCCAGGGCGGTCCGCAGGGTCCCGGCCCGATGGGTCAGGGCATGGGTCCGGGCATGGGCCAGGGTCCCGGTCCGATGGGTCAGGGCGGTCCCGGCATGGGCCAGGGTCCCGGCCCGATGGGTCAGGGCATGGGCCCGATGGGCGGTCAGCCCCCCATGCAGCAGCAGCCGATGGGCGGTCCGATGGGCGGCCCCATGGGCGGTCCGATGGGCGGTCCCGGTCAGGGTCCCGGTGGCGACAGCGCCGCGCGTGTCCTCTCGCTGGCCCAGCAGACCGCCGACCAGGCGATCGCCGAGGCCCGCTCCGAGGCCAACAAGATCGTCGGCGAGGCCCGCAGCCGCGCCGAGGGTCTGGAGCGTGACGCCCGCGCCAAGGCGGACGCGCTGGAGCGGGACGCGCAGGAGAAGCACCGCGTCGCCATGGGCTCCCTGGAGTCCGCGCGCGCCACGCTGGAGCGCAAGGTCGAGGACCTGCGCGGCTTCGAGCGCGAGTACCGCACGCGTCTGAAGTCGTACCTCGAGTCCCAGCTGCGTCAGCTGGAGACCCAGGCCGACGACTCCCTCGCCCCGCCGCGCACCCCGGCCGCGGCCTCCCTGCCGCCGTCCCCGGCGCCCTCGATGGCCCCGGCCGGCGCGAGCGCCCCGTCCTACGGCGGCCAGCAGCCGATGGGCGGCGGTCCGTCCCCGGCCGCCCCGTCCTACGGCGGCCAGCAGCAGATGACGCCGGCGATGACCCAGCCGATGGCTCCGGTCCGCCCGCAGGGTCCGTCCCCGATGGGCCAGGCGCCGTCCCCGATGCGTGGCTTCCTCATCGACGAGGACGACAACTGACGGCCGCCGCAGGGTAGTACGCCGTAGGCGTCGGCAACGTTCAAACAGGGCGGGCCCCGGATTCACCTCCGGGGCCCGCCCTGTTGCCGTCTCCGTCTCGGGGGGGCGCGGGGAACCGCGCACGGCCGGGGACCGACCCCCGGACACGAGCAAGGGCCCGGCCTCCTGCCTGGAGACCGGGCCCTTGCTCACAGCGCCAGGCGCTTGCGCCTGGCGCTTACCCGCGCTTACGCCTTGCGCAGCCGGAACGTGAGGGACAGCCCCTCGTCGACGAACGGCTCCCCGTACGCACCGTCCGCCTCGCCCTGCGCGAAGTCGGTCGCCAGCACCTCGTCGGCGATCAGCGCGGTGTGCTCGGCGAGCGCCGCGATCACCGCCGGGTCGGTCGACACCCACCGCAGCGCGATCCGGTCGGCCACGTCCAGCCCGCTGTTCTTGCGCGCCTCCTGGATCAGCCGGATCGCGTCCCGGGCCAGGCCCGCCTGGCGCAGCTCCTCCGTGATCTCCAGGTCGAGCGCGACCGTCGCACCGGAGTCCGACGCCACCGACCAGCCCTCACGCGGCGTCTCGGTGATGATCACCTCGTCCGGTGCCAGCGTGATGGTCTCGCCGTCGACCTCCACCGACGCCGTGCCCTCGCGCAGCGCCAGCGACAGCGCGGCCGCGTCCGCCCCGGCGACCGCCTTGGCGACCTCCTGCACCCGCTTGCCGAACCGCTTGCCCAGCGCCCGGAAGTTGGCCTTGGCCGTGGTGTCCACCAGCGAGCCGCCCACCTCGGACAGCGACGCCAGCGAGGAGACGTTCAGCTCCTCGGTGATCTGCGCGTGCAGCTCCTTGTCGAGCGCGTCGAAACCGACCGCGGCCACCAGCGCCCGGGACAGCGGCTGACGCGTCTTCACACCCGACTCCGCGCGCGTGGCACGGCCGAGCTCCACGAGCCGGCGTACCAGGACCATCTGCCTGGACAGCTCCGGGTCGATCGCGGACAGGTCCGCCTCGGGCCAGGAGGCCAGGTGCACCGACTCCGGCGCGCCCGGGGTCACCGGCACCACCAGGTCCTGCCACACCCGCTCGGTGATGAACGGGGTGAGCGGGGCCATCAGCTTGGTGACGGTCTCCACGACCTCGTGCAGCGTGCGCAGCGCGGCCTTGTCGCCCTGCCAGAAGCGCCGGCGCGAACGGCGGACGTACCAGTTGGAAAGGTCGTCGACGAACGCGGACAGCAGCTTGCCGGCGCGCTGGGTGTCGTACGCCTCCAGGGACTGCGTCACCTGGTCGGTGAGCGCGTGCAGTTCCGAGAGCAGCCAGCGGTCCAGGAGCGGCCGCTCGGCCGGGGCCGGGTCGGCCGCGGACGGCGCCCAGCCCGACGTACGGGCGTACAGCGCCTGGAAGGCGACCGTGTTCCAGTACGTCAGCAGCGTCTTGCGGACGACCTCCTGGATCGTGCCGTGCCCGACCCGGCGGGCCGCCCACGGGGAACCGCCGGCCGCCATGAACCAGCGGACCGCGTCCGCGCCGTGCTGGTCCATGAGCGGGATCGGCTGCAGGATGTTGCCCAGGTGCTTGGACATCTTGCGGCCGTCCTCGGCGAGGATGTGGCCCAGGCAGACCACGTTCTCGTACGACGACCTGTCGAAGACCAGCGTGCCGACCGCCATCAGCGTGTAGAACCAGCCGCGGGTCTGGTCGATGGCCTCGGAGATGAACTGCGCCGGGTAGCGGCTCTCGAACAGCTCCTTGTTCCTGTACGGGTAGCCCCACTGCGCGAACGGCATCGAACCCGAGTCGTACCAGGCGTCGATGACCTCGGGCACGCGCGTGGCCGTCTTCGCGCACTGGGGGCACGCGAAGGTCACGTCGTCGATGAACGGGCGGTGCGGGTCCAGGCCCGACTGGTCGGTGCCCGTCAGCTCCGTGAGCTCCGCGCGGGAGCCGACGCAGGTGAGGTGGTCGTCCTCGCAGCGCCAGATCGGCAGCGGGGTGCCCCAGTAGCGGTTGCGGGACAGCGCCCAGTCGATGTTGTTGTTCAGCCAGTCGCCGTACCGGCCGTGCTTGACCGTCTCCGGGAACCAGTTCGTCTTCTCGTTCTCCGCGAGGAGACGGTCCTTGACCGCCGTCGTGCGGATGTACCAGGACGGCTGCGCGTAGTAGAGCAGCGCGGTGTGGCAGCGCCAGCAGTGCGGGTAGCTGTGCTCGTAGGGCAGGTGCCGGAAGAGCAGCCCGCGCGCGTGCAGGTCCTCGGTGAGCTTCTCGTCGGCCTTCTTGAAGAAGACACCGCCGACCAGCGGGACGTTCTCCTCGAACGTGCCGTCGGGGCGGACCGGGTTCACCACCGGCAGGCCGTAGGCGCGGCAGACCCTGAGGTCGTCCTCACCGAAGGCGGGGGACTGGTGGACCAGACCCGTACCGTCCTCGGTCGTGACGTACTCGGCGTTGACCACGAAGTGGGCCGGTGCCGGGAACTCCACGAGCTCGAAGGGACGCTGGTACGTCCAGCGCTCCATCTCGGCGCCGGTGAAGCTCTGGCCCGTGGTCTCCCAGCCCTCGCCGAGCGCCTTGGCGACCAGCGGCTCGGCGACGACGAGCTTCTCCTCGCCGTCGGTGGCGACGACGTAGGTCACCTCCGGGTGCGCGGCGACCGCCGTGTTGGACACCAGGGTCCAGGGGGTCGTCGTCCACACCAGGAGCGCGGCCTGGCCGGCGAGCGGACCGGAGGTGAGCGGGAAGCGGACGTACACGGACGGGTCGACGACCGTCTCGTAGCCCTGCGCCAGCTCGTGGTCGGACAGGCCGGTGCCGCAGCGCGGGCACCAGGGGGCGACGCGGTGGTCCTGGACCAGCAGGCCCTTGGAGAAGATCTCCTTCAGCGACCACCAGACGGACTCGATGTACTCGGGGTCCATGGTCACGTAGGCGTCGTCGAGGTCGACCCAGTAGCCCATGCGCGTCGTCAGCTCGGAGAACGCGTCGGTGTGGCGCAGCACGGACTCGCGGCACCTGGCGTTGAACTCGGCGATGCCGTACGCCTCGATGTCCTGCTTGCCGCTGAAGCCCAGCTCCTTCTCGACCGCGAGCTCCACGGGCAGGCCGTGGCAGTCCCAGCCGGCCTTGCGGCCCACGTGGTAGCCGCGCATGGTCCTGAAGCGCGGGAAGACGTCCTTGAAGACGCGCGCCTCGATGTGGTGGGCGCCCGGCATGCCGTTGGCGGTGGGCGGGCCCTCGTAGAACACCCACTCCGGGCGGCCCTCGGACTGCGCCAGGCTCTTGGCGAAGACCTTCTGCTCGCGCCAGAAGTCGAGCACGGCGTGCTCGAGGGCGGGCAGGTCGACCTGTGCGGGCACCTGGCGGTACGTCGGCGCTGTCATCTGCGAGCTTCCTCCAACGGACTTGCTGCCTTCCGTCGGAGGGACGAGAGCCTTGCCTTGCGTACGCCGTGTGCGGCGCGCTCCCGCGGTACCACCCTCCTTGGCCCTCCGTGCGCCGTACGCGCCGGTGAGCCCCCTCATTGGGGTCGCGAAGCCGGTTCTACTGACCCCTGCGGGGCGTTCTTCCGGCGGCTCCGGGGTGATCTTCACGTCGCGCTCGCCCCCGGGCTTCCACCGTCCCCGGGTCGCTCTGGGCTGCGTACGCCGCTACTCGGCCCCATCCACGCTTCTCGCTGCGCCCAGTGTACGGCGCCGCACGGACAGCGGCCGACCCGTTTTCGGGGCGCACCTCCCGGCCCGGCTCCGGCGCGCCGCCCACCTGCCGCGATGACCCGAATGGCGCGGTACGCGTGTTCGGATCCTGGGATGTCCGGCTCGGCGGATTACCGCGCGGGGAGCTGGGCACAACGGATGCATACCGGCTGACTGGGGGGTGCGAGGCGGGCGGATCGGGCGGCGTGCCCCGTTGCCGCGGGACTCGAGTCGATTTATCGTCCCAGCACGATTCGCGTGCAAGATCACAATATGTGAAGGGGCCGCGGCCATGGTGGCGAAGAAGACCGCCGTACAGCAGTCGGCGTCCGGCCGGTCCAGGGATGCGGCCGCTGCTTCCGAGGAAACGCCAGGTGAGAAGGGTCCCGCCGGGAAAACGGCCGACAAGGCCGAAAAAACGGCGCCGGTGAGGAAAACGGCGGAGAAGGGCACGGCCGGGAAGACGGCCGCGAGAAAGACGGCCGCGAAGAAGACGGCGGCGAAGAAGACGGCCGAAAAGAAGTCGGCCGAAAAGAGGACGGTTGAGGAGACGGCGGCCGAGAAGAAGGCGACCGCGGCGAAGAGCACGGCCAAGAAGAGCACGGCCAAGAAAGCGGGCGCGGCGCGGGCCGCGAAGCAGACGGGAGCCACGACGGTGGTTGCGAAGAAGACTCCTGGCACGGCCGCGGCGGCGCAGACCGCCGTCCCCAAGGCGCGGGTCGCCACGGCGGCCCCGGGTGAACTCGCGGTGCGCCCGGGCGAGGACCCGTGGACGCCGGAGGAGGTCGCGGAGGCGCACACGGAGCTGACGACCGAGGCGATGCGGCTGCGCACCGAGCTGGAGGCCTCCGACAGCGCCCTGGCCGGCCTGATGCGCGACTCCGGGGACGGCGCGGGCGACGACCAGGCCGACACCGGCACCAAGAACATCACGCGCGAGCACGAACTGGCCCTGGCCGCCAACGCGCGCGAGATGCTCGAACAGACCGAGCGCGCCCTCCAGAAGCTCGACGCGGGCACCTACGGCCTCTGCGAGAACTGCGGCAATCCCATCGGCAAGGCCAGGATGCAGGCCTTCCCGAGGGCCACCCTGTGCGTCGAGTGCAAGCAGAAGCAGGAACGCCGCTACTGAGCACCGGGGTCGTGCGGGGCGTGCCGTAGTCTCGTCCTCAGTCAGGCACCTAGGTTGAGGGACTCACGTGGCAGAGGCGGAGCGCATCATCGGTACGCCGGACACCCCGGACGACGGCCGCGAGGACATGGCGGACCCCGGCGTGCCCGGTGCGGGGCAGGAGCGGGCCGTGGACGAACGGCGGCCCGGCCGCGGGCGCCGGATCGCCGTGCTGTTCGCGGTGGCCGCCTTCGCGTACGCCCTCGACCTGGCCAGCAAGATGATCGTGGTCGCGAAGCTGGAGCACCACGCGCCGATCAAGGTCGTCGGCGACTGGCTGGAGCTGCACGCGATCCGCAACCCCGGCGCGGCCTTCGGCTTCGGCGGTGCCTTCACCATCATCTTCACGGTGATCGCGGCGGCCGTCATCGTCGTGATCTTCCGCCTGGCGCGCAAGCTCTACAGCTTCCCGTGGGCGGTCGCCCTCGGCCTGCTGCTCGGCGGCGCCCTCGGCAACCTGACCGACCGGATCTTCCGTTCCCCCGGGATCTTCGAGGGCCAGGTCGTGGACTTCATCGCGCCCAGGGGCTTCGCGGTGTTCAACCTGGCCGACTCGGCGATCGTCTGCGGCGGCATCCTGATCGTCCTGCTCTCCTTCCGCGGCCTGGACCCGGACGGCACCGTCCACAAGGACTGAGGGTCCGCGGGGGCTTGCGTACGGGGCCGTCGGCGCCGTCCGGCATACTCGACGGGTGAGCACGCTTCCCGAGATCCGTACCCTGCCCGTGCCCGACGGCCTGGAGGGCGAGCGCGTCGACGCCGCCATCTCCCGCATGTTCGGCTTCTCCCGTACCAAGGCGGCCGAGCTGGCCGCGGCGGGAAAGGTGCAGGTGGACGGCTCGGTGGTCGGCAAGTCCGAGCGGGTGCACGGCGGCGCCTGGCTGGAGGTCGAGATGCCGGGCGCGCCCGCGCCCGTGCAGATCGTCGCCGAGCCCGTCGAGGGCATGGAGATCGTCTACGACGACGATGACGTGGTCGTCATCGTCAAGCCGGTCGGCGTGGCCGCGCACCCCAGCCCCGGCTGGACCGGCCCGACCGTCATCGGCGGCCTCGCCGCCGCCGGCTACCGCATCTCCACCTCCGGCGCCGCCGAGCGCCAGGGCATCGTGCACCGCCTCGACGTGGGCACCTCCGGTCTGATGGTGGTCGCCAAGTCGGAGCGGGCGTACACCTCGCTCAAGCGCCAGTTCAAGGAGCGCACGGTCGACAAGCGCTACCACACGCTCGTGCAGGGCCACCCGGACCCGACCAGCGGCACCATCGACGCCCCGATCGGCCGGCACCCCCAGCACGACTACAAGTGGGCGGTCACGGCCGACGGCAAGGCCTCCGTGACCCACTACGACCTCATCGAGGCGTTCCGCGCGGCCTCCCTGCTGGACGTGAAGCTGGAGACCGGCCGCACCCACCAGATCCGCGTCCACATGGCCGCCCACCGCCACCCCTGCGTCGGCGACCTCACCTACGGCGCCGACCCGACGCTCGCCAAGCGGCTGCGCCTGACCCGCCAGTGGCTGCACGCGGTCCGCCTCGGCTTCGAGCACCCCGGGGACGGCCAGTGGGTCGAGTTCGGGAGCGACTACCCGGCCGACCTCCAGCAGGCGCTCGACCAGGTCCGTGAGGAGACCTACGGATGAGCACGCGCGCGTACGCGGTGCGGGTCGCCGAGGACCCCGCCGACCTGGAGGCGTGCTTCACGGTGCGCAAGCAGGTCTTCGTCGTCGAACAGGGCGTCCCCGAGGACGTGGAGTACGACGAGTACGACGCCACGGCCCTGCACGTCCTGGCGGTCCGCGAGGACGGCGTGCCGCTCGGCACCGGCCGTCTCCTGCACGGCGCGGTCGCCGCGGCGAAGACCGGCGGCGACCTCTCCCTCGGCTCCCTGGGCCGGCTCGCGGTCGCCGAGGCGGCCCGCGGCCTCGGGATCGGCGTGGCCCTGGTACGGGCCATCGAGGAGGCCGCACGCGCGCGTGGCCTGACCGCCGTCGACCTGCACGCGCAGACCCACGCGCTGGGCTTCTACGAGCGGCTCGGCTACGCGCCCTACGGCCCGGAGTACGAGGAGGCCGGCATCCCGCACCGGGGGATGCGCAGGGTTCTGTAGCCGGCATGGCACGCTTGAGGCCCGCCGTGTGATCGTCGATACCCGGAGCGCTGGCCGTGGATCAGTTGGCCCTGTTGTTCGTGCTGCTGCTCGGGGCCCTGGTGAGCGTCCCGGTGGGGGACCGGTTCGGACTGCCGGCGCCCGTGCTGATGACCCTGTTCGGGATCGTCCTCGCGGTGGCCGACTTCGTGCCCAACGTGAACATCCCGCCCGAGCTGATCCTGCCCGGCCTGCTGCCGCCGCTGCTCTACGCGGCCGTGCGGCGGACCTCCTGGCGGCAGTTCGCGGCCAACATCCGCCCGATCTTCCTGCTGGCGGTGGCCCTGGTCTTCGTCACCACGGTGTGCGTGGCCGTCGTCGCCAACGCGATCGTGCCCGGGCTGCCGATCGCCGCGGCCGTGGCGCTGGGCGCGCTGATCGCCCCACCGGACCCGGTCGCCGCGACCGCCGTCGCCGGGCAGCTCGGGCTGCCGCGCCGGCTGGTGTCGATCCTGGAGGGCGAGGGCCTCTTCAACGACGTCACGGCCATCGTGCTCTACCACGTGGCGATCGCCGCCGTGGTCAGCGGGACGTTCTCGCCCTGGCGGGCCGGGGCCGACTTCCTGCTGTCCGCCGTGGTCGCGCTCGTCGTGGGGCTGGTGCTCGGCTGGGGCGCGAACAAGCTGATGGACGTGCTCGGCGACGCGACCCTCCAGATCGGCCTCACCCTGATCGTCCCGTACGCCTCCTACGTCCTCGCCGAGGAACTGCACGGCTCCGGGGTGCTCGCCGTGCTCACCACGGCGCTGTTCATCGCCGAGTACGCCACCGACGCCGACGACGTGATGACCCGGCTGGCCGGATACACCTTCTGGGACATCGTCGACACGCTCGTCACCGGCGTCGCGTTCGGGCTGATCGGCCTGGAGCTGCACAACGCGATCCGCACGGCGTCCGGCCGCTGGGGCGAGCTGCTGGGCTGGGCGGCGGCGATCGTGGGCGTGGTCGTGGTGGTACGGCTGCTCTGGCTGCTGCCGGCGACCTGGCTGACCAAACGGCTGCACGCGCGCCGGGACTACGACGAGGAGATCCCGACCAGCTGGCGGGAGACCGTCGTGATGTGGTGGGCCGGGATGCGCGGGGTGGCGTCGGTGGCGCTGGCCCTGGCGATTCCCCTGAAGACCGACGACGGGTCCGCCTTCCCGGACCGGGACGAGATCGTCTTCATCGCCTTCGGCGTGATCATGGCGACGCTGGTGCTCCAGGGGCTGACCCTGCCGTGGCTGGTGAAACGGCTCGGGGTGCGGGCCGACACCGAGCGGGAGAAGGAGTTCGAGAAGGAGCTGGCGGTGCGGGCGGCCAAGGCGGCACGGCGGCGGCTGAAGGAGATCGAGCAGGTCGAGGAGTTGCCGGAGGACCTCACCGAGCAGATGCTGCGGCGGGCCTTCGAGATCGGCTTCCGGATCAGCCCCGACGTGGCGGAGGACGAGCGGCGGGAGGGGCACGACAAGCGGATGCGGCGGCTGAAGCGGCTGCGGCGGATCCAGGGGGAGATGCTCAGCGCGGCGCGGCACGAGGTGCTGGCGGCGCGCAGCGAACCGGGCGCGGACCCCGAGATCGTGGACCGCGTACTGCGCCACTTGGACGTCCGCAGCCTCAGGTGACTTCCCGCCCGCGGGGAGCCTGTCCACGGGGCCCGGACACATGACGGCGGTCATACGAACACATGGCGGTTGTGGACAGTCGGAGGCGGTGTCCGTGCCCCGCTCGTAGTCTCGGATCATGGCTCGGAACATTGTGATCAGTGGTGGAGGAACGGGGATCGGGCTCGCCGCGGCGCGGGTGTTCGCCGCGGACGGGGACCGGGTGCTGCTGCTCGGGCGGCGCAGAGAGGTGCTGGAGAAGGCCGGGGTGCCGGGGGCGGTCGGGTACGCGGCCGATCTCGCGGAGCCGGCGGACGTGCGGGGCGTGGCGCGGTTCGTCGCGGACGAGTTCGGGGCGGTCGACGTGCTCGTCCACAGCGCCGGGGGGAACGCGGCGTTCGCGCCCGACGCGGAGGCCGGTGATCCGCTCGACGCCGTCGCCCGTACCTGGAGCGGCAACTTCCGGCAGAACACGCTGACCGCCGTCCTGCTCACGGAGGCGCTGAAGAACCGGCTCGCCGACCCCGGCGGGCGGGTGCTGTTCGTCAGCTCCATCGCGGCGTTCAGAGGCTCGGGGACCGGCTCCTACGCCGCCGCCAAGTCCGCCCTGCATCCCTACGCCCACGATCTGGCCCGGCAGCTGGGGCCGCGCGGGGTCACCGTCAACGTGGTCGCGCCGGGGTATGTCGAGGACACCGACTTCTTCGGCGGCCCGGTGGAGGAGGCCCGGCGGGAGCGGCTCGTCGCCGAGACGTCGACCGGGCGGGCAGGCACCCCCGGTGACGTCGCGGCCACCCTGCACTGGCTGGCCTCCCCGGCGGCCGGACACGTCACCTCGCAGATCGTCCAGGTCAACGGCGGCGCCGAGCGCGGCCACTGAGGCGGGCGTCAGCCGCGGCCGGTGAGCGGCGGCTCGTGCACCCGGCGCGCGGCGGCGCCCTCGGCGGGGGAGGGGGCGGGCACGAGCCCGTTCGGCGGGAGCACCGCGTCGGCCGTGTTGACGCGGGGCAGGGCGTAGGGGTGCTCGGCGGTCAGCCAGGTGATCATCCGTTCGCGGACGGTCACCCGGACCTTCCAGACGTCGTCCGAGTCCTTGGCGGTCATCAGCGCCCGCACCTGGATGGTGTTCGGCGTGGCGTCGGTGACCACCAGGCCGTGGTCCCGGCCGTCCCAGGCGGCGCACTCCCGCAGGATGTCCCGGAGCTTCTCGCGCATCAGCTCGACCGGCGCCGAGTGGTCGAGGTGCCAGAAGACGATCCCGGTCATCTGCGGGGTGCCCCGCGACCAGTTCTCGAAGGGTTTGGAGGTGAAGTACGACACCGGCATGGTGATCCGGCGCTCGTCCCAGGTCCGTACCGTCAGGAAGGTGAGGGTGATCTCCTCGACCGTGCCCCACTCGCCGTCCACCACGACGGTGTCGCCGAGGCGCACCATGTCGCCGAAGGCGATCTGCAGACCCGCGAACATGTTGCTGAGCGTGGACTGGGCGGCCACACCGGCGACGATGCCGAGGACCCCGGCGGAGGCCAGCAGCGAGGCGCCGGCCGCCCGCATCGCCGGGAACGTCAGCAGCATCGCCGCCACGGCCATCACACCGACGATCGCCGCGACCACCCGCATGATCAGCGACACCTGGGTGCGCACCCGGCGGACCCGGGCCGCGTCGGTGTGGCCGCGGGCGTAGCGGCTGAACGAGGACTCGACGACCGCCGCCGCGATCCGCATCACCAGCCAGGCGGCCGACCCGATCAGCACCAGGGTGAGGAGCCGGCCGACGGCGATCCGGTGCTCCACCAGCAGTGAGGCCTGGTCGTACGAGCCTCTGAGCAGGGCCGCGCAGAGCACCAGCTGGTAGGGGACGCGGCCGCGGCGCAGCAGACCCCACAGCGGGGTCTCGCTGTGCCGTGCGTCGGCCTTGCGCAGCAGCAGGTCGGTCGCCCAGCCGATCAGCAGGGTGAGGACGACGGCGCCGCCGACCACGATCAGCGGGCGGAGTAGGTTCTCCATCTCCATGGCTCCGAACGTAACCGGATCCGTGGGGTTCTGAACATGCCGACCGGTGAGAAGGCCGTCACGGTGCCGTGTGCGGGGGCTGGCACCATGGGCGCATGAACATCATGCTTTTTCATTCGACCTACGGTCTCCGGCCGGCGGTGCGCGAGGCCGCGGACCGGCTGCGCGGAGCCGGGCACGAGGTGTGGACGCCGGACCTCTTCGAGGGACGCACGTTCGACACGGTCGAGGAGGGCATGCGGTTCAACGAGGAGACCGGCAAGGACGAGCTGCTGAAGCGGGCCGTGCTGGCGGCGGCGCCCTACTCGGAGCGCGGTCTGGTGTACGCGGGGTTCTCGCTGGGCGCGTCGGTCGCCCAGACGCTGGCGCTGGGCGACGAGCGGGCGCGCGGGCTGCTGCTCCTGCACGGCACGTCGGACATCGCGCCGAACGCCTCGGTGGACGAGCTGCCGGTGCAGCTGCACGTGGCCGAGCCGGACGCCTTCGAGACGGACGACTGGCTGAGCGCCTGGTACCTGCAGATGGGCAGGGCGGGTGCCGACGTGGAGGTCTACCGGTACCCGGGCGCCGGGCACCTGTACACCGACCCGGGCCTGCCGGACTACGACGAGGAGGCGGCCGAGGCCACCTGGCGGGTGGCGCTCGGCTTCCTCGGCTCGCTGTAGGCGCGGGTCACACCGGGTCGTAGGCGCGCTCGACCTTCTGGGTGCCGCTGCGGGTGCGGTACGAACGCTCCCAGGACGAGGTGGCGTCGGCCTTCGTCTTGTCGGAGAGGACGTAGTAGTCCATCTGCGCCCGCGCGGCGGTGATGTCCAGGACGCCGTAGCCGTGGCGGTCGGTGTCGACCCAGTGGACGTGCCGGTTGGCCAGCTGGATGACCGGCGCGGCCACGGTGGAGACGACGCCCGGGGAGACCTTGAGGAGGTCGTCCAGGTTGTCGGAGGTCACCGAGGTGACGACGAACTCCGTGGCGGCCGAGGCGGACAGCGGGTAGGTGCCGGCGTCCACCGGTACGTCGTTGGCCCAGGCCATGTGGATGTCGCCGGTCAGGAACACCGTGTTGCCGATCGCGTTGGAGCGCAGGTGGGCCAGCAGCTCCCGGCGGTCGTCGGTGTAGCCGTCCCACTGGTCGGTGTTGAGGGCGAGGCCCTCCTGGGGGAGGCCGAGCAGCTTGGCGAGCGGCTTCAGCAGGTCGGCGGAGAGCGAGCCGACGGCGAACGGCGCGATCATCACCGAGTTGCCGACCAGCCGCCAGGTGGTGTCGGAGGCCTTGAGACCGGCCTTCAGCCAGTCGAGCTGGGCGCGGCCGGTGATGGTGCGGTCGGGGTCGTCGACCGAGCCGCTGCCGGTGGAGACCTGCTGTGAGCGGAAGGAGCGCAGGTCGAGCAGGGAGAGGTCGGCGAGCTTGCCGAAGCGCAGCCGGCGGTAGGTGGTGCCGGCGACGGCCGGGCGGACCGGCATCCACTCGAAGTAGGCCTGCCTGGCGGCCGCCTGACGGGCCGTCCAGGTGCCTTCGGTGCCCTCGGTGTGGTTCTCGGCGCCGCCGGACCAGGAGTCGTTGGCGAACTCGTGGTCGTCCCAGATGGCCACGACCGGCGCCTTGGCGTGCAGGGCCTGGAGGTCGGCGTCGGTCTTGTACCTGCCGTGCCGGGTGCGGTAGTCGGCGAGGGTGATGATCTCGTGGGCGGGCGCGTGCTCCCGGACCACGGTGTCCCGGGTGCCGTACTCGCCGGTGCCGTACTCGTAGATGTAGTCGCCCAGGTGCAGCCACGCGTCGAGGTCGCCGCGGGCAGCCAGGTGGCGGTAGGAGGCGAAGTGGCCGGCCTCCCAGTTGGCGCAGGAGACCACGCCGAAGCGCAGGCCGGAGACGGTGGCGTCGGCCGCCGGCGCGGTGCGGGTGCGCGCCACCGGGGAGTCCGTGCCGCCGGCCGAGAAGCGGAACCAGTAGTCGGTGGCCGGGGCGAGGCCGCGGATGTCGGCCTTGACGGTGTGGTCGGAGTCGGCGCCCGCGGTGGCGGAGCCCCGCGAGACGACGTTCGTGAGCGCCTTGTCGGTGGCGACGGTCCAGCTGACCTCGGTGTCGGGCCCGAGGCCGGAGCCGGGCACCGCGTCGGCGGCCGGGGTCACCCGGGTCCACAGCAGGACACCGTCGGGCAGCGGGTCGCCGGAGGCGACGCCGTGCAGGAAGGCGGGGGTGTCGGAGGCGGCCCGGGCCGGCAGGGCGGCGGCGAGCGGAGCGGCCAGGACGGCGGTCGCCGCCGCGGCCTTGACGACCGTACGGCGGCGGGGGGCGAGGGAGGCGGCACCCTCGGACGGCTGTGCTGATCTTCTTCGACTGGTCACGTCCGAGTAGGTTACTGACCGGTATGACCAAGAGCAGGCGAACCGGGGAAAGTTCGCCTGCTCTTCACGCGGAGCTGGAAATTCCGCCTGGCGTCAGGCCTTGAGGGCCGCGTCCACCAGGGAGGTGAAGTCCGCGACCGTCATCGGCGGGTTGCCGCTGGAGTCGGTCGTCAGCATCTTGCCGTCCATGACGAAGCTCGGGGTGCCCGTCACGCCGTCCTTGTTGGTGTCGAACGTCTTCGACATGGCCAGCGCCCAGGCGTCGTACTTGCCGGACTTGACCGCGGCCTGGAAGGTCTTGTTGCCCTTCAGCGCCGGGACGGTGTCGGCGACCTTGATCAGGTAGTCGTCGTTCTTGAACTTGTCGTCCGACTCGTCCGGGTGCCACTTCTTCGAGTACAGCGCGGTCTTGTACTCGAGGAACGCCTCGTCGCTGACGTTCAGCGCGGCGCCCATGGCGCTCATCGCGCTCTTGGAGCCCTCGCCGTTGGTGCCGATCTTGCCCTTGCCCAGCGAGTCGCCGTCCAGGAACGTGCCGCCGATGTACTGGATCTTGAACTTGCCGTCGTCGATGTCCTTCTTCACGGTCGAACCGACGGTCTGCTCGAACTGGGCGCAGATCGGGCAGCGCGGGTCCTCGTAGACCTTCAGGGTCTTCGCGGCCGTGCTCTTGCCGATCACGACCGTGGTCCCGTCGGTGCCCGTGGTGTGGGCCGGGGCGACGACCTTGGCGTCCTTCTCGGCCTCCCAGTAGCCGGGCTTGTTGGCCTGGACGACGGCGTAGCCTATGCCGCCCGCCGCGGCCAGCACGGCCACGACCGAGCAGGCCACGACGACCTGCCGCTTGACCTTGGCGCGCCTGGCCTGCTTCTCGCGCTCGATGCGCAGCCGCTCCCGGGCCGCGTTCTTGGCCGCCGCGCTGTTCCGCTTGCTCATGTTGGTGATCTCCAAAGGGGACGCGCACATGTCGTACGCGGGATACGTGTGGGGGACTCGTCGTGCTCGGACGAGGGGCGTGCTCGGGGAGAGGGGTGCTCAGCCGAAGGACGGGGCGAGCGCCCGGGAGCACGGCGGTCCACGCCGTCCCAGGGAGTGCACGAGGACCAGGTCACGGGCGGCGGCCGTGCGCGGCGCCGGACGCGGCAGCCGTCGTACCGGAGCCAGCCGGACCGTGCCCGCGGCGACCGCGAGCAGCAGCGGGCGGAAGGTGGTGGCGGCGACCGCGCGCAGCAGCTGGGCCAGGGCGCGCTCGCCGCGGCGCAGCCAGGCGGCGGCCAGCAGGCCCACGCCGACGTGCGCGGCGAGCAGCAGCCAGGAGGCGGCCGGGTCGGCGTGCGCGAGCGCCACGGAGGCGCGGGAACCGCCGGCCATCCGGGCCAGCGGGGTGCCCACCGCACCGCCGTGGCACAGCACGTCGAGGCCGACCGCGCGCAGCGGGCCCGCGATCGGGCCGCCCGCCCGGCCGTAGCAGGCGTGCTGGCCCGCGGTGAAGACCGTGTCGGCGGCCAGCTCCAGCGGGATCAGCAGGGCCGCGATCCGGCCGAAGCCGCGCTCGCGGCCCGCCAGCGCGTACGCCGTGACGAACACGCCGGCGGCGACCGCGGCCACCGTCGTGAACGGCAGCGGGACCTGGGACAGCAGCACGTGCGACGCGGTGCTGAGCGTCACGACGAAGGCCGTGAACAGCGCCGCGCGCACGGCTCTGAGCGGGGTCCCGGATATGTCCATAGCGGTGGAGAGTCTGTCACGTACTCATGTAGGGGACCCCTAAAAGGGCCCTGTGAATCCGCGAAGGTTACAGCCCTGGGATGCGGCCGTTGCGGAAGAGGTCGACGAAGATCTGGTGGTCCGCACGCGCGCGTGCGCCGTAGGCGTGCGCGAACTCGGTGAGCACGCCCGCGAAGCCGTCCTCGTCCGCCGCGATGGCCGCGTCGATGGCCCGTTCGGTGGAGAACGGCACCAGGGACTCGCCGGACTGGTCGTCGGCCGCCGAGTGCATCGACGCCGTGGCCCGCCCGAGGTCCGCGACCACCGCCGCGATCTCGTCCGGGTCGTCGATGTCGCTCCAGTCCAGGTCCACCGCGTACGGCGACACCTCGGCCACCAGCTGCCCCGCGCCGTCCAGCTCGGTCCAGCCCAGCCACGGGTCGGCGTGCGCCTGGAGCGCGCGCTGGGAGATCACCGTGCGGTGGCCCTCGTGCCGGAAGTAGTCCCGGATCGCCGGGTCCGTGATGTGCCGGGAGACGGCCGGGGTCTGGGCCTGCTTGATGTAGATCACCACGTCGTTCTCCAGGGCGTCCGTGGAGCCCTCCAGGAGGATGTTGTACGACGGCAGCCCCGCCGACCCGATGCCGATGCCCCGGCGGCCGACGACGTCCTTCACGCGGTAGGAGTCCGGGTGGGACAGGGACGCCTCCGGAAGCGTCTCCAGGTAGCCGTCGAAGGCCGCGAGGACCTTGTAGCGGGTGGCGGCGTCCAGCTCGATCGAACCGCCGCCGGAGGCGAAGCGGCGCTCGTAGTCGCGGATCTCCGTCATCGAGTCCAGCAGCTCGAAGCGGGTCAGCGAGCGGGCCGCGCGCAGCGCGCCGAGCAGCGGGCCCTCGGCGGTGTCCAGGGTGAACGGCGGCACCTCGTCGCTCTTGGCCCCGGTCGCCAGCGCGTGGATCCGCTCCCGGTACGCCTCCGCGTACACCTCGACCAGCTCGGTGATCTGCTCGTCGCTCAGCGCCTTCGCGTACCCGATCAGCGCGATGGAGGCGGAGAAGCGCTTCAGGTCCCAGGTGAAGGGGCCGACGTACGCCTCGTCGAAGTCGTTGACGTTGAAGACCAGGCGGCCGTTGGAGTCCATGTACGTGCCGAAGTTCTCCGCGTGCAGGTCGCCGTGGATCCACACGCGCGAGGTGCGCTCGTCCAGGTAAGGACCGCCGCGCTTCTCGGCGGCGAGGTCGTGGCAGAAGAGCGCCGCCGTGCCCCGGTAGAAGGCGAAGGCCGAGGCCGCCATCTTCCGGAACTTCACGCGGAACGCGGCCGGGTCGGCGGCCAGGAGCTCGCCGAAGGCGGTGTCGAAGACGGTGAGGATCTCCTCGCCGCGCTGCTCGTCGTTGAGCTGGGGGACCGGCATCGCTGGGTGCCTCCTGGTGCGGATGGTGCCTGATGGTGGGGCGGATCTCTCCTTCGGACCAACGCGCGGGGGTCCGGCGGAGTGCCCGTACTCCTTGCCCGAAGGTACGCGGGCCCGCCCGCCGGGTGTCAGTCCCAGGGCATAGGATTCGACGCTGTCCCCCAGACTGTCCGCAGTCGGTCCGCAGCCGGTCGGAAGATCGTCGACGCCTGTTTCCTTCGGAGGCCGAAACCGTGTCAAAGCCGCCCTTCACGCACCTGCACGTCCACACCCAGTACTCGCTGCTGGACGGTGCCGCGCGGCTCAAGGACATGTTCAACGCCTGCAACGAGATGGGCATGACGCACATCGCCATGTCCGACCACGGCAACCTGCACGGGGCGTACGACTTCTTCCACACCGCGAAGAAGGCCGGGGTCACCCCGATCATCGGGATCGAGGCGTACGTCGCCCCCGAGTCCCGGCGCAACAAGCGCAAGATCCAGTGGGGCCAGCCGCACCAGAAGCGGGACGACGTCTCCGGTTCCGGCGGTTACACCCACAAGACGATGTGGGCCGTGAACAGCACGGGCCTGCACAACCTCTTCCGGCTCTCCTCGGACGCGTACGCCGAGGGCTGGCTCCAGAAGTGGCCCCGGATGGACAAGGAGACCATCTCCCAGTGGTCCGAGGGGATCGTGGCCTCCACCGGCTGCCCCTCCGGCGAGCTCCAGACCCGGCTGCGCCTCGGCCAGTACGACGAGGCACTGAAGGCGGCCGCCGACTACCAGGACATCTTCGGCAAGGACCGCTACTTCCTGGAGCTCATGGACCACGGCATCGAGATCGAGCACCGGGTCCGCGACGGCCTCCTGGAGATCGGCAAGAAGCTCGGCATCCCGCCGCTGGTGACGAACGACTCGCACTACACCTACGCGCACGAGGCGACCGCCCACGACGCCCTGCTGTGCATCCAGACCGGCAAGAACCTCTCCGACCCGGACCGCTTCAAGTTCGACGGCACCGGCTACTACCTGAAGTCCACCGACGAGATGTACGCCGTGGACTCCTCGGACGCCTGGCAGGAGGGCTGCGCCAACACCCTCCTGGTCGCCGAGATGGTCGACACCACCGGCATGTTCGAGGCCAAGAACCTCATGCCGAAGTTCGACATCCCCGACGGCTTCACCGAGGTCACCTGGTTCAAGGAGGAGGTCCGTCTGGGCATGGACCGCCGCTTCCCCGGCGGTGTCCCGGACGACCGGCAGAAGCAGGTCGAGTACGAGATGGACGTCATCATCCAGATGGGGTTCCCGGGCTACTTCCTCGTGGTCGCCGACTTCATCATGTGGGCCAAGAAGAACGGCATCGCGGTCGGCCCCGGCCGTGGCTCCGCGGCCGGCTCGATCGTCGCCTACGCCATGGGCATCACCGACCTCGACCCGATCCCGCACGGCCTGATCTTCGAGCGGTTCCTCAACCCCGAGCGCGTCTCCATGCCCGATGTCGACATCGACTTCGACGAGCGCCGGCGCGTCGAGGTGATCCGGTACGTGACGGAGAAGTACGGCGCCGACAAGGTCGCCATGATCGGCACCTACGGCAAGATCAAGGCCAAGAACGCGATCAAGGACTCCGCGCGCGTGCTGGGCTACCCGTACGCGATGGGCGACCGCCTCACCAAGGCCATGCCCGCCGACGTCCTCGGCAAGGGCATCGACCTCGACGGCATCACCAACCCCTCGCACCCGCGCTACAACGAGGCCGGCGAGATCCGCGGGATGTACGAGAACGAGCCGGACGTCAAGAAGGTCATCGACACCGCGAAGGGCGTCGAGGGCCTGGTGCGGCAGATGGGTGTGCACGCCGCCGGCGTGATCATGTCGAGTGAGCCCATCGTCGACCACGCCCCGATCTGGGTGCGGCACACGGACGGCGTGACCATCACGCAGTGGGACTACCCGCAGTGCGAGTCGCTCGGCCTGCTGAAGATGGACTTCCTCGGCCTGCGCAACCTGACGATCATGGACGACGCCGTCAAGATGGTGAAGTCCAACAAGGGCATCGACCTCGACCTGCTGGCCCTGCCGCTGGACGACCCGAAGACCTTCGAACTCCTCCAGCGCGGCGACACCCTGGGCGTCTTCCAGTTCGACGGCGGCCCCATGCGCTCGCTGCTGCGTCTGATGAAGCCCGACAACTTCGAGGACATCTCCGCCGTCTCCGCGCTCTACCGTCCGGGCCCGATGGGCATGGACTCGCACACCAACTACGCGCTGCGCAAGAACAAGCTCCAGGAGATCACCCCGATCCACAAGGAGCTGGAGGAGCCCCTGGAAGAGGTCCTGGCCGTCACCTACGGCCTGATCGTCTACCAGGAGCAGGTCCAGAAGGCCGCCCAGATCATCGCCGGGTACTCGCTCGGCGAGGCCGACATCCTGCGCCGCGTGATGGGCAAGAAGAAGCCCGACGAACTGGCCAAGAACTTCACCATCTTCCAGGCCGGCGCCCAGAAGAACGGCTACAGCGACGAGGCGATCCAGGCCCTGTGGGACGTGCTGGTGCCCTTCGCCGGCTACGCCTTCAACAAGGCGCACTCCGCCGCGTACGGCCTGGTCTCGTACTGGACCGCGTACCTGAAGGCGAACCACCCCGCCGAGTACATGGCCGGGCTGCTCACCTCGGTCAAGGACGACAAGGACAAGTCGGCCGTCTACCTCAACGAGTGCCGCCGCATGGGCATCAAGGTGCTCCCGCCGAACGTCAACGAGTCGGTGCACAACTTCGCGGCCCAGGGCGACGACGTGATCCTGTTCGGCCTGGAGGCCGTGCGCAACGTCGGCACCAACGTGGTCGAGTCGATCATCAGGAGCCGCAAGGCCAAGGGCAAGTACGCCTCCTTCCCCGACTACCTCGACAAGGTCGAGGCGGTCGCGTGCAACAAGCGCACCACGGAGTCCCTGATCAAGGCCGGCGCCTTCGACACCATGGGGCACACCCGCAAGGGCCTCACCGCCCAGTACGAACCCATGATCGACAACGTGGTCGCGGTCAAGCGCAAGGAGGCCGAGGGCCAGTTCGACCTCTTCGGCGGGATGGGCGAGGAGGAGAACAGCGAGCCGGGCTTCGGACTGGACGTCGAGTTCACCACCGACGAGTGGGAGAAGACCTATCTGCTCGCCCAGGAGCGGGAGATGCTCGGTCTCTACGTCTCCGACCACCCGCTCTTCGGCCTGGAGCACGTGCTCTCCGACAAGGCCGACGCGGGTATCGCCCAGCTGACCGGCGGTGAGCACGCGGACGGCGCGGTGGTCACCATCGGCGGCATCATCTCGGGCCTCCAGCGCAAGATGACCAAGCAGGGCAACGCCTGGGCCATCGCCACCGTGGAGGACCTCGCCGGCTCCATCGAGTGCATGTTCTTCCCGGCGACCTACCAGCTGATCTCGACCCAACTCGTCGAGGACGCGGTGGTGTTCGTCAAGGGCCGCCTCGACAAGCGCGAGGACGTGCCCCGGCTGGTCGCCATGGAACTGGCGGTCCCGGACCTCTCCAACGCCGGCACCAACGCGCCCGTGATCCTCACCATCCCCGCCACCCGGGTCACCCCGCCGATGGTCAGCCGCCTCGGCGAGATCCTCAGCCACCACAAGGGCGAGAGCGAGGTCCGGATCAAGCTCCAGGGCCCGACCAGGACCACCGTGCTGCGTCTGGACCGGCACCGGGTCAAGCCCGACCCGGCCCTGTTCGGCGACCTGAAGGTGCTGCTCGGCCCGTCCTGCCTGGCCGGATGAGGCCGGTCCCGGCCGGCTGAGCCGTGAGCGCGCGGAAGGGGCGCACCCGCATCGGGTGCGCCCCTCCCGCGTGTCCGGGCCTCAAGGCCCGGTGGGACCGGGTGAGTCCGCTCAGTTGTGGCCGAAGCGCTTCTGCTGCTTACGAGCAACATCCGCCGGGCTGCCCTGGATGTGCGACACCGGGGAGTCGTGGGACTCCGTCGACGTGCGCTGCGCGTGCTCGTGGGCCTGCTCGGCCTGGGACGCGCGGTTCTGCGAGCCACCCTGCTTGCGGTTCTTGTTCTTGGCCATGGTGATCTGCCTCCTGTGGGGATCTAGGGGCCGAATTCAGATTCACATAGGCTGACAACAGACGCATTTCGGATAATTACCGTCCGTAACAGGGCTTCTCGGAGGGCAAGGTCCCGAAACGCCACGCCGAAGATCGAGTTCGGGCCGTTAACCCCCGTGCGGTCGGGCAGACTCGAAGGAAGCCCAGAAGCAAACCTCCCGGAAAGAGGGTGAGTCGCGTGGACCGCTGCATCGTCCTGGTGGACGCCGGGTATCTGCTGGGTGCCGCCGCCAGTCTCCTCGCCGGTGAGCCCTCCCGGTCCCGGATCACCGTCGATCACGCCGCGCTGATCCAGGCGCTGCGCGACCGCGCGGAATCGGACACCGAGCGCCCGCTGCTGCGCATCTACTGGTTCGACGGCGCCCCCGACCGCGTCCCCCAGCCGGAGCACCGCCGGCTGCGGGTGATGCCCCGGGTGACCGTCCGGCTGGGCGCCCTGACCCGCAGCGACGGACGCTGGGCGCAGAAGGGCGTGGACGCGGCCATGCACGCCGAGCTGACCGAGCTGGCCCGCAACCGCGCCTGCTCCGACATCGTGCTGGTGACCGGCGACGGGGATCTGCTGCCGGGCATGATGGCCGCGAAGGAGCACGGGGTCGCCGTACACCTGTGGGCCGTGCAGGCGGCCGACGGGGACTACAACCAGTCCGAGGACCTGGTCGCCGAGGCCGACGAGCGGCGGGTCCTCGACCGCGCGTGGATCACCCAGGCGGTACGGGCGAAGGAGCTGACGGGTGTCTGCGCGCCGCCGCCGGTGCCGCGCCCGGAGATCGCGGCGATCCTCTCGGCGCCGCTGCCCGAGTCGGCGCCGGCCGCCGCGCCCGAGCCGGGCGCCGAGGAGGCCGAGCGGGCGCCCGCGGCCGGCGCGGCCGAGAACGGGACGCAGGAGCGGCTCCCGGCGCCGAAGGGGGTGCCCACGCCGAAGGACCTCGCCGCGCTGCGGGCGCCCGGGGCGCAGCCGGTGCAGCACCCCGCCACCACGGCCACGCTGCGCTGGTCCTCCGACAAGGGCTGGGTGGACCGGCCCGGGGCGGTGACGGAGCCCGCCGAGGCGGTCTCCATGCCGACGCTGGCGCAGCTCACGACGGCGGAGCAGCGCTGGGCCGACCGGGAGGAGGACATCACCACGGTCGGCGGCGATCCGTACGAGGTCGGGCAGGTGTTCGCGCGGCGGTGGATCTCCCGGCTCGGGGACCAGAGCCGGCTGCAGAAGGTGTCGGGGATGTACCCGCGGATCCCGCACCGGATCGACGGCGAGCTGCTGCGCTACGCGGCCCGCTTCGGGCTGCTGGCGCACAAGGACGACCAGATCGACGAGCACGACCGCTACGCCATTCGGGCGGGGTTCTGGCGGGAGTTCGACGTTCCGGCCGGGGCCGGGGAGCACGCGTCGGCGGGGGAGTAGCGGACGGCCGGCGGCGGGACGGCGCGTCGGCGGGTGCGGCCCGGCGGAGGCCGGTCGCGCCCACGCGGCGGAGCCGCACCGTGCCGCGGCCCCGTCGGCGCGGCCGCGCATCCGCCACGGCCCCGCGTCCCGGACAGGGCGCTGAGGCGCCCCAAAGGCGAGTAAACGGGCGGGACCCCTTAGTCTCGTGCCTTGTGAGCAACGGTGTGGGCCGGGTACTGCGGCATCAGGGTGACGTCGTGTGTGCGGTGCGTGGGCTCACCAAGACCTATGCCGCGGTGAAGGGCAGGCGCGGCGCCCCGGGGGTGCCCGAGGTCAGGGCCACCGACGGGGTCGAGCTGGAGGTGCGGCGCGGCGAGATCTTCGGGCTGCTCGGGCCGAACGGGGCCGGCAAGTCGACGCTGGTGCGGCAGCTCACCGGGCTGCTGCGGCCCGACTCGGGCGGTGTCGAGATCCTCGGCCACGACATCGTGCGGCATCCGGAACGGGCCGCGCGGATCCTCGCCTACCTCGGGCAGGAGTCCAGCGCGCTCGACGAACTGACCGTGTCCCTCGCCGCCGAGACCACCGGGCGGCTGCGCGGGCTGGACGTACGGCAGGCGCGCGGCGAGCGGGACGCCGTACTGGAGGAGCTGGGGCTCGGGCCCCTCGCCGGACGGGCGCTCAAGAAGCTCTCCGGGGGACAGCGCCGGCTCGCCTGCTTCGCCGCCGCGCTGGTGGGGGAGCGGCCGCTGCTCGTGCTCGACGAACCGACGACCGGGATGGACCCCGTGGCCCGGCGGGCCGTGTGGGCCGCCGTGGACCGGCGGCGCGCCGAACGGGGCACGACCGTCGTCCTGGTCACCCACAACGTGATCGAGGCGGAGACCGTGCTGGACCGGGTCGCCGTGCTCGACCAGGGCCGGGTCATCGCCTGCGACACCCCGGCCGGGCTCAAGGAACGGGTCGCCGGCGAGGTGCGGGTCGAGCTGGTCTGGCGGGAGCGGGCGCCGCTGGACGTGCCCGAGGTCGCGGTCCTGCGCGAGCGCGCCGTCGAGTCCGGCCGGCGCTGGACGCTGCGGCTCGCGCCCGAGGAGGCCCGCGCCGCCGTCGCCACGGTGACCGGCGGGGCCGCCTTCGCCGCCCTCGACGACTTCACCCTCGCCACGCCCAGCCTGGAGGATGTCTACCTGGCGCTGGGCGGCGCCGCACGGCAGGGGCTGGTGAAGGCGTGAACACGGGCGTGGACGTGAACGCCGGGGCGACCGGGCCCGTACGGGAAGGCGCGGCGGCCGCAGGTGCCGTGGATGCCGTTGGGAAGAGGAGCAACGCGACGTGAGTGTCGTACCCGCGGAGGTTCTGCCGGGCGGTGCCCTGGCCGTGGAACGGACGCCACCGGGCGGAGGGGCGGCCGAGCTGGGCCCGCGGGCGCGGCTGTGGCCCTCGCTGGCGGCCGTCTACCGCGCGCAGCTGTCCCGTGCCCGGGTGGCGCGGATCCCGCTGCTGTTCGTCGCGACCTTCCAGTCCGTCGGCATCATGATCATGATGCGCGGGGTGGTGGACAGCCGGGCCGAGGCGCAGTCCGTGGTGGCGGGCTCGGCGGTGGTGGTCGTCGCGTACGTGGCGCTGAACCTGCTGTCGCAGTACTTCGGGCAGCTGCGGGCGAGCGGCGGGCTCGACCACTACGCCACGCTGCCGGTGCCGCCGGCCTCCGTGGTGCTCGGGGCGGCCGCCGCGTACGCCTCCTTCACCGTGCCGGGGACGCTGGTGACGGCCGTCTTCGGATGTGTGCTGTTCGGGCTGCCGCTGGCGAACCTGTGGATCCTGGTGGCCGTGATCCCGCTCGCGGGGGCGGCCCTGGCGGGGCTGGGGGCGGCCTGCGGGCTGCTCGCCCCTCGCCCCGAACTCGCCACGTTGCTCGGGCAGTTGGGCATGTCGGCGGCGCTGCTGCTCGGTGTGCTGCCGCCCGACCGGATGCCGGGGATCATCCGGCTCGCGCGCGATCTGCTGCCTTCCACGTACGGCGTGGAGGCCTTCGCCCGGACCTTCGGGGCGCATCCCGACTGGACGGCCGTCCTCGCTGACCTGGGCGTGTGCGCCGGGGTGGGCGTGGTCTCGCTGGCCGTCGCCACGTGGGCGTACCGCCGGGCCGCCGTCCGGTGACGCACCGCACAGGCCGACCTGGCACGATGTCAGGGTGACCGCACCGTTGACGCCGCCTCCGCCGCCGCACGACCAGTCCTCGCACCAGGCCTGGCAGGCGCCGCCTGCCGGGGCGGGGTTCGCAGCAGAGTACGGACAGGACGGTCCCGGGATGAAGACCGAGCTGCGGGAAGGCGCGGTGGTCGCCGTCGCGGTGGCCGTGAGCGGGGTGCTGCTGGGGCTGCTGTGGCTGTGGCTGGCGCCGCACGTGCCGCTGGTGGGTGACCGATCCGGCAAGAGCTGGGTGGTCTACCTCAAGGACACCGAGGGCGAGCAGGCGGCGGGCGTGGACGGCACGTTCACTCTGCTGGCGCTGGCGTTCGGGGCGGTGAGCGCGCTGGCGGTGTTCCTGTGGCGGCGGCGGGGCGGGGTGCCGCTGGTGGTGGCGCTGGGCGTCGGTGGGCTGCTCGGGTCGCTGCTGGCGTGGCGGGTCGGGGTGTGGCTGGGGCCGGCGCAGGACGTGATCGCGCACGCGAAGGCCGTGGGCAAGGGGGTCACGTTCTCGGCGCCGCTGAAGCTCGGGGCGATGGGGGCGTTGCTCGCGTGGTCGCTGTCCGCGCTGCTGGTGCACCTCGGGCTGACGGCCCTGTTCGGCCCCCGCGACCCCGAGCCCCCCTACGAGGACGGCTCCCTGTACGAGACCCCGCAGCCCCCCGCCTCGGCCTGAACGGCCTGGTCCTGGAACGCCGGGCGGGCCGGACGTCCCAGGGGCGCGGGGAACCGCGCGACCGGCCACGTGCCGCCCGCGGTCGGCGCATCAAGGCGTCCCCCGGTCCTCGGGCCACCGCGCCCCCGGTCCCTACGCCGGACGGCGGCCGTGGTTCGAGCGGCTCTTCTTCACGCGCCACTTTCGTTTCCGCGTTTTCTTCGACATGCCTTCCGTACTTAGCCGAGGACGGAAGGCGCGTCGAGGGGTCACGCACGTCCGATGGGCGCCACGGTCGCGTCGGTCAGGTCGGCCAGGGCCGTCGGGGCCAGTTCGACCTCAAGACCCCGGCGGCCCGCCGAGACGCAGATCGTGGGGTGGGCGGAGGCCGACGCGTCCAGGACCGTCGGGAGCTTCTTGCGCTGGCCCAGCGGGGAGATGCCGCCCCGGACGTAGCCCGTCGTGCGCTCCGCCAGCGTCGGGTCGGCCATCGCCGCCCGCTTGCCGCCGACCGCCGTCGCGAGGGCCTTGAGGTCCAGGCTGCCCGCCACCGGGACCACGGCCACCGTGAGCGTGCCGTCGACGTCGGCCACCAGCGTCTTGAAGACCCGGTCGGGCGAGACGCCCATCGCCTCCGCCGCCTCCTCGCCGTAGGACGGGTGGGAGGGGTCGTGGTCGTAGGAGTGGACCGTGTAGTCCACGCCCGCCGTGGTCAGGGCGACCGTCGCCGGCGTGCCGCCCGCGGACTGCTGCTTCTTGTTCGGCTTCTTCGGCATGTGCAGGAGACCCCGGCTCAGTTCAGGCTCGTCGGCGACCGCGTCAGCTCCGCCGCGGGCAGTGACGGCAGGTTACGGATGATCGCCGTCTCGGCGCGAAGGAGCTCCAGCTCGTCCCGGAGCCGGGAGGCCGTGTCGGGGGCCTGGAGCAGCCGTTGCTTCGTCGGCGTGTCGTGCATCATCGCGGCCGCGACCAGGTAGGAGACGACGGACGGCTCGTCCGGCAGCTCGATCCCCGCGGTCAGGGAGCGCTCGCGGGCGCCCGCCAGCCGCTTCTGGTACTGGCGGAAGGCCCGCAGGACCCCCTCGGCCAGCGCCCCGGCCTCGTCGCCCTGCTCCTCCGGCAGCTGCTCCAGCTCGGCCGTCAGGAACGGGCCGGACGCCTCGACGGAGAGCAGCCGCACCCGGTTCGTGCCGGTGGCCAGCACCTCGAACGTGCCGTTCGCCCGCTCCCGGATCGTCGCCGCGTCCGCGACACAGCCCACCTGGTGGAAGGAGGCGAGGGGGTCGGGTCCGAAGCCGGCCGCCGGGCCCTTCTCGGGCTGGGCCGTCGGATCCGGCATGCCCGGTGCGCTCGCCGCCACCTCGTGGCCGTCGCGGATCGCCACGACGGCGAACCGGCGCGGTTCGTCCTCGGGCGTCTTCAACAGGTCACGCATCATGGCGCGGTAGCGCTCCTCGAAGACGTTCAGAGGCAGCACCAGTCCCGGGAACAACACAGAGTTCAGCGGGAAGAGGGGGAGACGGACGGTGGTCACGGCGCCACAGCCTAGTGGTCATCGGCGGTGGCATGTCCGCCGTGCTCGGTCCGTGGGCGTCCGGCGCCGCTCGGGGAGGGGAGCGGCCCCGCCTCCGGGAGCGGTCCCGTCCCGGCCAGCAGCCGTGCGCGCAGCTGTACGAAATGGCCCAGCGGGTCGTCGGACAGGCGGTCCCACGGGAAGGACGTGACGTACGGGCCGATCAGCCGCAGCTGGGTGCGGGCGGCCTCCCAGCGCTCCAGGCGGACCAGCAGGTACATCAGCTTGTTGCGCACCTCGGCGGGCCAGGGGTCGGCCGCCGGGAAGCGGTCGGACAGGGCGATGGCCCGGTCGGCCGCATCGTCCAGGCGGGCCCGCGGCACCTCGGGGCCGCAGCCGTCGGTGAGGTACCGGAAGGCGGCCCGGGCCGGCAGGGACTGCACCAGCGAGTCGGGCGGGGCGTCCTGTGCGGCCAGGTCGGCGAAGTCGAAGCACTCGCGGTGCGAGCCGCGCCAGTGCGCGGCCAGATAGCGCAGGGCCGCCACATGGCAGCCGTAGTGGTGCGGGGCGCGGCGGACCGCGGCCTCCCACAGCTCCTCGAAGTACTTGTGGCCGGCGTGGGAGCCGCGCGCGTGGTCCAGGGCGATCCGCCACGGCACCGGGTCCCGGTCGTCGCCGCGGGCGGCGGCCGTGATCCGCGCGCTCACCGGGCGCAGCAGCTCGGCACGGGCGGGGGAGTCCCAGGCACGGTCCACCGCGAGCTGGGCCTCGACCAGCAGCAGGTCCGGGTCGTCCGGCGCGGCCCCGGACCACGCGCCGAGCCACTCGTCGCGGGAGCGGGCGAACAGGGCGAGCCGGTGGACGTACCGGTCGCGTTCCTCCCACTCGGCCGCCGCACGGGTCCCGGCCAGCAGTTTCGCTGCGGGGCCGGGCTCGCCCCGGCCGGCCGCCACCAGCGCGGGGGCGAGCCGCTCGTCGGGCGCGTCGAGCAGGACCTCGTCGTCGGCCGGGAGCGGTCCGGCGGCGAGGCTCGAATCGGTCGTGGCCCTCCGTGCGGAACGGAAGAGCGAGCGCAGCGAAGCCATGGTGTTGACCATTGAAAGTCCGCAGGTCGAGGCAGCGCCAGACCAAAGGGCAACTCCGGGAAAGTTGTACGGCCGAAGGTCAAGGAAAGGTAAAAGGTGACTGTTGCTCATCTGTTCGGTATCTGTCCGCGGACACCGGAGGGAGCCCCGTCACCCGCGTCGCAGCAGCCTCGTGGCCCCCGCCGCCACCGTCGTCGCCAGGATCCAGCCCAGCAGGATCATCACCGCCGCCGCCCACTGCCAGCCGCCGCTCAGCCGCCACTGGCCGGCCTGGCCCAGGTCGATCACCGGCAGCAGCAGGTCCAGGACGAACAGCGCCGGATCCCAGACCGGATGGCCGCCCGCGTTCATCGGCGGATGCGGGGCGCGGGCGAAGGCGAACGTGCCCGCCGCCCACAGCACCGCCATCCACACCGCCGCCCGGCCCGGCCGGTAGCCGTAGGCCACCGTCAGGTCCTGCGCGTACCCCCAGAGCTTGGCGGCCGGCGGCAGCGTCTCGCGGCGCCGGCGCTGCTTGGCGAGCAGCACCTCGCGCGCGTCCTCGTCCTCACCGGCCGCCCGCAGCACGCTCGCCAGCCGCTCGTACGGCTCCGGGTTGTACTCCGCGGTCGCCGCCGCCACCCAGCCCAGCCGCAGGGTGAGCGGGAAGGGGCCCTGCGGGACCAGGTTCTCGTAGCCGAAGCCGCCCATGTGCAGCCGCCCCGGACCCGGCCAGCTGGCCGCCCGGTCGACCAGGTTGACCACCCGGGCACCGGACAGCAGCACCCGGCCGCGCTGCGGCTCCTCCCCGAGGAACCGCAGCTCCGGCACCTGCACCCGGCGCAGCGACAGCTCCTGGTCGTCCGTGAGGACGAACCGCGCCCGCTCCAGGTCGACCGCGTCCCCGAACCGGCCGTCGTCCAGCCGTATCGCGCCCCGGCACTCGAACCGCTGGATCCGGGTCCCGCGCGCCGGCGTGGTCCCGCTCCGCCAGGGGCCGCCCACCCCGGCCGGGGTCAGGTACAGCGTCCGGCCGACCGTCAGCTGCGGCGCGTTCAGCGCGAACCGGCCGTACGGGTTGAGCAGCCGCGCCCCGCGCAGGCTCAGCGAGACGCCCACCTTGGCGCTGCGCAGGCTCAGCTCCCCGTGCGACTCCAGGAGCTCCGCCTGGAGGTCCTGGCCGACCGTCATGCCGTCCGCCGCGATCGAGCGCCCGCTGCGGTCCCGGTACACCACCGCCTGGTTCAGCAGCAGGTCGGTGCCGATGTGCGCGTCGGTCAGCCGGACCCCGCCGAGGAACCGGCAGCGCGGCAGATGCAGGTCGCCCTCCGTGCGCACCCGAGCCGCCTCCATCCGGGGCACCGCGCAGTCCACGAACCGCGCGGTCGTGAAGTGGGCCTCCGGCAGCAGCACCTCGTCGTCGAAGCGGCAGCCGCGCAGCTCCACGTAGGGCGTGACCGTGCCGCCCGCCAGGTCCAGCGCGCCGGTGATCCGCACGCCCGCCAGCTTCAGCGCGGCCACCCGGCCCGCCAGCGCCGGCGGCCCGGCCAGCAGCAGCCAGCAGACGATCCGCGCCCGCACGGTCCGCTCCGGACCCCAGGGGTGGCCGCCGTGCGGATCGTCCACGCGCGTGTCGCCGCTGCTCAGGTCGTACACGCTGCCGTTGCGGAACGCCTGCCACATACCGGCCTCGGCCGCGGTCAGATCGTCCGGCGGTTCCCCGTCCCGGACGCCGTCCCCCTCGGTCACCGCTCTTCCCTCTTCCTCGACCACGCGTGAGTCGTGTCCCGGTACAACCGGTGATGCCCGATGCGTGAGATCGCGAACACACATGGTGAACGCGATCTTCCGGGTTCCGGCCAGGCTATGCACCGGCCGTCGGCTCACGTTCTGTATCAGCCATTGATACGCGCGGACGGGTCCCGAGTGCCGTCTGAGAGAATTGGTTCCGTGATCTCCCGAATCGATCTGCGCGGCGACGCCCTCCCCGAGGGACCCGCCCTGCGCGACCTGCTGCCCCGAGCCGACTTCGACGTCTCGGCCGCCCTGGAGAAGGTGCGTCCGATCTGCGAGGCCGTGCATCATCGGGGTGACGCGGCGCTGATCGACTTCGCCGAGAAGTTCGACGGGGTCACCCTGGAGCAGGTGCGGGTGCCCGCGAAGGCCCTGGCCGAGGCCCTGGAGCGGCTCGACCCGGCCGTGCGCGCGGCCCTGGAGGAGTCCATCCGGCGCGCCCGTCTCGTCCACCGCGCGCAGCGCCGCACGACCCACACCACCCAGGTGGTGCCCGGCGGGTCCGTGACCGAGAAGTGGGTGCCCGTGGAGCGCGTCGGGCTGTACGCGCCCGGCGGCCGGTCGGTCTACCCGTCCTCCGTGATCATGAACGTGGTGCCCGCGCAGGAGGCCGGCGTCGAGTCCGTCGCCCTCGCCTCCCCGGCGCAGGCCGAGTTCGGCGGTCTGCCGCACCCGACGATCCTCGCCGCCTGCGCCCTGCTCGGCGTCGACGAGGTGTACGCGGCCGGCGGCGCCACCGCGGTCGCGATGTTCGCGCACGGCACCGAGTCCTGCCCGCCCGTCAACATGGTCACGGGCCCCGGCAACATCTGGGTGGCCGCCGCCAAGCGCTACTTCACCGGCAGGATCGGCATCGACGCCGAGGCGGGCCCGACCGAGATCGCCGTCCTCGCGGACTCCACCGCCGACCCGGTGCACGTCGCCGCCGACCTGATCAGCCAGGCCGAGCACGACCCGCTGGCCGCCGCCGTCCTGGTCACCGACTCGGCCGAACTCGCGGACGCGGTGGAGAAGGAGCTGGAGCCGCAGGTCGCGGCGACCAGGCACGTCGACGACCGGATCGTCCCCGCCCTGAAGGGCAGGCAGTCCGCGATCGTCCTGGTCGACGGCATCGACGAAGGCCTGCGGGTCGTCGACGCGTACGGCGCCGAGCACCTGGAGATCCAGACGGCCGACGCCGCCGCCGTGGCCGACCGGGTGAAGAACGCGGGCGCGATCTTCATCGGGCCCTGGGCGCCGGTCTCCCTCGGCGACTACGCCGCCGGCTCCAACCACGTGCTGCCCACCGGCGGCTGCGCGTGCCACTCCTCCGGGCTGTCCGTCCAGTCGTTCCTGCGCGGCATCCACATCGTCGACTACACGAAGGACGCGCTGGCCGACGTCGCGCACCACGTGGTCACGCTGGCGGAGGCGGAGGACCTGCCGGCACACGGAGCGGCGATCAAGGCAAGGTTCGGTTGGAAGGTACCCGGAAGCAAGTGACAGGCATCGACGATCTCCCCGTACGGGACGAGCTGCGCGGCAAGTCCCCCTACGGCGCGCCCCAGCTGGACGTCCCCGTCCGGCTGAACACCAACGAGAACCCGTACCCGCTGCCCGAGGCGCTGGTCGAGCGGATCACGGAGCGGGTGCGCGAGGCCGCCCGCGACCTGAACCGCTACCCCGACCGGGACGCGGTCCAGCTGCGCACGGAACTCGCCAAGTACCTGACGAAGACCGGCCACCACCCGCTCTCCATCGAGAACGTCTGGGCGGCCAACGGCTCCAACGAGGTCATCCAGCAGCTGCTCCAGACCTTCGGCGGACCCGGCCGCACCGCGATCGGCTTCGAGCCGTCGTACTCGATGCACGGGCTGATCGCCCGGGGCACCGGCACCGGCTGGATCTCCGGCCCGCGCAACGCCGACTTCACCCTCGACGTCGAGGCCGCCTCGGCGGTCATCGCCGAGCACAAGCCGGACGTCGTCTTCATCACCACCCCCAACAACCCCACGGGCAACGCGGTGCCGCCCGAGACGGTCCTCGCGCTCTACGAGGCCGCCCAGGCCGCCAAGCCCTCCATGGTCGTCGTCGACGAGGCCTACATCGAGTTCAGCCACGGCGCCTCGCTGCTGCCGCTGCTCGAAGGACGGCCGAATCTCGTCGTCTCCCGCACCATGTCGAAGGCCTTCGGCGCGGCCGGCCTGCGCCTCGGCTACCTCGCCGCGGACCCGGCCGTCGTGGACGCCGTACAGCTCGTCCGGCTGCCGTACCACCTGTCGGCGGTCACCCAGGCGACCGCGCTGGCCGCCCTGGAGCACACCGACACGCTGCTGAAGTACGTCGAGCAGCTCAAGGCCGAGCGGGACCGGCTGGTGACCGAGCTGCGCGCGGTGGGCCTGGAGGTCACCGAGTCCGACGCCAACTTCGTGCAGTTCGGGCGCTTCGAGGAGCCGCACGCCGTCTGGCGGAGCATCCTCGACCGGGGGGTCCTGGTCCGGGACAACGGGGTGCCCGGCTTCCTGCGGGTCTCCGCGGGAACCCCCGAGGAGAACGACGCGTTCCTCGACGCGGTACGTGAAGTCAAGAAGGAGCTGGACGCATGACCCGCGTAGGGCGCGTGGAGCGCACCACCAAGGAGACCTCGGTCCTCGTCGAGATCGACCTCGACGGCACCGGCAAGACCGACATCAAGACCGGTGTCGGCTTCTACGACCACATGCTCGACCAGCTCGGCCGGCACGGTCTGTTCGACCTCACCGTCAAGACCGACGGCGACCTGCACATCGACTCGCACCACACCATCGAGGACACCGCCCTCGCCCTCGGCGCCGCGTTCAAGCAGGCCCTCGGCGACAAGGTCGGCATCTACCGGTTCGGCAACTGCACGGTCCCGCTGGACGAGTCCCTCGCCCAGGTCACGGTCGACCTGTCCGGCCGCCCGTACCTCGTGCACACGGAGCCGGAGAAGATGGCCCCGATGATCGGCGAGTACGACACCACCATGACCCGGCACATCCTGGAGTCCTTCGTGGCCCAGGCGCAGATCGCCCTGCACGTGCACGTGCCGTACGGGCGCAACGCGCACCACATCGTGGAGTGCCAGTTCAAGGCGCTGGCCCGGGCCCTGCGCTACGCGTCCGAGCGCGACCCGCGCGCGGCCGGCATCCTCCCGTCCACGAAGGGCGCGCTGTGAACGGCCTCTCGACCGTGCTGATCGTCGTCGGCCTCTTCCTGGTCGGCGGCATCATCTCCTTCGTCAAGCAGAAGATGCCCACCAGCCTGATCGTGCTGCTCTCGATCGGCGCCGCGATGTGCCTGGTGGCGGGCGTCGTGAGGCTGGAGGTGTGGAATTGAGCGGAACCGTCAAGAAGGTCGTCGTCTTCGACTACGGCTTCGGGAACGTGCGCTCCGCGGAGCGCGCCCTCGCCCGCACCGGGGCCGACGTCGAGATCACCCGTGACTTCGACCGGGCCATGAACGCGGACGGGCTGCTGGTCCCGGGCGTCGGCGCCTTCGCCGCCTGCATGCAGGGGCTGAAGGAGGCCCGCGGCGACTGGATCATCGGCCGCCGGCTGTCCGGCGGCCGGCCCGTGATGGGCATCTGCGTCGGCATGCAGATCCTGTTCGCGCGCGGCATCGAGCACGGCGTGGAGACCGAGGGCCTCGACGAGTGGCCCGGCTCGGTCGAGCCGCTCCAGGCCGAGATCGTGCCCCACATGGGCTGGAACACCGTGGCCGCGCCGGCGGGGTCCGCGCTGTTCGCGGGCCTGGACGAGGACGCGCGCTTCTACTTCGTGCACTCCTACGCCGTCCACGACTGGTCCCTCCAGACCGCCAACCCGGCGCTGCGCGCCCCGCTCGTCACCTGGTCCACGCACGGCAAGCCGTTCGTGGCCGCCGTGGAGAACGGCGCCCTGTGGGCCACCCAGTTCCACCCCGAGAAGTCCGGCGACGCCGGCGCCCAGCTCCTCACCAACTGGATCGGAACACTGTGAGCAAGCTCGAACTTCTCCCCGCCGTCGACGTCCGCGACGGCCAGGCCGTCCGCCTCGTGCACGGCGAGTCGGGGACCGAGACCTCCTACGGCTCCCCCCTGGAGGCCGCCCTCTCCTGGCAGGCCTCGGGCGCCGAGTGGCTCCACCTGGTCGACCTGGACGCCGCCTTCGGCACCGGCGACAACCGCGCGCTGGTCTCCGAGGTCACCCGGGCCATGGACATCAAGGTCGAGCTGTCCGGCGGCATCCGCGACGACGCCACGCTGGCCGCCGCGCTCGCCACCGGCTGCACCAGGGTCAACCTCGGCACGGCCGCCCTGGAGACCCCGGAGTGGGTCGCCAAGGTCATCGCCGAGCACGGCGACAGGATCGCGGTCGGCCTGGACGTCAAGGGCACCACCCTGCGCGGCCGCGGCTGGACCCGCGACGGCGGCGACCTCTACGAGACGCTGGCCCGCCTCGACAAGGAGGGCTGCGCCCGCTACGTCGTCACCGACATCGCGAAGGACGGCACGCTCCAGGGCCCGAACCTGGAACTGCTGAAGAACGTCTGCGCGGCGACGGACCGGCCGGTCGTGGCCTCCGGCGGCGTGTCGTCGCTCGACGACCTCCGCGCCCTCGCCGAACTGGTACCCCTCGGAGTCGAGGGCGCCATCGTCGGAAAGGCGCTGTACGCCAAGGCGTTCACCTTGGAAGAAGCACTGGAGGCAGTGTCACGATGACGTCCGAAGCCGTGCGGCGCGTGCAGAGCGGAAGTCCCTGGGAAGAGTCCTTCGGTTTCGCCCGCGCCGTGGCGGCCGGCGACCGGGTGCTGGTGGGCGGTACGACGTCCTTCAAGGGCACGGTGCTCTACGGGGAGGGCGACCCGTACGAGCAGGCCAAGGTGGCCTTCGGCACCGCGCTGGAGGCCATCGCCGAGTTCGGGCTGGGACCCGAGTCGGTGATCCGCACCCGGATGTACCTGACCCACGTGCGGGACGTGGACGCGGTGGGACGCGCCCACAGGGAGATCTTCGGCGGGGTGCGCCCGGTGTCCACCCTGCTGGTCGTCGAGGGCTTCGTCGACCCGCGCATCCTGGTCGAAGCAGAGCTAGAGGCATACAGAGGAGCCGTGGATTCATGACCCTGGCGGTCCGAGTCATCCCCTGCCTGGACGTGGACAACGGCCGGGTCGTCAAGGGCGTCAACTTCCAGAACCTGCGTGACGCGGGCGACCCGGTCGAGATGGCCAAGGTGTACGACGCGGAGGGCGCCGACGAGCTGACCTTCCTGGACATCACCGCGTCCTCCGGCGACCGGGAGACCACCTACGACGTCGTGCGCCGCACGGCCGAACAGGTGTTCATCCCGCTGACCGTCGGCGGCGGTGTGCGCACCGCCGAGGACGTCGACAGGCTGCTGCGCGCGGGCGCCGACAAGGTGGGCGTCAACACCGCGGCGATCGCGCGCCCGGACCTGATCCGGGAGATCGCGGAGCGCTTCGGCCGCCAGGTCCTGGTCCTGTCGGTCGACGCCCGCCGTACCGAGTCGGGTTCCTTCGAGGTCACCACCCACGGCGGACGCCGCGGCACCGGCATCGACGCGGTCGAGTGGGCGCACCGGGCCGCCGAGCTGGGCGCCGGCGAGATCCTGCTCAACTCGATGGACGCGGACGGCACCAAGGACGGCTACGACCTGGAGATGATCGCGGCCGTCCGGGGGCACGTCACCGTCCCGGTGATCGCCTCCGGCGGGGCCGGCGCGCTCGCCCACTTCCCCCCGGCCGTCGCGGCCGGCGCGGACGCGGTCCTCGCCGCCTCCGTCTTCCACTTCGGCGACCTGCGCATCGGCGAGGTGAAGCAGACCCTGCGGGAGGCCGGCCACCCCGTGCGCTGACGACGTCCGACGCCCGGCCGGGGCCCGCCCCGCGTCAGAGCTTCGGCTGGGCCAGCTGGATCAGGTTGCCGACGGTGTCGTCCAGGACGGCCGCGATGACCGGGCCCTGTTCCTGGGGCTCGTGCGCGAAGCGGACCCCGAGGGCGCGCAGCCGTTCGTACTCCGCCCTGATGTCGTCCACCGAGAAGACGATGGCCGGCAGCCCCGCCTCGTACACGGCCCGGCGGTACGGCTCCGCGATGGCGCCCCCGCCGGGTTCGAGGAGCAGCTGGAGGTCCTGCTGGGCGCCGTCGGCCGCGCCGACCGTGACGAACAGGGTGCCGCCGCCCAGGTCCAGGTGGGCGCGGGTCTCGAAGCCGAGGACGTCCGTGTAGAAGGCGTGCGCCCTGGCCACGTCGTCGACGTACACGCTCGTCATCGCGACCTTGATCATCGTGCGCTCCTCAGATGCCCAGCTGCCTGGACTCGTGCAGCTTGGCGATCGCGTTCTCGTCGCCCTCCACCGCGACCTTCGCCGCGCTCTGCCGGCCGAACGCGAACATCAGCAGCTCGGAGGGGTCACCGGTCACCGTCACCACGGGCGTGCCCCGGTGGGCGACCGCCGTCTGGCCGTCCGGGCGGCGCAGCACCAGCCCCGTCGGCACGCCCCGGCCCAGCAGCCGCGCGGTGCGCTCCAGGCGGGACCAGAGGGCGTCCTGGAAGACGGGGTCCAGCTCGCGCGGCGACCAGTCCGCCTGGGCCCGGCGGACGTCCTCCGTGTGGACGTAGAACTCCACCGTGTTGGCGGCCTCGTCGACCTGCTTGAGCTGGAACGGCGAGAACCGAGGCGGGCCGGTACGGATCAGCTGGATCAGCTCCTCGTACGGCTTCGCGGCGAACTCCGCCGTCACCTTCTCCAGGCGCGGCGCGAGCTGCTTGATCAGGGTGCCCCCGGCCGCGTCCGGCCTGCGCTCGCGCACCACCACGTGCGCGGCCAGGTCCCGGGTCACCCAGCCCTCGCAGAGGGTCGGGGCCTCGGGACCGGCGGTCTCCAAGAGGTCGGCGAGCAGAAGCCGTTCACGCTTGGCGAAGGTCGACATGGAGCCAGCCTACGACCCCACCGACAGTCCGGACAGTGGACACGGACCGTGACCGCCGGTGCCGCGCGGCACAATGGCACCCATGACCAGTACGACCGGTACGACGGGCACGCCCCCGTCCAGTGGCCTCGACCCGGAGATCGCCGCCCGCCTCAGGCGCAGCGCCGACGGGCTCGTCCCCGCCATCGCCCAGCAGTACGACACCGGCGAGGTGCTCATGCTCGGCTGGATGGACGACGAGGCGCTGCATCGCACCCTCACCACCGGCCGCTGCACCTACTGGTCGCGCAGCCGCCAGGAGTACTGGGTCAAGGGCGACACCTCCGGCCACTTCCAGTGGGTCAGGTCCGTCGCCCTCGACTGCGACGCCGACACCGTGCTGGTCAAGGTCGACCAGGTGGGCGCCGCCTGCCACACCGGCGACCGCACCTGCTTCGACGCCGACATGCTCCTCGAGGACGCCGGTGAAGGCGCCGGTTCCGGCACCTCCGCCCCGGATCAGTAAGGTCTGCCGCCATGGACCTCGAGACCTTCCGCAAGCTGGCGGCCGACCGGCGCGTCATCCCGGTCACCCGCAAACTCCTCGCCGACGGCGACACGCCGGTCGCGCTCTACCGCAAGCTCGCCGCCGAGCGCCCCGGCACCTTCCTGCTGGAGTCCGCCGAGAACGGCCGTTCCTGGTCTCGCTACTCCTTCGTGGGCGTCCGCTCCTCCGCCACCCTCACCACCCGTGACGGCCAGGCCCACTGGCTCGGTGCCCCGCCCGTGGGCGTGCCCGTCGACGGCGACCCGCTGGACGCCCTGCGCGCCGCCGTCGAGACCCTGCACACCCCGCACGCCGAACACCTGCCGCCCTTCACCGGCGGCATGGTCGGCTACCTGGGCTACGACATCGTCCGCCGCCTGGAGAAGATCGGCCCCGGCGAGCGGGACGACCTGCGGCTGCCCGAGCTGACCATGCTCCTCACCAGCGACCTCGCGGTGATGGACCACTGGGAGGGCTCGGTCCTGCTGATCGCCAACGCGATCAACCACAACGACCTCGACACGGGCGTCGACGAGGCCTACGCCGATGCCGTGGCCCGCCTGGACGCGATGGAGAGGGACCTCTCCCGCGCGGTCGCCCAGCCGCCCGCCGTGCTGCCGCCCTCCGAGCTCCCCGAGTACACCGCCCTGTGGGGCGGCCCCGACTTCCGGGTCGCGGTCGAGGACATCAAGGAGCGCATCCGGGCCGGCGAGGCCTTCCAGGTCGTCCCCTCCCAGCGCTTCGAGACGCCCTGCACGGCCACCGCGCTGGACGTCTACCGGGTGCTGAGGGCCACCAACCCGTCCCCGTACATGTACCTGTTCCGGTTCCCCCTCGGGGACGGCGGCGGCGCCTTCGACGTGGTCGGCTCGTCCCCCGAGGCCCTGGTGAAGGTCGAGGACGGCCAGGCCATGGTCCACCCCATCGCCGGCACCCGGCCGCGCGGGGCCACCCCGCAGGAGGACCAGGCCCTCGCCGACGAACTGATGGCCGACCCCAAGGAGCGCGCCGAGCACCTCATGCTCGTCGACCTCGGGCGCAACGACCTGGGGCGGGTCTGCGAGCCGGGCTCCGTCGAGGTCGTCGACTTCATGTCCGTCGAGCGGTACTCGCACGTCATGCACATCGTCTCCACGGTCACCGGGAAGGTCGCCGGGGGCCGCACCGCCTTCGACGTGCTCACCGCCTGCTTCCCGGCCGGCACCCTCTCCGGCGCCCCCAAGCCCCGGGCGATGCAGATCATCGACGAACTGGAGCCCTCCAGAAGGGGGTTGTACGGCGGCTGCGTCGGCTACCTCGACTTCGCCGGCAACTCCGACACCGCCATCGCGATCCGCACCGCCCTGCTCCGGGACGGCACGGCGTACGTCCAGGCGGGCGCCGGGATCGTCGCCGACTCCGACCCGGTCGCCGAGGACCAGGAGTGCCGCAACAAGGCGGCGGCGGTCCTGCGGGCGGTGCACACGGCCAACCGGCTGGGCGGATAGGGCGCTTCTCACCCGACCCCGGGTCACCGTTCCCCCGGGGTCCAGGCGATAGTGGAGTACGTGACTGCTGTTCCTCACCCCCGTTCCGAAGCCGCCGCGCCCGAGCGGTCCGGCCGCCGCAGCCTCGCCGTCGCGCTGCTGTTCGGCGCCCTCGGCTCGGCCGTGGCCCTGCTGGCCAGCCGGCAGCGCTGGGCGGCGGGCACCGCGACGGTGGCCGGCGGCGGCTTCCCGCTGACCGCGAAGGGCAGCGACGTCACCGGCGTTCCCGCGGCCCTCGCCATAGTGGGCCTCGCCGCGCTGGTCGCCGTCTTCGCCGTCCGCAGGGCCGGCCGCTTCCTGGTCTCCGGACTCCTCGCGCTCTCCGGCGCCGGCATCGTCGCCGCGGCCCTGCTCGGCGCCTCCGACGGCTCCGCGCTCGACGAGAAGGCCGCCGAGGCCAGCGGCGACACGTCGGCGACGGTCCACGCCCTCAGCCACACCGGCTGGCCGTACGTGGCCGTGGCCGGCGGCGCGCTGATCCTGGTCGCCGGCCTGCTCGCGCTGCGCTACGGCCGGCTGTGGCCCGCCATGTCCGGCCGCTACGAGCGCGGCGGCACCGACGCGCAGCGGCCGCGGCGCGCCCCCAGGCCGGTCGACCCGGACCGCCCCGAGGACATCTGGAAGGCCCTGGACCGGGGAGAGGACCCGACCGGGGCCTGACCCGCCGGCCGCCGGCCCCGTCCCCTGGCGGCCGCCTGCCCCGTCCCCCGGCGGTCCCCGGCCCCCCGGCGGCCCCGGCCCCCGGCTCCCGGCGGCGAGGTTCGGCGGCGCGGTGTCCGGCCGGTGTGGCGAATCAGACGCCACCCCCGCTCACGGCACGGGTGCCTGGTGCGGGACAATGGAGGACGAGCGTCCGGAAGGACACGTACGAGCAACGAGGAGCAAGTCATGGCGGGCAGCAGCCACGGTCACACCCCGGCCGCCTGGACCGGCGTCACCATCGCCTTCATCGGTTTCTGCGTCGCGGGCGCCTTCATGGTGATGGCCCAGCCCCTGGGCTTCTGGGCCGGCATGGTGATCGTGCTCCTCGGCGGCGTCGTCGGCATGGTCATGCGCTCCATGGGCCTCGGCCAGCCGAAGCAGGCGCCCCTGGTCACGTCGCGCACCACGCCCGTCGCCACCCGTGAGCCGGTCGGCGCCGAGAGCTGACCGAGCCGAGCTTTCCGTGAGGGGCGCCCGAGCCGGGCGCCCCTCACGCGCGTGTGCCGGCCGCACGGGGCACAATGCGAGGCGTGAACGCCGACAGCCACAGCGCAACCGTCCCACCGGCGACGCCCTCCCTGCGGGGACGGCTGGCGGTGCCCGCAGGAGTGCTGGCCGCCGTCGTCGGGGCCTTCGCCTACGTCGGCACCGTCGACCCCAACCAGCCCGGCCACTACCCGGTCTGCCCGCTCTACCGGCTCACCGGCCTGTACTGCCCCGGCTGCGGCGGTCTGCGCAGCGCGCACGCCTTCGTCCACGGCGACTTCCTGGCCGCGCTCCAGGACAACGCGGCGGGCGTGGCCGCCTATCTGGCCTTCGCCGTGGTGTGGACCGTCTGGGTGGTGCGCGCGGCGCGCGGCCGGCCCGCCCGGATCGAGCTCCGGCCGGTCCCGATGTGGAGCCTGGGTGTGCTGGTCCTGGCCTTCACCGTTGTCCGGAACCTGCCGTTCGGTGGCTGGTTGCATCCTTGATCGGCCAGGAACGTCCAGGTAGTGGGACCGGCGTGGGCTGGATGTGAGGCTGGTGCCGTCCTGCGGATACCATCGCAGTGACCATGAGTTTTCGGCTCGTGGGATTTGACCGCCTGCAAGAACCGCCCGGAAGGGGGCCGCTCGCGTGAGTGTGCTCGACGAGATCATCGACGGAGTCCGTGCCGACCTCGCGGAGCGGCAGGCGCGCGTCAGCCTCGACGAGCTCAAGGAGCGCGCGGCGAAGGCGCCCGCCGCCAAGGACGGCGTCGCCGCGCTGCGCGGTGAGGGCGTCAAGGTCATCTGCGAGGTCAAGCGCTCCAGCCCGTCCAAGGGCGCGCTGGCCGCGATCGCCGACCCGGCCGGGCTCGCCGCGGACTACGAGGCGGGCGGCGCGGCCGTCATCTCGGTCCTCACCGAGCAGCGCCGCTTCGGCGGCTCGCTGGCCGACCTGGAGGCGGTCCGGGCCCGGGTGGACATCCCGGTGCTGCGCAAGGACTTCATCGTCACGTCGTACCAGCTGTGGGAGGCCCGCGCGTACGGCGCCGACCTCGCGCTGCTGATCGTCGCCGCCCTCGACCAGCCGGCCCTGGAATCGCTGATCGAGCGCGCCGAGTCCATCGGCCTGACCCCGATCGTCGAGGTCCACGACGAGGACGAGATCGAGCGCGCGGTGGACGCGGGCGCCAAGGTGATCGGCGTCAACGCGCGCAACCTGAAGACCCTGGAGGTCGACCGCTCCACGTTCGAGCGGGTCGCCCCCGAGATCCCCGCCTCCGTCGTCAAGATCGCCGAGTCCGGCGTCCGCGGCCCGCACGACCTGATCGCCTACGCCAACGCCGGCGCCGACGCGGTCCTGGTCGGCGAGTCCCTGGTCACGGGCCGCGACCCGAAGTCCGCGGTGGCCGACCTGGTGGCGGCCGGCGAGCACCCCGCGCTGCGGCACGGCCGGGACTGATCACCCGCTAGGCTGAACCCGATGACTCCCACGGTGACGACGACAGTGGACCGGTACGCCCGCCTCGCGCGCGGCTGCCGTCCGCGTGGCTGTCGTGCGCCGGCGCGCAGGGTGCACGGCCGCCGGGTCCGCTACGTCATCGGCGCCGAGCCCGGGCAGGTCAACGGACGCCGATGGCAGCGCCCCGTCAGGGGCGTGGGGCTGTACTTGATCCGCGGCCACCGCCGCGCGGGCGCGACCGGCCACTGACGGCCCGCGGCCATCGGACATCTCCCCGCCCCCACGGCGATCAGTGTCGTTTCCGCACACTCACCGTGAGGCTCTCGCATGCCCAGCGATTTCTTCTTCCCCGACCCCACCGGCCAGGTGCCCAGCGCCGAGGGCTACTTCGGCGCCTTCGGCGGCAAGTTCATCCCGGAGGCCCTCGTCGCCGCCGTGGACGAGGTCGCCGTCGAGTACGACAAGGCCAAGCACGACCCCGAGTTCGCCCGCGAGCTCGACGACCTGCTCCTGAACTACACCGGCCGCCCCTCGGCGCTCACCGAGGTCCCGCGCTTCGCGGAACACGCCGGAGGCGCCCGGGTCTTCCTCAAGCGCGAGGACCTGAACCACACCGGCTCGCACAAGATCAACAACGTGCTCGGCCAGGCCCTGCTGACCAAGCGCATGGGCAAGACCCGTGTGATCGCGGAGACCGGCGCCGGCCAGCACGGCGTCGCGACCGCCACGGCCTGCGCCCTGTTCGGCCTCGACTGCACCGTCTACATGGGCGAGATCGACACCGAGCGCCAGGCCCTCAACGTGGCCCGGATGCGCATGCTCGGCGCCGAGGTCATCGCCGTGAAGTCCGGCAGCCGCACCCTCAAGGACGCCATCAACGAGGCGTTCCGCGACTGGGTGGCCAACGTCGACCGCACCCACTACCTCTTCGGCACGGTCGCCGGACCGCACCCCTTCCCGGCCATGGTCCGCGACTTCCACCGCGTGATCGGCGTCGAGGCCCGCCGTCAGCTCCTGGAGCGCGCCGGCCGTCTCCCCGACGCCGCGATCGCCTGCGTCGGCGGCGGCTCCAACGCCATCGGCCTCTTCCACGCCTTCATCCCCGACGAGGGCGTCCGGCTCATCGGCTGCGAGCCCGCGGGCCACGGCATCGAGACCGGCGAGCACGCGGCCACCCTCTCCGCCGGCGAGCCCGGCATCCTGCACGGCTCCCGGTCCTACGTCCTCCAGGACGACGAGGGCCAGATCACCGAGCCGTACTCGATCTCGGCGGGTCTGGACTACCCGGGCATCGGCCCGGAGCACTCCTACCTCAAGGACTCCGGCCGCGGCGAGTACCGCGCGGTCACCGACGACGCGGCCATGCAGGCCCTGCGCCTGCTGTCCCGCACCGAGGGCATCATCCCGGCCATCGAGAGCGCCCACGCCCTCGCCGGCGCCCTGGAGGTCGGCAGGGAGCTCGGCGAGGACGGGCTGCTCGTCGTCAACCTGTCCGGCCGCGGCGACAAGGACATGGACACCGCAGCGCGTTACTTCGGGCTGTACGACACCGACGCCGAGGTGGCCGCCGACGCCGCCGCCACCGCCGAGATCGTGGGGGACGCCAAGTGAGCGGGAACATTCAGCTGCTGTCCGACACCCTGGCCGGAGCCAAGGCCGAGGGCCGCTCCGCGCTCATCGCCTACCTCCCGGCCGGGTTCCCGACCGTGGACGGCGGCATCGAGGCGATCAAGGCCGTGCTCGACGGCGGCGCGGACGTCGTCGAGGTCGGTCTGCCGCACAGCGACCCGGTCCTCGACGGCCCGGTCATCCAGACCGCCGACGACATCGCCCTGCGCGGCGGCGTCAGGATCGCGGACGTCATGCGCACGGTCAGGGAGGCCTTCGAGGCCACCGGCAGGCCGATCCTGGTCATGACCTACTGGAACCCCGTCGACCGCTACGGCGTCGAGCGCTTCACCGCCGAACTGGCCGAGGCGGGCGGCGCGGGCTGCATCCTGCCCGACCTGCCGGTCCAGGAGTCGGCGCTGTGGCGCGAGCACGCCGAGAAGCACGGTCTCGCGACCGTCTTCGTGGTGGCGCCGAGCAGCAAGGACGAGCGGCTCGCCCAGATCACCGCGGCGGGCAGCGGCTTCGTCTACGCGGCCTCCCTGATGGGTGTCACCGGCACCCGTGAATCGGTCGGCACGCAGGCCCAGGAGCTGGTGGAACGCACCCGCGCCACCGCCACCGGGCTGCCCGTCTGCGTCGGCCTCGGCGTCTCCAACGCGGCCCAGGCCGCCGAGGTGGCCGGCTTCGCCGACGGCGTGATCGTCGGCTCGGCCTTCGTGAAGCGGATGCTGGACGCGCCGGACGACGCGGCCGGTGTGGCGGCGGTCCGTGAACTCGCCGGAGAGCTGGCGAAGGGCGTGTGCGGCGGGGTGTGAGCCGGCGCCGCCGGACACGGCGGAACATGCGGTCACTCGAACGGGTGGACCTGGGACCGGGGAGGCGCGCTGCGCCTCCCCGGTTCGTTCTGCTGGTGTGAGCGAGAAGAACCGTGACGGAAAGCGCATGGCCCGCGAGCGCCTGGCGGCCGAGCGCGAGAAGCAGAAGGCCGCCGAGAAGCGCCGGCGCGCGCTGATCGTGGGCGCGAGCGTCGTCTGCGTGCTGGGCCTGGCCGCGGTGGTCGGCGTGATCGCCGCGAACGCGGGCAAGGACAAGAACAGCGCGGGCTCGGGCCCGGTCGTGGCGCCCTCCGGCGCGCAGGGCAAGGACAGCCTGGCGATCCCGGTCGGCAAGGACGGCGCCAAGGCGACGCTCACCGTCTGGGAGGACTTCCGCTGCCCGGCCTGCCAGGCCTTCGAGACGGCGTACCGGCCGACGCTCCACGAGCTGGTCGACTCCGGCAAGCTCCGGATCGAGTACCACCTGGCCACGCTGATCGACGGCAACCTCGGCGGCAGTGGCTCCCGGCACGCGGCCAACGCGGCGGCCTGCGCCCAGGACGCGGGCAGATTCCGCGACTTCCACGACGTGCTGTACGAGAACCAGCCGAAGGAGACGGACGACGCCTTCGCCGACGACGCCAAGCTGATCACGCTGGCCGGCAAGGTCGACGGCCTGGTGACGCCCGCGTTCGAGAAGTGCGTCAGCGACGGCACGCACAACGCCTGGGTCGTGAAGTCCAACGAGGCCTTCCAGGCCGGCAAGTTCGGCGGCACGCCGACGGTCCTGCTCGACGGCAAGAACATCTACCAGGACCAGACCATGACCCCGGCCAAGCTGAAGCAGCTGGTCGAGCAGGCGAACAAGCAGTAGGCGGAGTAAGCGATTCTCACGCCCCTGTTATGGAGCCGTAGCCGGGCTGGTTGCCGTCGGCCCGGTCCGGCACGGTAGCGTCGACCCTGCCATGGAAACACTTTCCTACATTCCCAGCCCTTCGCGCGGAGTGATCCATCTCGGGCCCGTTCCGCTGCGCGGCTACGCCTTCTGCATCATCATCGGTGTCTTCGTAGCCGTCTGGCTCGGAAACAAACGCTGGATCGCCCGGGGCGGGCGGGCCGGCACCGTGGCCGACATCGCGGTGTGGGCCGTACCGTTCGGCCTGGTCGGCGGTCGTCTGTACCACGTGATCACGGACTACGAGCTGTACTTCAGCGAGGGCCGTGACTGGGTCGACGCGTTCAAGGTGTGGCAGGGCGGTCTCGGTATCTGGGGCGCGATCGCGCTCGGCGCGGTGGGCGCGTGGATCGGCTGCCGCCGCCGGGGCATCCCGCTGCCGGCCTACGCCGACGCCATCGCTCCCGGCATCGCCCTCGCCCAGGCCTGCGGCCGCTGGGGCAACTGGTTCAACCAGGAGCTGTACGGCCGCGAGACGCATCTGCCGTGGGCGCTGCACATCACCTCCTCCGAGGGCGGCCGGGTGCCGGGCTACTACCACCCGACGTTCCTCTACGAGTCCCTGTGGTGCATCGGCGTCGCGTTGCTCGTGATCTGGGCCGACCGCCGCTTCACGCTGGGACACGGACGGGCGTTCGCGCTGTACGTCGCCGCGTACTGCGTGGGCCGCGGCTGGATCGAGTACATGCGCGTCGACGACGCCCACCACATCCTCGGTCTGCGGCTCAACGACTGGACCGCGATGATCGTGTTCCTGCTCGCGGTGCTGTACATCGTGCTGTCCGCGAAGAAGCGGCCGGGCCGGGAGGCCGTGGTCGAGCCGGCCGCCGAGGACGAGGACGATTCCGGGGCCGACGGTGCGAGCGGGTCCGTGACCGGGGACGGGGCCGACGCCGGTGACGCGACGGCGACGGACGCCGGGGCGCAGGCCTCCGCGGCCGGTGCGGACACCGACGCCGGGGCCGGGGCCGGGGCCGACGGCGACGCCGAGGACCGCGTCGACGACCGCGCAGACGACCGCGACGGGGAGCACGTCAAGGACGAGGCCGGGTCGGGGACCAAGAAGAGCTAGGCATTCCGGTACGACGACGAGGGCGCCCGAGATCGATTCGGGCGCCCTCGCCGTGTCCGGGCCGGGCCGGGTTCAGTGGCGGTTGAGCAGGGAGAGGGTCCGGCGGGCCTGGGCCACCACCGCCGCGTCGATGAAGCTGCCGTCGGGGAGGGCCTGGGCGCCCTGGTCCGCGGTGGCCGCCTTGATGACCGTCTCGGCCTGTTCCAGCTCCGCCTCCGTCGGCAGGTAGGCGCGCTCGATGATCGGGAGCTGGCGGGGGTGGATCGCGGCCCGGCCCAGGAAGCCCAGGGCGCGGCCGTGGGCGCAGGACGCGGCGAGGCCGCCCAGGTCACGGGTGTCGGGGTGCACCGACTGGGGCGGCGGGGCGAGCCCGGCCGCCCGTGCCGCGACCACGATCCGGGAGCGTGCCCAGTCGAGGCCGATGTCGTCCCGCACCCCCAGGTCGGCCCGCAGGTCCGCCTCGCCCAGGGAGATGCCCCGCAGCGCGGGGTGCGCGGCGGCGACGGCGAAGGCGTGCTCGATGCCCAGGGCCGATTCGAGCAGGGCGTAGAGGGGGAGGACGCCGGTCCGCTCGGCGACGTGGCGGATCTCGGCGGGGCCGGACACCTTGGGGAGCCGCAGGCCGGCCAGGCCGGGAAGGCCGAGCAGCGCTTCGAGGTCGGCCCGCGCCCACGGCGTGTCCAGGGCGTTGACGCGGACGTGGACCGGGACCGGCTGGGGGTGGGCGAGCAGGCCGGCGGTGGCGGCCCGGGCGCAGTCCTTGCGGTCGGGGGCGACCGCGTCCTCCAGGTCGACCACCACCACGTCCGCGCCGGACGCCAGCGCCTTGGCGACGACGTGCGGCCGGTCGCCGGGGACGTAGAGCCAGGTCAGCGGGAAGGCGGGGGCGGTCATACGGCGCCCTCCGCGCGCAGGGCCCGCAGTTCGGCCCCGGTCAGGCCCAGCTCGCCGAGGACCTCGTCGGTGTCGGCGCCGTGCGGGCGGCCGGTCCAGCGGATCGCGCCGGGGGTGGCCGAGAGCCGGAAGAGGACGTTCTGCATGCGCAGGGGGCCCAGCTCGGGGTCGGGGACGGTGGTGACCGTGTCCAGCGCCTGGTACTGGGGGTCGTCCATGACGTCCCGGACGTCCTGGATCGGGGCCACCGCCGCCTCCGCCTTCTCGAACTCCGACAGCACCTCGGCGCGGGTGCGGGTGGCGATCCAGCCGCCCACCGCCGCGTCCAGGACGTCGGCGTGGGCGGCCCGCCCGGCGCCGGTCGCGAACCACGCCTCGTCGATCAGCTCCGGGCGCCCGACCAGCCGCAGCACGCGTTCCGCGATCGACTGGGCCGAGGTGGAGACGGCGACCCAGCTCCCGTCCGCGGTGCGGTAGGTGTTGCGCGGGGCGTTGTTGGCGGACCGGTTGCCGGTGCGCTCCTGGACGTAACCGAGCTGGTCGTACCAGGTGGGCTGCGGCCCCAGGACGGTCAGGATCGGCTCGATGATGGCCATGTCGACGACCTGGCCCTCGCCGGTGCGGTCCCGGGCGGCGAGCGCGGTCAGCACGCCGTACGCGGTCGCCAGGGCGGCGATGGAGTCGGCGAGCCCGAACGGCGGCAGGGTCGGGGGCGCGTCCGGCTCGCCGGTGATCGCCGCGAAGCCGCTCATCGCCTCGGCGATGGTGCCGAAGCCGGGCCGGTGGGCGTAGGGCCCGAACTGGCCGAAGGCGGTGACCCGGGTCAGGACCAGCCGGGGGTTGGCGGCAGACAGCTCCTCCCAGCCGAGGTCCCACTTCTCCAGGGTGCCCGGCCGGAAGTTCTCGATGATCACATCGGCGGTCGCGGCGAGCCTCAGCAGGGTCGCCCGCCCGCCGGGCCTGGACAGGTTCAGGGTGACGGTCCGCTTGTTGCGGCCGAGGAGCTTCCACCACAGTCCGACGCCGTCCTTGGCCGGACCGTGGCCGCGGGAGGGGTCGGGCTTGGCGGGGTGCTCGACCTTGATGACCTCGGCGCCGAAGTCACCCAGCAGGGTGGCGGCGAGCGGACCGGCGAAGAGGGTGGCGAGATCGAGGACGCGCAGGCCGGCGAGGGGCTGGGGGTGTGGTGTCGTACTCATGCGGTGTACTGGGCCTCGATCTCCGGGCGGTACGGCATCGAGGCCGTCGCCCCTTCCCGCTGCACGGAGAGCGCGGCCGCGGCCGCCGCCCAGGACAGGGCCTCCCGCACCGGCTTCTCCTCGGCCAGGGCGACCGCGAGGGCGCCGACGAAGGTGTCGCCCGCGCCCGTCGAGTCGACGGCGGTCACCCGGGGCGCGGGGACCACGAGCGGCTGTGCGTCGCGGGTGAGGTAGAGGCTGCCGGCCGCGCCCAGGGTGACCACGACCTGCGGCACCAGGTCGAGCAGGGCGGCGGCCGCGTCGCGCGGGTCGGCGCGGTCGGTGAGGGCGGCCGCCTCGCGCTCGTTGGGCACCAGCAGGTCGACGGAGTCAAGGAGTTCGGCGGGCAGCGGCTGGGCCGGGGACGGGGTGAGGATGGTCCGGACACCGTGCCGGCGGGCGGCCTGGGCGCCGGCCACCACCGCCGCGAGCGGGATCTCCAGCTGGAGCAGGAGCGTGTCGGCGGAGGCGATGACGCCCTCGTCGCCGGGGGCGAGATGGTCGACGGTGCCGTTCGCGCCGGGGACCACGACGATCGCGTTGCCGCCCTCGTCGTCCACGACGATGTGCGCGGTGCCGGAGGCGCACTCGATGGTGCGCAGCGAGTCGGTGTCCACGCCGGAGTGTTCGAGGGTCTCGCGCAGCCGGACGCCGTAGGAGTCGTGGCCGACCGCGCCGATCATCGAGACGGTGGCGCCGGCGCGGGCCGCGGCGATCGCCTGGTTGGCGCCCTTGCCGCCGGGGATCGTACGGAAGTCCCGTCCCGTCACGGTCTCGCCGAGCCTGGGGGCCCGCTCCGCGTACGCGACTAGGTCCATGTTCGTGCTGCCGAGTACGGCGATGTGGGTCATGGGCGGGTCGCCTCCAGGCGGGTGAGGTGGGCGAGGGTGTCGAAGCCGGTGCCGTCGAAGTCGGCGACGGAGGTGGCGAGCCGGTTCTTGAGCGGGGTCGTCCAGCGGCCGGGGAGTGCGTCGGGGTCGCCCGCGAGCAGCCCGGCGATCGAGCCGGCCGTCGCGCCGTTGGAGTCGGTGTCCCAGCCGCCGCCGACCGCGCGGCAGACGGAGCCGGTGAGGTCGCCGTCCGCGTGGGTGAGGGCGGCGGCGATCAGGGCGGTGTTGGGGACGGCGTGCACCCAGTGGTGGGTGGCGGAGTGGGCGCGGTGCAGTTCGTCCACGACGGTCTCGAAGTCCTCGTGGGTCCGGGCGAGCCGGATCGCGTCGTCGATCGCGGTGGCGAGGCGGGAGCGGGGCGGTACGACGGAGCGGCCGGCGCGCAGACAGGCGTGGACGTCGTGCCCGCCGGTGGCCGCGGTGGCGATGGCGGCCGCCGTGAACATCGCCGCGTAGACGCCGTTGGCGGTGTGGGTGAGGACGGCGTCGCGGTGGGCCTGCGCGGCCGCGGCGCCCGGGTCGCCGGGGTTGGTCCAGCCGTGCACGTCGGCGCGGATCAGCGCGCCGATCCACTCGCGGAAGGGGTTGCGGTGGCGGGCGGTGTGCGGGGGCTCGACGCCGGAGAGCAGGTTGCGGTAGGCGACGCGCTCGGCGGTGAAGGCACGCCCGGCGGGGAGTTCGTCGAGCCACAGCCGTGCCACGTCGGCGGTGGTGAACCGCCTGCCGTGGCGCTGGAGGAGGACGAGGTTGAGGAGCGGGTAGTTCAGGTCGTCGTCCTCGGGCATGCCGTCGATGTTCTCGGCGAGGGAGGTGGGGGCGGAGCGGCGGTTCCAGGGGTGCGCGGCGAGGAGTTCGGCCGGTACGCCGCGGGCCGTGAAGTAGCGGTTCAGGGGCCAGTTGCCGGCGGCGCGGGCGAGGTCGCGGATGGCGTGCAGCGGCAGCTTCTCGACGGGTTTGCCGAGCAGACAGCCGACAGCCCGCCCCAGCCAGGCCGCTTCGTAGGCGCGGGTGGGCGGGGGCGGGGCGGGGGCGGGAACGCCCACCGGCGCCGGCAGGATGCCGTCGCGCCCGGGTCGTGCCCCGTCAGGGGCGCGGGGAGCTGCGCGACCGGCCCCCACCCACCCGCGGTCGCAGGACGGTCCGCGCCCCTCTCCCCATGGCGCGTCCGGCCAGTCCGGACACAGCGCCTTGATCGGTTCCAGCTCCGTCGGCTCGTCCAACCCGCTCGGCAGATCGGCCAGTTCGTCCAGCAGGTCCTCCGCCAGCTGCCGCAGATAGCGCGACGCCCGGTCCGGCGAGGCACCGGCCCGGCCCGGCGCGTCCGCGCCGCCCGCCGTCCGCCAGCGCGCCTCGATCGCCGACGGCTCCCGGCCGTCCTGCCGGGCCTGGCGCAGTTCATGGCCCAGCAGGTCCTCCGGCTGGACCCAGGTCAGACGGAGCAACTCGGGCCTCCGAGAAGGGCGATGGACTCCTCGTGGGCGCGACGGCGCCCGGTGTCGCGGACGAAGACCTCCCGGGCCACCGCGGCCAGCGTGCGCGGCGGCTCCCACAGGTCGAGACGGCTGGCCTCCGCGACCCGCTTCGACCACTCCTCCGGCACGGCGGACCCGAGCGCACCGGCGATGGCGCCCGCCATCGTGGCGATCGAGTCGCAGTCCCGGCCGTAGTTGACGGAACCGAGGACGCAGTGGCGGTAGTCGCCGCCGGCCACCAGCACCATGCCGAGGGCGACGGGGAGTTCCTCGATCGCGTGGAGGCGGGAGGGGCGGCGGGCGCCGAGCGAGGGGGCGCGGTAGTCGGGGCCGACCGTGTCGTAGGGGGCGACGGCCTCGCGCAGGGGCCCCAGCGCGGACTCGAAGTCGCAGTGGCGTGCGGCCACTTCGCAGACCCGTTCGACCGCCTCGCGGGTGCCGTCCTTCGCCAGCGACAGACACGCGGCGACGACGGAGTCCGGGGTCGCGCCGGGGGCCGCCGCCGCGGCGACGGCCGCCGCGAACACGCCCGCGGCCTCCCGGCCGTACGACGACTGGTGGGCGCCCGCGACGTCCAGCGCCTCGGTGTACGCGGCCCGCGGGTCCGCCGCGTTGACCAGGCCGACCGGTGCCATGTACATCGCCGCGCCGCAGTTGACGATGTTGCCGACGCCGGCCTCCCGGGGGTCGACATGGCCGTAGTGGAGGCGGGCCGCCAGCCATTTCTCCGCGAGGAAGAGCCGCTGGAGGGGGATGGTCTCCGTCTCCAGCTCAGGGATCCAGCGGGGGTTGGTCATCAGGTCGGGGACCAGGTGGTCGGCGACCGCGTACGCGTCGAGGTGGTCGCGGACGCGGTCGTAGACCCGTACCAGCGCGTGGGTCATCAACGTGTCGTCGGTGACGTGCCCGTCGCCCTTGTGGTACGGCGCGATGGGGCGGGCGGTGCGCCAGGCGTCGCCGTTCCAGGGGCCGACGATGCCGCGCACCCGGCCGCCGTGGCGTTCGAGGATCTGGTCGGGGGAGTAGCCCTCGACGGGGCCGCCGAGGGCGTCGCCGACCGCGGCCCCGACGAGGGCCCCGGTGAACCGGTCGTCGAGCGAAGCCTCGGCGCTTTCATCTCCTTTGGGCGTCATGCACCGAATCATCCACCTGGACGGGCCGGTTGTGTGGCTTCCAGGAGTTCGGCGAGTTCCACGAGGTCGGTGCCGGTGAGGCGGGGCAGGGCGCAGCCGGACAGGGTGCGGCAGGCGTCCCGCCAGGGGCGGGGGATCGAGTCGCCGCCGCCGAGCGCGCCGGTGAGCGCGCCGGCCAGGGCGGGGGCCGAGTCGGCGACCCGCGACAGGCACGCGGCGGCGGGTACGGCCTCGGCGATGCGGCCGCGCGCGGCGGTGGCCAGGGCGAGGGCGACCGGGACGGTCTCGGCGGCGGCGATGCCGTAGCTGTAGACGTGGTCGACGATTTGGTGTTCGAGGAGGGGGATCAGGGCGAACGCGGTGTCGGCGGTGCCGGCGAGGGTGAGGGCGTGGCGGGCGTTGCGGCCGATCTCGGTGGACTCGGGGAGTTCGGCGAGGGCCGCGGCCACGCAGGTCTCGACCTCGGCGCCGGCCAGGGCGAGGGAAAGGGCGGCGGCCATGGCGCGGGCGCCGTGCACGCCGTCCCCGTCCTGGGTGTAGCGGGCGTCGAACTCGGCCAGGTCGGCGGCGCGTCGGGGGTCGCCGGGGTGGGCGACGGCGAGCGCGCAGGCACGGACGCAGGCGGCGTCGTCGAAGTAGTGCGGGTTGTCGTGGCCGGTGGCGGGCGGGCGCAGACCGGTGGCGAGGTTGCCGAGCCCTGCGCGGACGGAGATGCGGGCGCGCAGGGGGAGTACGGCCGACTCGATCTCGGGGGCGCGCTGGGCCGCGGCGGCGACCTCGGAGGCGACGGCGGTCCAGGTGAGGTCGATGGCGGCGCGGGTACGGAGCTCTCGGCTGAGGTCGCCGAGGACGGCGTCGTCGCCCGCGCGCAGGACGGCCTCGGCCGCGAACACCGCCCACTCGGCGTCGTCGGAGGGGCCGAGGCGCAGTGGCTCGGGGGGCTGGTTGAGGGCGATGGGGACGGGCAGCGTGGTGGTGGCGTTGTGCTCGGCGAAGGTGTCGAGCTCGCGGGTGAGGCGGCGGGTCCACTCCGGCATCCGGGCGGCCCGGTGCCGGGCGGCGGGCCAGCCCGCGGCGTCCCCCGCGGCCAGCCCCACCAGCATCCCTTCGATCCGGCGCCGGTTCACTCGCCCCCCTCACCGCGGCCGACGCCGAGCGGACTCCGCCCCCCGGCCCCCCGCCCCCTCGCCCGCCCACCGTCCGACTCGGTCACCCGAAGAGCCGGCGCCACGCGTTCCGCCTCGGCGGGCGGTGAGGTCGGTGCCGGGTGTCCCGGTTCGGTCGGTGGTGAGGCTGGTGTCGTGAGGGCGGGGTCGCACGGTGGTGAGGCTGGTGCCGTGAGGGCGGGGTCGCATGGCGGGGAGGCCGGTGTCAGGTGTCCTGGTTCGGTCGGTGGTGAGGCCGGTGCCGGGTGTCCTTGGTCGGTCGGTGGAGAGGCCGGTGCCGTGAGGGCGGGGGCGGTTCCTGTTCGTGCCGCCTCCGTCAGCAGGTCTGCCACCCTCAGTACGTGGTGGCCCGCCATCGACGGGAGGCAGGTGCCGCGGGCCGGGCCGATCGCCGTCGCCCACTCCGGGGGGATCGCCGTCTCCCCGCGTGTCGCTCCCGCCAGCGCGCCGGCCACCGCCGCCGTGGTGTCCGCGTCCCGGCCCATGTTGACGGCCGTGAGCACCGCCTCCCGGAAGTCGCCGTCCGCCGCCGCGTACGCCCCGAAGGCGAGGGCCACCGCCTCCGGGGCCAGGTCGGTCCACGGGTAGCCGCCGATGACGACCGCGGAGCGGACCGCCCGTTCGCCGCGGTGGGCCACCGACACCGCGCGGCGCAGGGAGCGGGCCGTCCAGGAGTCGTCCGGGACCACCGCGAGGGCCGCCGCGATCACCGACGTCGGCGGCGCCCCGGCCATCGCCGCGGCGACCCCCGCCGCCACCGCCTGCCCGCCGTAGATGCCCTCGCCCTCGTGGCTGACGGAGCCGTCGATCGCGACCAGGCGGGCCGCCTCGGCGGGGCGGCCAGCGGCGAAGACGCCGAAGGGCGCGGCCCGCATGGCCAGGCCGTCGCTCCAGGCGTGCCGGTGCTGCGCGGAGATGGGCGCGGCGAGCCCCCGGCGGAGGTTCTCCAGCGTGCCGCGTTCGCTGAAGCCGGCGCCCTTGAAGGGGCCCTCGGCGCGGTCGGCGATCCACTCGTGCCAGGCCGCCTCGACATGGGCGGTGGTCAGCGCCGAGCCGTGCCGGGCGAGCAGCAGACCGGAGAAGATCGCGTACTCCGTGTCGTCCGTACCGGCGGGGTCGTCGCAGACGTATCCGGTGATGCGGCCCCAGCGGGCGCGGATCTCGGAGGGCTTCATGTTCTCCGCCGGTGCCCCGAGCGCGTCGCCCACGGCCAGGCCCAGCAACGCGCCCCGGGCCCGGTCGTGCCGTGGGGAGACGGGCTCTTCGGGGGCGGGGGCCGACGGGGTGCAGACGGTCGATGACATGGGCGGGCCTCTCCGGGAAGGGCTTCGCGCGGGGCGCGGAACCGTTGGCGGATGTGTCCCACCAACGGCGGTTGACCGCAGCCTGGAAGGCCCCTGCATCACCCGGTCGACATATGTGCAGCACTTCGCACACCTGAGCGGTCAGTGGTAAAACCGCAGGTTAGCCCAGCCTTTCCTTGCTGGCGGAGGGGAATGACGGGGCGTAGTGTCAGTGTTGTCGAAAGATAGAACTTGTCCAAAGTTAGCTTTGCCTCAGCTTAGCTGGGTGCTGCTTCCAGATCTGTTGGGGGACTGTCATGGCCGTCATCGAGACCCAGGCGACACTGCACGAGGCGCATCGCGACAACCACACCCACCGCGATGTGAACGGGGGCTGGCTGCGGCCGGCCGTCTTCGGCGCCATGGACGGCCTGGTCTCCAACCTCGCCCTGATGACCGGTGTGGCGGGCGGCGCCGTCAGTCACCGGACCATCGTCATCACCGGGCTCGCCGGCCTCGCCGCCGGCGCCTTCTCCATGGCCGCCGGCGAGTACACCTCCGTCGCCTCGCAGCGCGAGCTCGTCGAGGCCGAGCTGGACGTGGAGCGCGCGGAGCTGCGCAGGCATCCGCAGGACGAGGAGGCCGAGCTGGCCGCGCTCTACGAGGCGCGGGGCGTCGAGCCGGGGCTCGCCCGCGAGGTCGCCCGGCAGCTGTCCGCCGACCCCGAGCAGGCCCTGGAGATACACGCCCGGGAGGAGCTCGGGATCGACCCCGGCGACCTGCCCTCGCCGCTGGTCGCCGCGGTGTCCTCCTTCGGCTCGTTCGCGCTGGGCGCGCTGCTGCCGGTACTGCCCTATCTGCTCGGGGCGGCCGTGCTCTGGCCGGCCCTGCTGCTCGCGTTCGCCGGCCTGTTCGCCTGCGGTGCCGTGGTGGCCAAGGTGACCGCGCGGAGCTGGTGGTTCAGCGGTCTGCGGCAGCTCGCGCTGGGCGGTGCGGCGGCCGGTGTGACGTACGCCCTGGGCAGTCTGTTCGGAACGGCCGTAGGATAGCTCGACTGGTAGCTATGCGTTGGGCCGCATAAGTACCCGTTACTCGCTGGTTTCGAATGCTTAACCACTGGGCATGAGCCGTAAGCGCCGCGGGCAATGACGCCTGTCGTGCACCTCGTGGGGCGTCGATGACGTTCGCCCCGCCCCTCGGGCCGATGGACACGGATCTGTCCGGATCGGTCCCCTGATACTTCGACCGCCTCGCGCGGTACCTGGCCGTATACCCCTACGGCGTCCGCATGTTGGAACGGTGTTTCCAGTTCCCGAGAACCGCTCCATCATGTAACCTGCGTGAAATTTCGCAACAAAAATCGCAGAGGGCCAGCGTCGTCCCTCGGCACCTGCTATATGCCACTGACGACGACGGGAGAGCCGATGCGTACGCCGCGCCAGCCGTCCCAGCACTCCACGAATGGCCAGAACTGGTCGTTCATGGATGCTCGCCCTGCTGCGCAGGGTATGTACGACCCCCGCAACGAGCGCGACGCCTGTGGCGTCGGCTTCGTGGCCACCCTCACCGGCGAGGCGAGCCATGCGCTGGTCGAGCAGGCGCTCACGGTTCTGCGCAACCTGGAGCACCGCGGCGCGACCGGTTCCGAGCCCGACTCCGGTGACGGCGCGGGCATCCTTTCCCAGGTGCCCGACGCGTTCTTCCGCGAGGTGGCCGGATTCGAGCTGCCGACGGCCGGTTCCTACGCCGTCGGTATCGCCTTCCTCCCCGAGGACGGCACCGAGGACGCCGTCTCGCGGATCGAGGCGATCGCCGCCGAGGAGGGCCTCACCGTCCTCGGCTGGCGCGAGGTCCCGGTCGCCCCGGGGCTGCTCGGCGCCACCGCCCGCTCCACCATGCCGGTCTTCCGGCAGGTGTTCGTCACCGACGGCGCCAGCGAGGGCATCGCGCTGGACCGCAAGGCGTTCGTGCTGCGCAAGCGCGCCGAGCGCGAGGCGGGCGTCTACTTCCCGTCGCTGTCCGCGCGGACCGTCGTCTACAAGGGCATGCTGACCACCGGCCAGCTGGAGCCCTTCTTCCCGGACCTGTCCGACCGCCGGTTCGCTTCCGCGATCGCGCTCGTGCACTCCCGGTTCTCCACGAACACCTTCCCGTCGTGGCCGCTCGCGCACCCCTACCGCTTCGTCGCCCACAACGGTGAGATCAACACCGTCAAGGGCAACCGCAACTGGATGGTCGCCCGCGAGTCCCAGCTGGTCTCCGACCTGTTCGGCCCGCAGGACAACCTCGACCGGGTCTTCCCCATCTGTACGCCGGACGCCTCCGACTCGGCGTCCTTCGACGAGGTGCTCGAACTCCTGCACCTGGGCGGGCGTTCGCTGCCGCACTCCGTGCTGATGATGATCCCGGAGGCGTGGGAGAACCACGACTCCATGGACCCGGCCCGCCGCGCCTTCTACGGCTTCCACTCCACGATGATGGAGCCCTGGGACGGCCCCGCCTGCGTCACCTTCACCGACGGCTCCCAGGTCGGCGCCGTTCTCGACCGCAACGGTCTGCGCCCCGGCCGCTACTGGGTCACCGACGAGGGCCTGGTCGTCCTCGGCTCCGAGGTCGGCGTCCTCGACATCGACCCCGCCAGGGTCGTCCGCAAGGGCCGGCTCCAGCCCGGCAAGATGTTCCTCGTCGACACCGTCGAGCACCGCATCATCGAGGACGACGAGATCAAGGCGACCCTCGCCGCCGAACAGCCCTACGCGGAGTGGCTGGAGGCCGGCGAGATCGAGCTGGGCGACCTGCCCGAGCGCGAGCACATCGTCCACACCCACGCCTCGGTCACCCGCCGCCAGCAGACCTTCGGCTACACCGAGGAAGAGCTGCGCGTCCTCCTCGCGCCGATGGCCAAGGCCGGCGCCGAGCCGATCGGCTCGATGGGCACGGACAGCCCGATCGCCGCGCTCTCCGAGCGCCCGCGGCTGCTCTTCGACTACTTCACCCAGCTGTTCGCGCAGGTCACCAACCCGCCGCTGGACGCCATCCGCGAGGAGCTCGTGACCTCGCTGCGCTCGTCCCTCGGCCCGGCCGGCAACCTGCTCGACCCGACGGCCGCGTCCTGCCGCTCCGTCGTGCTGCCCTTCCCGGTGATCGACAACGACGAGCTGGCCAAGCTCATCCACATCAACGCCGACGGCGACATGCCCGGCTTCAAGGCCGCGACCCTGTCCGGTCTGTTCCGGGTCTCCGGCGGCGGCGACTCCCTCGCCGCGCGCATCGGGGAGATCTGCGCCGAGGCCGACGCCGCCATCGAGAACGGCGCCCGGCTCATCGTCCTGTCGGACCGTCACTCGGACGCCGAGCACGCGCCGATCCCGTCGCTGCTGCTCACCGCGGCCGTCCACCACCACCTCATCCGCACCAAGCAGCGCACCCACGTGGGCCTGCTCGTCGAGGCCGGTGACGTCCGCGAGGTCCACCACGTCGCCCTGCTGATCGGCTTCGGCGCCGCCGCCGTCAACCCCTACCTGGCCATGGAGTCCGTCGAGGACCTGGTCCGCGCGGGCACCTTCCTGCCGGGCATGGAGTCCGAGCAGGCCATCCGCAACCTGATCTACGCCCTCGGCAAGGGCGTCCTGAAGGTCATGTCCAAGATGGGCATCTCGACGGTCGCCTCCTACCGCGGCGCCCAGGTCTTCGAGGCCGTCGGTCTCGAAGCGGGCTTCGTCGAGAAGTACTTCAACGGCACCGCCTCCAAGATCGGCGGCGTCGGCATCGACGTCGTCGCCAAGGAGGTCGCCGCCCGCCACGCCAAGGCCTACCCGGCCTCCGGCATCGCGCCGGCCCACCGCGCCCTCGACATAGGCGGCGAGTACCAGTGGCGCCGCGAGGGCGAGCCGCACCTGTTCGACCCGGAGACGGTCTTCCGCCTCCAGCACTCGACGCGCGCGAACCGCTACGACATCTTCAAGAAGTACACGGACCGAGTGAACGAGCAGTCCGAGCGCCTCATGACGCTCCGCGGCCTGTTCGGCTTCAGGTCCGACCGCCCGTCGATCCCCGTCGACGAGGTCGAGCCGGTCTCCGAGATCGTCAAGCGCTTCTCGACCGGTGCCATGTCGTACGGCTCCATCTCGCGCGAGGCCCACGAGACCCTCGCCATCGCCATGAACCAGCTGGGCGGCAAGTCCAACACCGGTGAGGGCGGCGAGGACCCGGACCGCCTGTACGACCCGGCACGGCGCAGCGCCATCAAGCAGGTCGCCTCCGGCCGCTTCGGCGTGACCTCCGAGTACCTGGTCAACGCGGACGACATCCAGATCAAGATGGCCCAGGGCGCCAAGCCCGGCGAGGGCGGCCAGCTGCCCGGCCACAAGGTCTACCCGTGGGTCGCCAAGACGCGTCACTCGACGCCGGGCGTCGGCCTGATCTCGCCGCCGCCGCACCACGACATCTACTCCATCGAAGACCTCGCCCAGCTGATCCACGACCTGAAGAACGCCAACCCGAAGGCCCGGATCCACGTCAAGCTGGTCTCCGAGGTCGGCGTCGGCACGGTCGCGGCGGGTGTCTCCAAGGCCCACGCGGACGTCGTGCTCATCTCCGGTCACGACGGCGGCACGGGTGCCTCCCCGCTGACCTCGCTGAAGCACGCGGGCGGTCCCTGGGAGCTCGGCCTCGCCGAGACCCAGCAGACCCTGCTGCTCAACGGCCTGCGCGACCGCATCGTCGTGCAGACCGACGGCCAGCTGAAGACCGGCCGTGACGTGGTCATCGCCGCGCTGCTCGGCGCCGAGGAGTTCGGTTTCGCGACCGCGCCGCTCGTCGTCTCCGGCTGCATCATGATGCGCGTCTGCCACCTCGACACCTGCCCGGTCGGCGTCGCCACCCAGAACCCGGTGCTGCGCGACCGCTTCTCCGGCAAGGCCGAGTACGTGGTGAACTTCTTCAAGTTCATCGCCGAGGAGGTCCGCGAGATCCTCGCCGAGCTGGGCTTCCGCACCATCGAGGAGGCCGTCGGCCACGCGGAGGCGCTCGACGTCACCCGTGCCGTGAACCACTGGAAGGCGCAGGGCCTGGACCTGGCCCCGCTCTTCTACGTGCCCGAGCTGCCCGAGGGCGCCTCCCTGCACCGGACCGTCGCGCAGGACCACGGCCTGGAGAAGGCCCTGGACAACGAGCTGATCAAGCTCGCCTCCGACGCCCTGGCCGCCTCCAGCGCCACCGACGCCCAGCCGGTGCGCGCCCAGATCAAGGTGCGCAACATCAACCGCACGGTCGGCACCATGCTCGGCCACGAGGTGACGAAGAAGTTCGGCGGCGCGGGACTGCCCGACGACACCATCGACATCACCTTCACCGGCTCGGCCGGCCAGTCCTTCGGCGCCTTCCTGCCGCGCGGTGTCACGCTCCGCCTGGAGGGCGACGCCAACGACTACGTCGGCAAGGGCCTCTCCGGCGGCCGTGTCGTCGTCCGTCCGGACCGGGCGGCCGACCACCTCGCCGAGTACTCGACGATCGCGGGCAACACCATCGCGTACGGCGCGACCGGCGGCGAGCTGTTCCTGCGCGGCCGTACCGGCGAGCGGTTCTGCGTCCGCAACTCCGGCGCGCTGGTGGTCTCGGAGGGCGTGGGCGACCACGGCTGCGAGTACATGACCGGCGGCCGGGCGGTCGTCCTCGGCGAGACGGGCCGCAACTTCGCGGCCGGCATGTCCGGTGGCGTCGCGTACGTCATCGACCTGAACGTCGACAACGTCAACTCCGGCAACGTCGGCGCCGTCGAGGCCCTCGACGACACCGACGGGCAGTGGCTGCACGACGTGGTGCGCCGCCACGCCGAGGAGACCGGCTCCACGGTCGCCGAGAAGCTGCTGGCCGACTGGGACGCGGCCGTACAGCGGTTCAGCAAGATCATCCCCAGCACGTACAAGGCAGTGCTCGCCGCCAAGGACGCCGCCGAGCGAGCGGGTCTCTCCGAGACCGAGACCCACGAGAAGATGATGGAGGCGGCGATCAATGGCTGACCCGAAGGGCTTCCTGAACCACGGCCGTGAGGTCGCCAAGACCCGTCCCGTCACCGAGCGTGTCAAGGACTGGAACGAGGTCTACGTCCCGGGTTCGCTGCTGCCGATCATCAGCAAGCAGGCCAGCCGGTGCATGGACTGCGGCATTCCGTTCTGCCACAACGGCTGCCCGCTCGGGAACCTGATCCCCGAGTGGAACGACTTCGCCTACCGCGAGGACTGGACGGCGGCCTCCGAGCGCCTGCACGCCACGAACAACTTCCCGGAGTTCACGGGCCGCCTGTGCCCGGCCCCGTGCGAGTCGGCGTGCGTGCTCGGCATCAACCAGCCGGCCGTCACCATCAAGAACGTCGAGGTCTCGATCATCGACAAGGCGTGGGACGAGGGCACCGTAGCCCCGCAGTCCCCCGAGCGCCTGTCGGGCAAGACCGTCGCCGTGATCGGCTCGGGCCCGGCGGGCCTCGCCGCCGCCCAGCAGCTGACCCGGGCCGGCCACACGGTCGCCGTCTACGAGCGCGCCGACCGCATCGGCGGCCTGCTCCGCTACGGCATCCCCGAGTTCAAGATGGAGAAGCGGCACATCAACCGCCGTATCGAGCAGATGCGCGCGGAGGGCACCCGCTTCCGTACCGGTATCGAGATCGGCGTCGACCTCAAGGCGACCGACCTCAAGAAGCGGTACGACGCGGTCGTCATCGCCGCCGGCGCCACCACCGCCCGCGACCTCCCGGTCCCCGGCCGTGAGCTCAAGGGCGTCTACCAGGCGATGGAGTTCCTGCCGCTGGCCAACAAGGTCCAGGAGGGCGACTACGTGGTGTCGCCCATCTCGGCCGAGGGCAAGCACGTGGTCGTGATCGGCGGCGGCGACACCGGCGCGGACTGCGTCGGCACCGCCCACCGCCAGGGCGCGGCCTCCGTCACCCAGCTGGAGATCATGCCCCGGCCGGGCGAGGACCGCGCGCCGAACCAGCCGTGGCCGACCTTCCCGATGCTCTACAAGGTCACCTCGGCGCACGAGGAGGGCGGCGAGCGGGTCTACTCCGTCTCCACCACCCACTTCGAGGGCGACGAGGACGGCAACGTCCAGTGGCTGCACCTCACCGAGGTGGAGTTCGTCGAGGGCAGGCTGACCCCGAAGCCGGGCACCGAGCGCAAGATCCCGGCCCAGCTGGTCACCCTCGCCATGGGCTTCACCGGCACCGACCGGGTGAACGGTGTCGTGGACCAGTTCGGTCTCGAACTCGACGAGCGCGGCAACGTCGCCCGCGACGCCGACTTCCAGACCAACGTCCCCGGTGTCTTCGTCGCCGGTGACGCGGGCCGCGGCCAGTCGCTCATCGTCTGGGCGATCGCCGAGGGCCGCTCGGCCGCCAAGGGCGTCGACCGCTTCCTGACGGGCGCGAGCGACCTCCCGGCCCCGATCCGCCCGACGGACCGCTCCCTGATGGTCTGAGCCACCGGCTCACCGAACGTCCCGTACAACGGCGTACGGAACACAGACGGCGCCTGCCCCACAGTCCCCGACCGGACGATGGGCAGGCGCCGCCGCATTTGTGCTGATCAAGTAATGTCGGCCTCCTGACCATGAGTTGAGGGGGAGCAGGATGGCCGCGATCAGTCTCGACAAGGTGGAGCAGGACGCGCCCGCTCTGGTGGGGGCCTACCGGAGCGCCGGGATCTCGCTCACCAAGCACGGACTCGACGGGCTGCGGGCCGCCGTCTACCTGGTGGTCGACTACTCCGGCTCCATGAAGCCGTACTACGCGGACGGCAGCGTGCAGGCGCTCGCCGACCGGGTGCTGGGCCTGTCCGCGCACCTGGACGACGACGGGCGGGTGCCGGTGGTGTTCTTCTCCACCGACATCGACGCGGTCACCGACATCGAACTGGCCGGGCACCAGGGCCGTATCGAGAAGATCGCGGCCGGGCTCGGGCACATGGGGAAGACCAGCTACCACCTGGCCATGGACGCCGTCATCGACCACTACCTCGACAGCGGGTCCACCGCGCCCGCCCTGGTCGTCTTCCAGACCGACGGCGGTCCGATCAACAAGCTCGCCGCGGAACGGTACCTGTGCAAGGCGGCGAAGCTGCCGCTGTTCTGGCAGTTCGTCGGCTTCGGCGACGCGGGCAGCAAGCAGTTCGACTTCCTGCGCCGGCTCGACGACCTCCCGGTGCCGGCCAAGCGGGTCGTGGACAACGCGGGCTTCTTCCACGCCGGTTCGGACCCCATGGAGGTACCGGACGGCGTGCTGTACGACCGCCTCGTCGGCGACTTCCCGCAGTGGCTGGCGGCGGCGCGGACGGCGGGCATCGTGCGGGCGGGCTGAACTCACGCGGCCCCGTTGGCTGGAGCGCCCCGGCGTGCCACCCTGAGGGGTGATCCGGCGGGGAGGCGACGCGACGTATGGACGACGCGGCACGAACGGTGAACGGCTCGGCACGGGTGGGGAGTTCCGCGCGCAGGGACGACCCCCCGGGCAAGGGCGAGAAGCTCGCGGACTGGGCCGACGACCGGCTGGGACTGTACTCCCTGGCCAAGGCCAACATGCGCAAGGTGTTCCCGGACCACTGGTCCTTCATGCTGGGTGAGGTCTGCCTCTACAGCTTCCTCATCCTGATCCTCACCGGCGTCTACCTGACCCTGTTCTTCGAGCCCAGCGGCGCCGAGGTCGTCTACCACGGCACCTACGAGCCGATGAACGGCATCATCATGACCAAGGCGTACGAGTCGACGCTGCACATCAGCTTCGACGTGCGCGGCGGACTGCTGATCCGGCAGATCCACCACTGGGCGGCGCTGGTCTTCGTGGCCGGGATGGTCGTCCACATGATGCGGGTGTTCTTCACGGGCGCCTTCCGCAAGCCGCGCGAGGTCAACTGGCTGCTCGGCTGGACCCTGCTGTTCCTGGCCATCCTCACCGGCCTGACCGGCTACTCGCTCCCCGACGACCTGCTCTCCGGCACCGGCGTCCGGTTCGCCGACGGCGCGATCCTGTCGATCCCGATCGTCGGGACGTACATCTCGATGTTCCTGTTCGGCGGGGAGTTCCCGGGCCACGACATCATCTCGCGGTTCTTCCCGATCCACGTCCTGCTGCTGCCCGGGATCATGCTCGGGCTGGTCGTCGCCCACCTGATCCTGGTCTTCTACCACAAGCACACCCAGTACCCGGGGCCCGGACACGACCAGAAGAGCGTGGTCGGCATGCCCTTCCTGCCCGTCTACATGGCCAAGGCCGGCGGATTCTTCTTCCTCGTCTTCGGCGTCCTCGCGCTCATGGGCGGCATCGCCACGGTCAACCCCGTGTGGGCGTTCGGCCCCTACCGGCCCGACCTGGTCACCACCGGCGCGCAGCCCGACTGGTACCTGGGCTTCTCCGAGGGGCTGATCCGGGTGATGCCGGGGTGGGAGATCAACGCCTGGGGGCACACCCTGGAACTGGGCGTGCTGATCCCGTTCTCGGTCTTCCCGCTGTTCCTGCTGGCCATCGGCGTCTACCCGTTCATCGAGGGGTGGATCACCGGCGACAGGCGGGAGCACCACATCCTCGACCGGCCGCGCAACGCGCCCGTCCGCACCGCCCTCGGCGTGGCCTGGCTCAGCCTCTACTTCGTGCTGCTGCTCGGCGGCGGCAACGACGTCGTCGCCACCCATCTCCATCTCTCCATCAACTCGATCACCTGGTTCGTCCGGATCTCCGTCCTCGTCGTCCCCGTGCTGGCCTTCGTCGTCACCAAGCGGGTCTGCCTCGGACTCCAGCGCCGCGACCGCGACAAGGTCCTGCACGGCAGGGAGACCGGCCTCATCAAGCTGCTCCCGCACGGCGAGTACATCGAGGTCCACGAACCCCTCGGCCAGGAAAGCCTGTTCACCCTCACCCAGCACGAGCAGAACCCGCCGTACGAACTCGGCCCGCTGGAGGACGCGGGCGGGGTACGGCGCAGGGTCACCGTCACCCAGCGGGTGCGCGCGAGCCTGGCCAGGGCGATGTTCGGCCCGGACACCCACATCCCGAAGCCGACGCAGGAGGAGTACCGGGAGCTCACGAGCGGGGACCACCACTGATCGCCCCGAGGGGAAGCGCCCCCTTCGGGGGCACGGGGAACTGCGCGACCAGCCCCCACCGGCCCGCAGCTAACGACGATCGAGCACCACCCCTCTGCACTCTTCCGGCGTCCCCCAAGCACCCCGCAGGGCCCGTGCCTTGGTCAGCCAGAGCGACAGGTCGTACTCCGCGGTGTAGCCGATCGCGCCATGCAGTTGCAGAGCGGCCCCCGCACTCACACACGCCGCCTCGCACGCGCTGAGCTTCGCCGCGGCCACATCCGACGGAGTCATCGTCACCGCCGCCCCGAAGACCAGCGGCCGGGCGAACTCCAAGGCGATCTTCGCGTCGGCCAACCGGTGCTTGACCGCCTGGAACGACCCGATCGGCACCCCGAACTGAGTTCGCTGCCTGACGTACGCCACCGTTCTGTCGAGCAGCGCCAGACCCACCCCCAACGCCTGCGCGGCCGTGGCGAGCCGCGTCCAGGGCAGCGCCTGCGCCCACGCCGGCTCCGCGCTGATCAGCTCACCGACCGGAGGCAGCGGTGTCAGCCGACGCGCGGGGTCCAGCGACCGGCGCACCGGACCGGCACCGGGCGACAACCGCAGCCCGTCCGGCGTCGCGGCGAGCCGCAGCCCCGCCACGTCCCCGTCCAGCGCGTGTCCGTACCCGTGCTCGACGAAGTCCGTCGTCACCGTGGCGATCGTCTCGCCCACCGCGATCCCCGGCAGAAACCGCTTGGCGAGGTCGGCACTCTCAGCGAGCAGCACCGCCGCGGCCACCGTCTCCACCAGCGGCCCCGGCACCGCATGGCGCCCCAACTCGACGAAGGCCAAGGCGAGTTCGACAGGTCTGCGCCCCACCCCGCCGTACTCCTCCGGTACCGCAAGCCCGAACACCCCCGCCTCGCCCACCCGCCCCCACAACGCCCGCCCGCTCGCATGCTCCCCGCGGCTCCAGTCCCGTACCACGGCCGGCGTGTCCGCTGCCGCGAGCAGCGCCCGGAGCGAGGCCGCGAAGTCCCGCTGTTCGGTGTCGAGGAGGAAGCGCATGTCAGCGGCGTCCCTTCGGCAGGCCGAGCAGGCGCTCGGCGATGATGTCGCGCTGGATCTCGTTGGTGCCCGCGTAGACGGGGCCCGCGAGCGAGAAGACGTACCCCTCGGACCACGGGGTGTCGGCCAACTCGCCCTCCGCACCCAGCAGATCGAGCGCCGTGTCGTGCAGCGCCAGGTCCAGCTCGGACCAGAACACCTTGTTCAGACTGGACTCCGGGCCCAGGGACTCGCCGTCCAGGAAGCGGGAGGCGGCCGCGTAGGTGAAGAGCTGATACGCGCGGGCGCCGATGACCGCGTCGGCCACCCGGGCTGCCGCGGACTCCGGGGCGCCCTGCGCCCGCCAGAGGTGCAGCAACCGGTCGGCGGCGGCCAGGAACCGGCCCGGTGACCGCAGTGTCAGCCCCCGCTCGTTGCCCGTCGCCGACATCGCGATCCGCCATCCCTGGCCCGGCTCGCCGATCACGTCCGCGTCGGGCACGAACACCTCGTCCAGGAACAGCTCGGCGAACGCCGGCTTGCCGTCGAGGCGGCCGACGGGACGGACCGTCACACCCGGCGCGCGCAGGTCGAACATCAGGTAGGTGAGGCCCTGGTGCGGCTTCGGGGCGTGCGGATCGCTGCGGAACAGGCCGAACGCGCGGTCCGCGAAGGCCGCCCGCGACGACCAGGTCTTCTGGCCGCCGAGCAGCCAGCCGCCGTCCGTCCGCACCGCCCGGGAGGTGAGCGAGGCCAGGTCGGAGCCGGCCTCCGGCTCGGACCAGGCCTGGGCCCACACCACCTCGCCGGTGGCCATCGGCGGCAGCACCCGGGCCCGCTGCTCCTCCGTCCCGTGCTCGAAGAGGGTCGGCGCGAGCAGGCTGACGCCGTTCTGGCCGACCCGGCCCGGGGCGCCCGCCGCGTAGTACTCCTCCTCGAAGACCAGCCAGCGGACCAGTCCGGCGTCCCGGCCGCCGTACCGCCGCGGCCAGGACACCACCGACCAGCGGTCCGCGGCCAGTTCGGCCTCCCAGGCGCGGTGCGCCGCGAAGCCCGCCGCGGTCTCCAGCGAGGGCAGCGGGGGGTCGGGCACGTGCTCCGCCAGCCAGGCGCGGGCCTCGGCGCGGAACTCCTCGTCGGCCGGGGCGCGGGTCAGGTCCACAGTCGCTGTCGCCGTCCTTCCCTGATCCTTCCCTAACAAGTGTTTGGTAGGTTAGCGTGGGGTCATGACAGGCGTCGAGACTCCGGAGTACGTGCCCGGGCACGGGCTGCTCGAGGGGCGCACCGCCGTGATCACGGCCGCGGCCGGGGCGGGCATCGGCGGTGCCACCGCGCGCCGCTTCCTGGAGGAGGGCGCCCGCGTGCTGATCAGCGACGCGCACGCGCGGCGGCTGAAGGAGCACGAGGCCGAACTGGCCGGCCGGTACCCGGGGGCCGTCACCGCCCTCGCCTGCGACGTGACCGACGAGGCCCAGGTGCGGGCCCTGTTCGACACCGCCGTACGGGAGCACGGACGGCTGGACATCGTCGTCAACAACGCCGGACTCGGCGGCACCGCGACCCTCGCCGACATGACCGACGAGCAGTGGTCCCGGGTCCTCGACGTCACCCTGAACGGCACCTTCCGCTGTGTGCGCGCGGCCCTTCGGCTCTTCCGCGACGGCGGGCACGGCGGCGTGATCGTCAACAACTCGTCCGTCGTCGGCTGGCGCGCCCAGGCCGGCCAGGCGCACTACGCCGCCGCCAAGGCCGGGGTGATGGCGCTGACCCGGTGCGCGGCGATCGAGGCCGCCGCGTACGGGGTCCGGGTCAACGCCGTGGCACCGAGCCTCGCCATGCACCCGCACCTGGTGAAGGTGACCTCCGCCGAACTGCTCGCGGAACTCACCGCGCGCGAGGCCTTCGGACGCCACGCCGAGCCCTGGGAGGTGGCCAACGCGATCGTCTTCCTCGCGTCCGGCTACTCCTCGTACCTCACCGGAGAGGTCCTCTCCGTCAGCAGCCAGCACCCGTAGGACCAGAATGTACCCGTGCCGACCAAGAAGAAGCCCCAGGTGACCGCCGCGAGAAAGCCCGCGGCCGCCGCCGCGCAGGCCCGGCGGCGCGAACTCCTCGAGACCGCCGCCGAGGTCTTCGCCGAGCAGGGCTACAACGCCACCACCGTACGCAAGATCGCGGACCACGCGGGCATGCTCGCGGGCAGCCTCTACTACCACTTCGACTCCAAGGAGTCGATGCTGGAGGAGATCCTGCGGACCTTCCTCGACGAGCTCTGGGACGGCTACGACACCGTCCTGGACGCCGGACTCGGTCCCCGCGAGACCCTGGAAGCCCTCGTCACCGAGTCGTTCAGGGAGATCGACCGGCACCGCGCCGCCGTCGCGATCTACCAGAAGGAGAGCAAGCAACTGGTCGCGCAGGACCGGTTCGGCTTCCTCGCCGAGTCGCAGCGCAGGTTCGAGAAGGCGTGGCTGGCCACGCTGGAGCGCGGGGTCGCCGCCCAGGTCTTCCGCGCCGACCTCGACGTCCGCCTCACCTACCGGTTCGTGCGCGACACCGTGTGGGTCGCCGCGTCCTGGTACCGGCCCGGCGGACAGCACAGCCCGGAGGAGATCGCCCGGCAGTACCTGTCGATGGTGCTGGACGGGATCGCCGTACGTACCTGACCCACTGGGGAGTTGACATGGCCGAGGCCTACATAGTCGAAGCGGTGCGTACGCCCGTCGGACGGCGCGGGGGAGGGCTCGGCGCGGTCCATCCGGCGGACCTGGGCGCGCATGTGCTCAGGGAACTGGTCGCCCGGTCCGGCGTGGACCCGGCCGCCGTCGAGGACGTCGTCTTCGGCTGCCTGGACGCGGTGGGTCCGCAGGCCGGTGACATCGCCCGGACCTGCTGGCTGGCGGCCGGGCTGCCCGAGGAGGTGCCGGGTGTGACCGTCGACCGGCAGTGCGGTTCCTCCCAGCAGGCCGTGCACTTCGCCGCGCAGGCCGTGCTCTCCGGCACCCAGGACCTGGTGGTCGCCGGCGGGGTCCAGAACATGTCCCTGATCCCCATCGCCTTCGCCTCCCGGCAGGCCGGCGAGCCGCTCGGCCTGACCGAGGGCCCCTTCCTCGGCAGCGAGGGCTGGCGGGCCCGGTACGGCAGGCAGCCCGTCAACCAGTTCGCCGGGGCCGAGATGATCGCCGCCAAGTGGGGCATCAGCCGCCAGGACCAGGAGGAGTTCGCGCTGCGCTCCCACCGGCGGGCGCTGCGCGCGATCGACGAGGGCCGCTTCGAGCGCGAGACCGTGTCCTACGGCCCGGTCTCGGTGGACGAGGGACCGCGCCGGGACACCTCGCTGGAGAAGATGGCCTCCCTCAAGCCGGTCGTCGAGGGCGGCACCATCACCGCCGCCTGCTCCTCCCAGGTCTCCGACGGCGCCGCCGCGATGCTCCTCGCCTCCGAACGGGCCGTCCGCGAACACGGGCTGCGCCCCCGCGCCCGCGTCCACCACCTCTCCGTCCGCGGCGAGGACCCCATCCGGATGCTCTCCGCGCCGATCCCGGCCACCGCGCACGCCCTGAAGAAGACCGGCCTCACCATCGACGCCATCGACCTCGTCGAGATCAACGAGGCCTTCGCGCCCGTCGTCCTCGCCTGGCTCAAGGAGACCGGCGCGGACCCCGCCCGGGTCAACGTCAACGGCGGCGCGATCGCCCTCGGCCACCCCCTCGGCGCGACCGGCGTCAAGCTGATGACAACCCTGCTGCACGAACTCGAACGCACCCACGCCCGCTTCGGCCTCCAGACCATGTGCGAGGGCGGCGGCCAGGCGAACGTGACGATCATCGAACGGCTGTGAACCCCGTCATCCGCGCAGCGACGCCCCCGCCCCCGGCAGCGCGTCGATGACGTCCCGGGCCTCGGCCATCATCCGGTCCACCAGTTCCGCGCACGACGGCAGGTCGTCGATCACCCCGGCGACCTGCCCGGACGCCATCACCCCGAGGTCCGTGCGGCCGTCCACCATCGCCGACCTGAGCAGCATCGGCGTGTTGGCCGCCAGCAGCACCTGGCTCCACGACAGGTCCTTGCCGTGCCGCAGGCCGGCCCCGTCGCGGACCAGCTGCCGCCAGGTCAGCCCGGAGAGCCTGCGGAAGGCCGCCGCGTGGCGCACGGCCCGCAGCAGCCGCCGGGTGCGGCCGGTGTTCTCCAGCGAGTCGACGAGCGGGGTCCGCAGCATCCGGTGCGGCAGCCCGTCGACCGCCCTGGTCACCGTGACCTCCCGGACCGTCGCCGCCAGGTACCTGGCCTTCACCGCGTCCGGGACGGTGGAGTCGGAGGTGAGCAGGAACCGGGTCCCCATGGCGACCCCGGCCGCCCCGTAGGCCAGCGCCGCCACCAGCCCGCGCCCGTCGAAGAAGCCGCCCGCGGCCACCACCGGTATCCGCACCGCGTCCACCACCTGCGGCAGCAGCACGCTCGTCGCCACCTCCCCGGTGTGCCCGCCGCCCTCGCCGCCCTGCACGACCACCGCGTCCGCGCCCCACGCGGCCACCTTCTCGGCGTGCCGCCGCGCCCCGACCGACGGGATCACCACCACGCCCGCCTCCTTCAGCTCGGCGATCAGCTCACGGGACGGGGCCAGCGCGAAGGACGCCACCCGCACACCCCCCTCGACGATCAGCCGGACCCGGTCGCCCGCGTCGGCCGCGTCCGCCCGGAGGTTCACCCCGAACGGGGCGTCCGTGCGGCACCGCACCTCCGCTATCGCGGCCCGCAGCTGGTCCAGGGTCATCGTCGCCGAGGCCAGGATGCCGAGCGCCCCGGCGTTGGCCGCCGCGGAGACCAGCCGGGGGCCCGCCACCCACCCCATCCCGGTCTGCACGATCGGGTGCCGGACCCCGACCAGCCTGGTGAGCGCGGTCTCCATCAGCCCGCGACCTCCCTCGTCCGCGCGCCGCCCGGATCGAGCACCTCGCGGATCAGCCGCAGCTCCTCCTCGCTCGGATCGCGGGTGCGGGGCACCTCGTCCGGGACGGTGAGCTCGAAGCCCGTCGCCTCCCGCACCCGGTCCACGCCCACCCCCGGATGCAGCGCGGCCAGCCGCATCGAGCGGTCCGGCGTCTCGAAGTCGAAGACGCCCAGATCGGTGACGACCCTCGGGACGCGGTGGAAGCGTTCGGTGCCCGGATGCGCGGCGACCCGGTCGTACCCCACCCCGCACACCATGTCGACCTTCTCCACGAACACCCGCCGGGAGTGCTTCGGGACCCAGTAACTCGTCGGGTTGTTCAGTGTGTTCAGCGTCGCCCCGCGCACCCCGAGCAGCTGGCGGCGGGGGTGCGACCAGTCGCCGATGCAGGAGATGTTCTGGTTGCCGTACCGGTCGAGCTGGCTCGCGCCCATCATCACGTGCCGCCGGCCGCCGGACACCAGGGCGAGGTGCTGCCGGTAGGGGAGCCAGCCCTCCGGCGTCCCGTCCGGGCGGACCAGCAGGGCCTCGCCGTCGGTCAGCAGCAGGTCCGGCGCGAAGGTCAGCCGGGCCAGCCGCGCGCCCAGGGACGGGATCAGCCCCATCGGGCTGGCCAGGATCTCGCCCGAGCCCCGCCAGGCCTCGGCACAGGCCACGACACAGTGGTCGGAGCGCAGTACGCCGGTGAGCGCCGTGTCCGTCATCCCCGCTCCTCCTGCCAGTTGCGCACCGCCGACCGGTAGTCCTGCTCGCCTCCGGCCAGGAAGCGGGCCGCGAAGTCCTCCCAGGGGGTGGTCGCGTACAGCCGCTGGAACTCCTCGTCCCGGCCGTAGTCGGGCGCGCAGGACGTGAAGTGCGCGCCGTTGGGGGCCTCCACGACCCCCGTCACGTTCAGCCGCTTGACCAGCAGCGACTGCACGGCCGCCTCCTTCGTCAACTCGGCCGTGTCCACGATCCGTTCGCAGGAGACATAGGCCGCGTCCGCCGCCTCGCAGAACAGGTCGTCGAAGTACGGGTCGGGGCCCAGGTACTGGCCGTTGCCCAGCCGGTCGGCGCGGTTGACGTGCACCAGGGCCGCGTCCAGGCGCAGGGCGGGCATCGCCACGAACGTCTCCCCGTCGTCGTAGGGCGAGGTGACCGTGCGCAGACCCGGGTTGACCCGCATGACGTCCGAGCCGATCCCGGCCCGCACGGGCAGGAACGGGAGCCGGTTCGCGGCCGCGTGCAGGCCCCACATGAACATGCCCTCGTCGACCTCCGTCAGCTCGAACGCACCGCGCTCGCGCGCCGCCCGGTAGTGCGGTTCCAGCGGGACGGAGTCGAGGGTGACGAAGGCCGTCACCAGCTTGCGCACCCGGCCGGCCGCGACCAGCATCCCGACGTCCGGGCCGCCGTACGAGACCAGGGTGAGATCGTCGATGCCGGTCCTGAGCAGGGCCCTGACCAGGGACATCGGCTTGCGTCTGGAACCCCAGCCGCCGATGCCGAGGGTCATGCCGCTCGTCAGCCGCGAGACGGCCTCGTCGGCGGTCATCGTCTTGTCAGTTGTTCTCGGCACTGCCGGCAACCTCCTTCCCGAAGGTGTCGCGGACCTGGTCGGCCACCCCGCTGAGGGCGGCCTCGAAGGTGAAGCCCTGTTCGAAGCGGTAGCTGCGCCGTACGTCGACGGGGTCGATGCCGTTGATGGCGGCCTTCGCCAGCCGCAGCAGCCGGCCGTCCTTCGCGGCGATCTCCCGGGCCAGCTCCAGCGCGGCCCGGTCCAGTTCGCCGCCCGGCACGACCCGCCACACCGAGCCGTGCGCGTGCAGCTCGGCCGCGGTCGCCGTGCGGGAGGTGAAGTACAGCGTCCGCATCAGGTGCGGGGGGACCAGGCGGGCCAGATGCGTGGCCGCGCCCAGGGCGCCCCGGTCCAGCTCGGGCAGACCGAAGACGGCGTCCTCGCTGGCCACGATCGCGTCCGCGTTGCCCACCAGGCCTATCCCGCCGCCCAGGCAGAACCCGCGCACCGCCGCCACCACCGGGGTCTCGCACTCGTACACCGCCGCGAACGCCTCCGCGCAGCCCCGGTTGGCACCCAGCAGGGCGCCGTTCCCGGCCGTCTGTATCTCCTTGATGTCCACGCCCGCGTTGAAGCCGCGGCCCCGCGCGGCCAGCACGACGCACCGGGTCCCGGGATCGCGGCCCGCCGCGCGCACGGCCTCCGCCAGCTCCAGCCAGCCGCGCACCGGCAGTGCGTTCACCGGGGGGAAGTCGACCGTGACAAGCGCGATGCCCTTTTCCGGACACGAGGTGGAGACACCCATGGACGCATCAGCTACCTTCGCACTCAGCTGCCTTTCCACCAAACATTTGTTAGGTGTGAGGCTTCGAAGCTAGCAGCCGGTGCCAACGAGCGGGAGGCCCTGTGGATAACTCGCTGCGCGGCAGGACCGTGGTCGTCACGGGCGGGACCAGGGGCGTGGGCGCCGGGATCGCCCGGACCTTCGCCGAGGCCGGCGCCCACGTCCTCGCCTGCGCCCGCCGACCGCCCGAACAACCCCTCGAAGGCGTCGAGTTCATCCCCCTCGACCTGCGCGACCCGCCCGCCGTACGCGCCTTCTTCGACGCCCTGCCGCGCGTCGACGTGCTCGTCAACAACGCGGGCGGCACGCCCTACCGGCGGCTCGCCGACGCGGACGCCGAGCGGCACGCCCGGGTGATCGAGCTGAACCTCCTCACCCCGCTGACCGCCTCCCTCGCCGCCTACGAGCGGCTCAGGCAGGCCCGGGGCGCGGTGGTGATGATCGGCAGCGTCAGCGGCAGCCGCCCCTCGCCGGGATCGGCCGCCTACGGCGCCGCCAAGGCCGGGCTGGAGCACCTCGCCCGGTCCATGGCCGTGGAGTGGGCGCCGGAGGTCCGGGTCAACACGCTCGTGGTCGGCATGGTCCGCACCGAACTGTCCGGCCTCCACTACGGCGGCCAGGACGGCATCGACGCCGTCTCCGGCACGGTGCCGCTCGGCCGGCTCGCCGCCCCGTCCGAGGTCGGCGCCGCCGCCGCCTTCCTCGCCTCCGACGCGGCCGCCTACATCAGCGGGGCGAGCCTGCTCGTGCACGGGGGCGGGGAGCGGCCGGCCTTCCTGGCCGCGGCGACCGCCAACAAGCCGTCCGACGGGAAGGACTGACATGAGTGGAATCTGCGCGGGCCGGGTCGTGGTCGTCACCGGCGCCGGGCGCGGCCTCGGCCGGGCCCACGCGCTCGCCTTCGCCGCCGAGGGCGCCCGGGTCGTCGTCAACGACCTCGGGGTCGGCCTCGACGGACTGCCGGGCCCGGACAGCCCCGCCGCGGCCGTCGTGGACGAGATCCGGGCGGCGGGCGGCGAGGCGGTGGCGCACGGCGGCGACATCGCGACGGCCGCCGGGGCCCGGTCGCTGGTGGCGGCGGCCCTGGACGCGTACGGCCGGCTCGACACCCTCGTCAACAACGCCGGGTTCCTGCGCGACCGCATGCTCGTCAACCTCGACGAGGACGACTGGGACGCGGTGATGCGGGTGCACCTCAAGGGCCACTTCCTGCCGCTGCGGCACGCGGCCGCGCACTGGCGGGCCGAGGCCAAGGCGGGCCGCGCCCCGGTGGCCCGGATCGTCAACACCAGCAGCGGGGCGGGCCTGCTGGGCTCGGTCGGACAGGGCAACTACAGCGCCGCCAAGGCCGGCATCGTCGGCCTCACCCTGGTCGCGGCGGCCGAGCTGGCCCGCTACGGCGTCCAGGTCAACGCCGTCGCCCCGGCCGCCCGCACCCGGATGACCGAGCGCGCCTTCGCCGACGCCATGGCCGCTCCCGAATCCGGCTTCGACGCCATGGCGCCCGGCAACGTCTCGCCGCTGGTGGTCTGGCTCGGCTCCGCCGCGAGCGCCGGCGTCACCGGCCGGGTGTTCGAGGCGGAGGGCGGGCGGATCACCGTCATGGAGGGCTGGCGGCCCGGCCCGACCGCCGACAGGGGGGACCGCCGGACGGCCGCGGAGGCCGGGGAGACCGCGCTGGAACTGCTGTCCGAGGCGGCGCCGCCGGGCGCGGTGTACGGCGCGTGACACCTCACCGGCACCCCGGGCATCGGGGAGCCGCCTGATTCCGTGTGCTCCGTGCGTCCCCCGCGGCCGGGCCCCGTGGGCCGCTCGTTCCTACGTGTCGCACTCCAGCACCGTCCGGCACAGCGAGCAGCGGGCGCGTACCCGGCCGCGCACCGGCACCCTGATCCGCTGGTGGCAGGTCGGGCAGGCGAAGGAGACCCGCAGGCGGCCGCCGCTGTCGGGGGAGAAGGCGTAGGGGGCCCCGGGCTGCGGGGAGGGCGCCGCGGGGGCGTGCCGGCGGTCGCGCGCGTAGCGGCGGCGGCCCGCCCAGCCGGCCGCGCTCAGCGGCGGCTGCTCCTCGTCCTCGCGGGCCCGGGCCATGCCCTTCCCGTACGCCGTGTAGGCCTGTGGACTGGTGAACCACACGGACGGGTCCTCGCCGAAGACGAGGGCGCGCTTGGCCAGGACGTAGCCGAACTCCTCCGGGGTGAGGTAACCCAGCTTCTGGGAGGCCTCGCCGTGCTCCCGGTACGCGTCGAGGAGCAGCCAGCCCGCGCCCAGGTAGGTGGTCGCCGTGTCCGTGAGGATCTCGTTCTCCCGGGTGCTCGGGAAGGACAGGTCCAGACGGTGCAGATAGACGTGCATCACCTCGTGGGCCAGGGCCGCGCCGATGTCCCTGCGGTGGCTGCGGAAGCGGTCGTTCAGCTCGACGAAGTACTCCGGGCCCGCGGTGAGTTCGACGTTCGCCGCGTGGGTCATGTCCTTGAAGCCGACGATCATGCGGGCGTCCGGCAGCCGGAAGTGCCGGACGATCTCGCGGGCGACGCGCTGTGCGCCGAGGTGCAGGTCGTCGGTGTCGCAGAACGCCACGTCGGCCGGGGCCACGCTGGTGGCGAAGGTCTGGACGGTGTCGTACGAGAGGCGTCGGTACAACGCCGTGATGGCGGCCCGCACGGTGTCCAGGTGCGGGTAGCCGTGTTCCACCGGGCCGCCGTTCGCCACGTCCCCTACCCCCACAGACGCCGCCAGAGTCTCTTCCCAGAGTAGGCGGGGACGGCGGAGATCGGGGGGCGGAGGGCTGTTCGGACACCGCGGGCGAGCGGGGCCGACCGCGCGGTTCCCCGCGCCCCTAGAGGGGCGCTGCCCGTACCGTTCGCTGCACGGTTTCCTGGAGCTCCAGGACCCAGACCTCGTTCTCCCCTTCCTTCAGGACCGGCCCGGGGACGTACAAGGACTCCTGCGGTCCCGCCGACCAGTAGCGGCCCAGGTTGAAGCCGTTGACCCAGACGAAGCCACGGGTCCAGCCGGGGAGTTCCAGGCGGGCGTCGCCCGCGCCGCGGACCGCCAGCGTGCCCCGGTACAGGCCCGGCGCGCCGTCCTCCGGGAGCGCGCCGAACGGCACCTCGTCCACGCCCCCGTCGAACGCGTCCAGGTCGAGGCCACGCGCGCGTACGCCGTGCAGGAACTGGCGCTCGTGCAGGAGACCGCCGGTGACGCCCTTCGGCTCGCCCGAGCGGGGACCGTAGTTGACGCGGCCCAGGGACTCCACCCACAGCTCCACGCGCGCGGGGCCCGCGACCGGCTCCTTGAGCTGGGGCTCCTCCTCGGTGAGGACACCGGCCCGCTCGCCGTCGACGTACACGACCGCCAGGTCGCGCAGGCCCCGCGCGGTCAGCGGGTACGGCCGGCGCGGCCCCGGCACGTCCACCTCGTAGCGGACCAGGCCGCGGGCGATGCCCAGTTCCTCGAAGGTGGGCGGGACGGGGTGCACGCGTTCCGGGGTGCCGAGGGCCTCCAGGACCGCCGGCAGGGGCGCCCAGGCGGTCAGCCCCGCCTCCGCGGCGGTGGCCAGCGACGCCGGCGCGGACGGCGGTTCGGGCAGCGGGCCGGAGGCGTACTCGGCGAGCACCTCGCGAAAGCGCCGGAACTTCTCCGTGGGACGGCCGTACTCGTCGATCGGGGCGTCGTAGTCGTACGACGTGACGTCCGCCTCCAGCGGGCCCTCGTGCAGTTCGCCGCCCGGCCGGTTGGCGCCCGCCCAGCCCGCGAAGTTGGTGCCGCCGTGCGCCATGTAGACGTTGACCGACGCCCCGCACTCCAGGACCTCCCGCAGGGCCGCGGCCGCGTCGTCCGCGTCCCGCACGACGTGCTCGCCGCCCCAGTGGTCGAACCAGCCGCACCAGAACTCCATGCACATCAGCGGGCCCCGCGGCTGGTGGCGGCGCAGCGTCTCGAAGGCCGCGCGCGCGTCGGAGCCGAAGTTCACCGTCGCGAGCAGCCCCGGCACGGAGCCGCCGCTGAGCATGTGGTCCTCGGGGCCGTCCGAGGTGAACAGCGGCACCGTGACGCCCTCGGCGCGCAGCAGTTCGGTGAGGTGGGCCAGGTAGTCGGCGTCGGAGCCGTAGCTGCCGTACTCGTTCTCGACCTGGACCATGATCACCGGGCCGCCCCGGTCCAGCTGCCGGGGCGCGACCTCCCGCAGCAGCGTGCGGAACCAGCGGTCCACATGGCCGAGAAAACGCTCGTCACGCGTACGCGCGCGTGCGCCCAGCTCACCCGTCACCCAGTGCGGCAGACCGCCGTTCTCCCACTCCGCGCAGATGTAGGGCCCCGGCCGCACGATCGCCCACAGGCCGGCCTCCCGCGCCGCGTCCAGGAAGCGGCCGAGGGCCGCCACGTCCCGGAAGGTGCCCGGACGCGGCTCGTGCAGGTTCCACGGGACGTACGTCTCCACGCAGTTCAGCCCCATCGCGCGCAGCAGCGCCAGCCGGTGTCCCCATTGCTCCTCGTGCACCCGGAAGTAGTGCAGCGCGCCGGACAGCAGCCGCACCGGCCTGCCGTCCAGCAGGAAATCCGTCTCACCCACCGTAAAGTCGTTCATAGGCTCACCTTGGCCTGCCGGCGGGGGCCGGGACCATGGACAAAGATCGGCAGCACTTGGACGAATGGGCCGACGGACCAGAAGGAGCGCGCAGTGCCGGGAGGGGTGCCGATCTTCCGCACCTGGATGCGGTTCCTCACACCCGGCACCGCCCACCGCCGGCTCGGACTGGCCTGCTGGGGCGTCGGCCTCCAGCACGGCGCCGTGCCCGCCGTCGGCCCGCGCCTGCTGGAGCACCACGTCGCCATCGTGATCAGCTCGGGCCGGGGCTGGTACCGCACGCCCGACGGGCGCAGCACCGCCGTCGTCGCACCGGCGCTGGTGTGGCTCACCCCGGGCGTCCCGCACCACTACGGGCCCGACCCGGAGACCGGCTGGGACGAGGCCTTCGTGACCTTCACCGGCCCCGACACCGAGACCTACACGGAACTCGGCTACATCGAGCCCGAGCGGCCCGTGGTGCCCCTCTCCGACGCCACCGGCCCCCGGGACGTCATCGCCAGGATCGCCAGGGCCGCCCGCCGCGGCAACCCGCTCCTGGAGGTCGAGACCGGCGCCGCCGTCCACGAGCTGCTCGTCGCACTGCGCCGCGCGCGTGCCGACCTCGCCCCCGACGGGGACCCGGTGCTGCACGCGCTCGCGCGGGACGCCTGCACCGGGATGACGGTCGCCGACCACGCGGCCCGGCTCGGCATGGCCCCGGCCGAGCTGCGGGCCGCCGTGCGCCGGGTGGCGGGCTGCAGTCCCAAGGACTACCTGATCGGCATCCGGCTCGGCCGCGCCCAGGAGCTCCTGGCGACCACCACGCTCTCCGTCGCCGCCGTCGCCCGCCGGGTCGGCTACGACGATCCGGCCTACTTCTCCCGTCTGTTCACCGGCCGTGTCGGCGCGGCCCCCGTGCGGTTCCGCGCCCAGCAGAGCCGCGCCGTGCCCGACGACTGGGGCGACGGCCTGCACGAGCCGGGCGAACCGGGGCCGCCGGTGGCCGGGCCGGCCGACGGCCCTTAGGGATCGCGCGGCGCACCGCATAGGGTGGACGCCCATGACCACCAGCAACACCGGTACCGGTGACGTCGACCCCGCCGTCCGCGAGGAGCTCGGCCGGCTGCGCGACAGCATCGACAACATCGACGCGGCCGTCGTCCACATGCTCGCGGAACGCTTCAAGGCCACCCAGCGGGTCGGCCGCCTCAAGGCGGTGCACCGGCTGCCCCCGGCCGACCCGGCCCGCGAGGCCCGGCAGATCGCCCGGCTGCGCGCCCTCGCCGAGAACGCCAAGCTCGACCCGGCCTTCGCCGAGAAGTTCCTGAACTTCATCATCGCCGAGGTGATCAGGCACCACGAGTCCATCGCCGAGGACACCGTCAACGGCCGGGCGGCGGACACGCACTGACCCGAGGGCGCCGGGGCGCCCGGACAGGCGCCCGGAGCGCCTGTCCGAGCGCCTCCACCAGCGCCGTCACCTCAGCTTTCCGCTCCTGCCGACCGGACATAAGCCGCTTACCGCTCCTGCCCCTGTGCGTCGTCCCTGTCATCGGGCAGCATGGCCCGCATGTCCGTACTGACTCGCGACGAAGCGCAGAGCCGCGCAGAGCTCCTCGACGTCCACCGCTACACGATCGACCTCGACCTGACCACCGGGGACGAGACCTTCGACTCCCGTACCGTGCTCCGGTTCACGGCCCGATCAGACGGCGACACCTTCGTCGAGATGAAGCCCGCCGAGCTGCGCGCCGTCACCCTCGACGGACAGTCCCTCGACCCCGCACTGCTGGACCAGGGCCGGCTGCCCCTGAAGCACCTCACCGCGGGCGAGCACGAGCTGCGTGTGGACGCCACGATGCGCTACTCGCGCACCGGCGAGGGCATGCACCGCTTCACCGACCCCTCGGACGACGAGACGTACGTCTACACCCAGCTGTTCATGGACGACGTGCAGCGCGTCTTCGCCGCCTTCGACCAGCCCGACCTGAAGGCCGTCTTCGAGCTGACCGTGACCGCCCCCGAGGGCTGGAGCGTCCTCGCCAACGGGGTCACCGAGCACCTCGGCGAGGGCCGCTGGCGGGCCGCGGCCACCCCGCTGATCTCCACCTACCTGGTCGCCGTCGCCGCCGGCCCCTGGCACTCCGTGCGCACCGAGCACCGCGGACTGCCCTTCGGCATCCACTGCCGCCGCTCCCTCGCGCCCTACCTCGACGCCGACGCCGAGGAGATCCTCGACATCACGCGCGCGTGCTACGACCGCTACCACGAGAAGTTCGAGGAGCCCTACCCCTTCGACTCCTACGACCAGGCGTTCGTCCCCGAGTTCAACGCCGGCGCCATGGAGAACCCGGGCCTGGTCACCTTCCGCGACGAGTTCGTCTACCGCTCGGCCGTCACCGACACCCAGCGGCAGACCCGCGCGATGGTCGTCGCCCACGAGATGGCCCACATGTGGTTCGGCGACCTGGTCACCCTGCGCTGGTGGGACGACATCTGGCTGAACGAGTCCTTCGCCGAGTACATGGGCTACCAGACCCTCACCGAGGCCACCCGCTTCACCGACACCTGGGTCGACTTCGGCGTCGCCCGCAAGGCCTGGGGCTACGACGCCGACCAGCGCCCCTCCACCCACCCGGTGGCCCCCGAGGCCGTCGGCGACACCGCCGCCGCCCTGCTCAACTTCGACGGCATCTCCTACGCCAAGGGCGCCTCCGCGCTGCGCCAGCTGGTCGCCTGGACGGGCGAGAAGGACTTCCTCGCCGGCATCAACATCCACTTCCAGCGGCACCGGTTCTCCAACGCCGACCTCGCCGACTTCATCGACTCCCTCGCCGCCGCCACCGAACGCGACGTGCACGCCTGGGCCGACACCTGGCTGCGCACCACCGGCGTCGACACCCTCACCCCGGTCCTCGCCACCGCCCCCGACGGCACCCGCACCCTCACCGTCGAGCGCACCGGCAGCCGCCCGCACCGCGTCAGCGTCGGCGTCTACGACCAGGACCTCGCCGACGAGGGCCGGCTCACCCTGCGCGAGCGCATCGACCTCGACATCCCGCAGGCCGCCCCGCAGGCCCTCGGCAAGCGCCCCGCGCTGCTCGTGCTCAACGACGGCGACCTGACCTACGCCAAGATCCGCTTCGACGCCGAGTCCGCCGCGGCCCTCCGGACCGGCCTCTCCGGCCTGCCCGACCCGCTCACCCGCGCGGTGGTGTGGAACGCCCTGCGGGACGCGGTCCGCGACGGCGAACTCCCGGCCGGCGCCTACCTGGAGACCGCCCGCGCCCACCTCCCGCACGAGACCGACCTCGCCCTCGTACAGGGCGTACTGGCCTTCGCCTCGGTCCACGTCGTCGACCGCTACCTCACGGCCGAGGAGCGCCCGGCCGCCCTCGCCACCCTCTCCGCCCTGTGCCGGGACTTCATCCGGCGCACCGAGGACGGCGACAACCCCGGCCTGCGGCTGATCGCCGTGCGGTACTTCATCCGCGCCGCCGCCCACCCGGACACCATCGCCGCCTGGCTCGCCGAGGGCACCGTGCCCGGCGGCCCCGAGCTCGACCCCGAGCTGCGCTGGCGCATCCTGGACCGGCTCGCCGTCCTCGGCGCCACCGACGAGGAGCAGATCGCCGCCGAGCTGGCGCGCGACCCCAGCGCCAGCGGCCAGGAGGGCGCCGCCCGCTGCCGGGCCGCGCTGCCCGACCCCGAGGCCAAGCGCGCGGCCTGGGAGGCGATGTTCACCGGCGACGACCTGTCCAACTACCTGTTCACGGCCACCGCCCAGGGCTTCTGGCACCCCGAACAGGCCGACCTGGTCCGCGAGTACGTGCCGCGCTACTACCAGGACGTGCCCGCCGTCGCCGCCCGCCGCGGCCCCGCCATCGCCGCGGTCGTCGGCCGCGACGCCTTCCCCGCCCACGCCGTGGACGCCGAGAACCTCGGCCTCGGCCGCGCCTGCCTGCGCGACGCCGAGCCGGTCACCGCCCTGCGCCGTCGGCTGACCGACGAACTCGACGACCTGGAAAGGGCGTTGCGGGTCCGCGAGGCGTAGGACGCCACGCACGCGGCCGGCCCCGACGACGCGGGGACCGGCCGCCGCTCCCACGGGCCCGCGCGTCTGCGGCCCTCAGCGCGCGAGCCGCAGCTCCGCCCTGCGCACGCCGCCCTCCCGGGGACCCGCCCTGCGGTTGCCCACCTCGTCCGTCCTCGGGGCCTGGGCGCCCAGGGTGAAGCCGAGGCGTTCCAGGAAGCGCTCGCCCGAGCGCCAGCCCGGCGGCACGGACGCGGTCACCAGGGACACCCCCTCCGCGTGCGCCAGCAGCGATTCGGCGAGCGCCCGTCCCAGGCCCCGGCCGCGCGCCCAGGGCGCCAGCAGGAACAGCCCGACCGAGACCGCGCCGGGCGCCGGATGGTCCCGTACCGCGTCCACCAGGCCCGAGACGGCCCCGTCCCGCTCCAGCACGAGCAGCACCTTGTCCTCCGGACGGGCGCCCTCGGGCAGCCCGTAGAACAGGCTCTGCACGTCGCCCGGCCCCGACGGCAGCCCCGTCGCCGCCACGAACCAGTCCTCGCACGCCTCGAACAGCTCCAGCAGCGGCGCCTCGTCCGAGGGCAGCGGCTCCCGTACCAGCACCCGCTCACCGGGCACGTCGATCATCCACGCGTCAACCACCCGACCGACGTTAACCCCGGTCAGCCGCCGCCTCAACGCCCGGGACAGGGACGCCCGGCCGCGGGCCCCGACATGTTTTCCCCGCACGGCAGTACCCACTTTCGGGTTCCGATCGTTGAGCTTCGTGGGCGCGCAGACCCGATCCCGTACAAGCTGGAACTCCCCCCGCGGACAACCCCCTTCGGACCGCCCACTTCGGCCAGCGCCACGAGGAGAGCCCATGAGCACGCCGCCCCTCGCCTCCGGACCCCAGGGACCCGACGCCCTGCGTCCCCTGCTCGACACCGTGCTCGACGCCCTCCGCGAGGGCGGCCGGGCGCGCGGCGGACCGCTGCCCGCGGGCGGGCCGAAGGCGGTCGCCGAGCGGGTCGCGGACGCCGTGGGAGACGTACTCCCGCACGACGGCGACCCCGACGCCCTGCGCACCCTCGTCACCGCCCTCGCCGAAGGCGCCGCCGACCCCGCCGACCCGCTGTGCGCCGGGCATCTGCACTGCCCGCCGCTCGCCGTCGCCACCGCCGCCGACCTCGCCGCGAGCGTCCTCAACCCCTCCCTGGACTCCTGGGACCAGGCCCCGGCCGCCTCCGCCCTGGAAGCCCTGGTCACCCGCACCCTCGCGCGCACCATCGGCCTCTCCGACGCCGTGGTCACCACCGGCGGCACCGAGTCCAACCAGCTCGCCCTGCTGCTCGCCCGCGAGGCCCTCGGCGGCGTCCGGCTGGTCTGCGGCGCCAACGCCCACCACTCGCTGCCCCGTGCCGCCTGGCTGCTCGGCCTGCCCGACCCCGTCGTGGTCCCCGCCCCGAGCGGCGTCCTCGACCCCGCCGCCCTCCACGACGCCCTCACCCGCCTGCCCCGGCCCCTCCTCGTCGCCGCCACCGCCGGCACCACCGACGCCGGCCTCATCGACCCGCTCCCCGAGATCGCCGGCCTGTGCGCCGCCCACGGCGCCCGGCTGCACGTCGACGCCGCCTACGGGGGCGGCCTCGCCTTCAGCGACCGGCACCGGGAGAAGCTCGCCGGCCTGGAGCGCGCCCACACCGCCACCCTCGACCTGCACAAACTCGGCTGGCAGCCGGTCGCCGCCGGCCTCCTCGCGGTCGCCCGCCCGGCCGAGCTGGGCGCGCTCCACCACCGCGCGGACTACCTCAACGCCGCCGACGACACCGAGGCCGACTACCCCGACCTGCTCGGCCGCTCGCTGCGCACCACCCGCCGCCCCGACATCCTCAAGATCGCGGTCACCCTCAAGACCCTGGGGCGCTCCGGCCTCGGCGCGCTGGTCGACCAGGTGTGCGCACGCGCCCGGGAGTTCGCCTCCCTCGTCCGCGAGCACCCCGGCTTCGAGCTCTACGACCGGCCGGACCTCAGCACGGTGCTGTTCCGCCCCGCCGGAGCGACCGACGACGACGTCGCCGACGTGCGCCGCAGGCTGCTGCACGACGGCCGGGCCGTGCTCGGCCGGGCCCACCTCGACGGCCGGCTCTGGCTCAAGGCCACCCTCCTCAACCCCCACACCCGGCCGGACGAACTGGCCGCTCTCCTGAAACTCGTGGAAGGACCGACCCCCAGATGACCACCCCCCCACACCACGAGCCCGAAGCACCCCGCGACCTGGTCGGCATCGGCATCGGCCCGTTCAACCTCTCCCTCGCCGCCCTCGCCCGGCCGCTCGCCGAACTCGACGCCGTCTTCTACGAACAGCGCCCCGGCTTCGACTGGCACCCCGGGCTGCTGATCGACGGCGCCACCCTCCAGGTCCCCTTCCTCGCCGACCTGGTGACTCTCGCCGACCCCACCAGCCCGTGGTCGTTCCTCAACTACCTCAGGAGCCGCGACCGGCTCTTCCCGTTCTACTTCGCCGAGCGCTTCCACATCCAGCGTGCCGAGTACGACGCCTACTGCCGCTGGGTCGCCGGGAACCTGCCCGGACTGCGCTTCTCCCACCAGGTCGACGCCGTCCGCTGGAACCCCGAACGCGACCTGTTCGAGGTCGACTTCACCCAGCTCGACGCCGACGGGGAGGCCGAGGCACTCGGCCGCACCTACACGCGCAACGTGGTGCTCGGGGTCGGCACCGTCCCCTACGTGCCCGATCCGCTGCGGCCGCTGGTGGAGGCGCACGGGGCGCCCGTCGTGCACGCCGCCGACTACCTCGACCACCGCGAGGCCTTCCTCGCCGCCGGGCACGTCACCGTCGTCGGCTCCGGGCAGTCCGGCGCCGAGGTCTTCCTCGACCTGCTCCGCAACCGCCCGGCCGGCCGGGAGCAGCTGCACTGGATCGGCCGCGGCGAGGCGTTCGCGCCCATGGAGTACTCCAAGCTCGGCCTGGAGCACTTCACGCCCGACTACACCCGCTACTTCCACGCCCTCGCCGAGCCCGTCCGCGACCGGCTCGTCCGCTCCCAGGGACAGCTCTACAAGGGCATCGACGCCGACACCATCGCGGCCATCCACGACGAGCTGTACCGCCGCACCCTGCACGGGGGCTGGCCCGACGCCGTCCTCACCCCGGGCGTCCAGGTCCGCACGGCCGGCCGGATCGCCACCACCAAGGTCGAGCTCCACCTCGAACACGTCCAGCAGGGCGGCCGCTCCCGGCTCACCACCGACGCCGTGGTGCTGGCCACCGGCTACCGCGAACGCCCGCTCGGCCGGCTGCTCGCCGGGCTCGACCCCTATCTGCGCCGCGACAGCAGCGAACGCCCGCGCGTGGACGAGCGGTTCCGGCTCGTCCTGGACCCGTCGGTGACCGGATCGGCGTACGTCCAGAACGCCGAACTCCACAGCCACGGCGTCGGCGCCCCCGACCTGGGCCTGGCCGCCTGGCGCAGCGCCACCATCCTCAACTCCCTGACCGGCAAGGACCCCTATCCGCTGCCCGCCCGCACCGCCTTCACCAGCTTCGGGCTGGAGCAGCCGGGGGAGCGGGTGCCGACGCAGGACCGGCAGCGCACGAGGCAGCTCACCCCGCTGGCCGACTGAGCGCGGGGCGCCGGTCCATGCGGACCGGCGCCCCGCATCCCCGTCAGAACACCGGCGTGCCGTCGCGGGTCAGCCGCCAGTCCACCGACGCGAAGTCCTTCGGGTCCAGGACGCCCTTGGCGGTCGCCCACTCCGCGATCCGGGTGCGGATCTCCGTCGACTCCGACCACAGCTCCTTGGCCGTGGCCACGTGCGGGAACGCGCCGCCGCCGTTGGCCCGGTAGTTGTTCACGGCGAGCACGAACTGCTGCGTGTCGTCGAGGGCGGCGCCGCCGTAGGTCAGGTTCCTGATCCGGGATCCGGCCGCCTGCGCGATGTCGATCTCGTACTGGAGGCCCGAGACGTAGTCGTAGTTGTAGTCCGGGCGGCTGTTCGCGTTGGTCAGCTTCTCCGTGTCGACGGTGGCGTCCGCGGCCGTGCGGACGAAGTACTCCGCCGAGTACTCCAGGTACGCGCGGATCTGCGCGCCCGTCAGCAACTTGGCGACCAGCGTGTTGTCGTAGACGTAGAGGCTCGACAGGTCCCGGATGGTGACGTCGCCGGCCGGGATCTCGGACGTCCGCGAGAACGGCGAGGCCTGCGCGATCACCGGCAGCGAGGCGTACTCGGTGCCCGCCAGGGCCGCCTTGACCACGTCCTCCTGGACCTTGGTGATCAGGTCGATGATCGGGGCGTCCTTGTAGCGGGCCTCGACCGTGGTGAGGGTCTCGGTGGCGGTGCCGACGACCTGGTTGACGTACGCGACGACCTTCGCGTGCTCGTCGGAGAGCAGCCTGGTGATCTTCGGGTCGTCGGCGACGGTGTTGGAGTTGAGCAGCGAGGCGGAGACCGACTCGACCTCCCACCGGCCCTTGCCGAACACCAGCTCGATGTCGAAGAGGGTGAGGCGCTCGGCGTAGCAGAGCGGCTCGGAGAGGACCACCGTCCTGCCGGTGGCGTCGTTGGTGACCTTCAGCTCCGGGATCTCCACGTGCGCGTGGCCGACCAGGATCGCGTCGATGCCCGGCACCTGCCTGGCGACGTTCGCCGCGGCGTTCTCGACGTAGGGCACCTGGTCGCCGTAGGACGAGGTGCCGGACGAGCCGGAGTGGGCCGAGACCACGACCACGTCGGCGCCCATCGCCTTCAGCTTGGGCACCCACTTCGCGGCCTGCTCCTCCAGGCCGGGGAAGGCCAGCTTGCCCTGGACGTAGGCCTTGTCCCAGATCGCGATGCCCGGGTTGGTCAGGCCGAGGACGGCGACCTTGACCGGCGGGGCGCCCGGGACGTGGAACTTCTTCATGAAGTAGGGCGGGAAGGCGGGCTTGAGGGTCTTCGCGTCGACCGCGTTGGCGCCGAGCAGCGGGAAGTGCAGCTGGTCCTCGAACTTGCGCAGGGTCTCGATGCCGTAGTTGAACTCGTGGTTGCCGAGCGCGGCCGCGTCGTACCCGATCGCGTTCATGGCCTGCGCCATCGGGTGCACCGGGCCGCCCTTGGCGGTGATCGGGTCGACCTTGGCGTAGTAGTACGTCAGCGGGGTGCCCTGGATGGTGTCGCCGGCGTCCAGCAGCAGCGTGTTGTGGCGGCCCCGCTCCTCGCGGACCTTGCCGACCAGGGTCGAGATGCGCGCCAGGCCCATCGCGTTGCCGGCCGTGTCGGAGTAGTCCGCGTCCTTGAAGTAGTCCCAGTTGAAGACGTGACCGTGCAGGTCGGTGGTGCCCATGACGGTCAGGGAGTACCGCTTGGGCTGCTTGACGGGCTTGGGAGCGTGCTTCGCGGCGGACTGCGCGGCCTCGGCCGGGGCCGCCGCCGCACCCGCGATCGCCACTCCCGCACCGGTCACGGCGGACTTCTTCAGGAACTTCCGGCGGTTCAAGGCCATGTCTGGATCTCCTCGGAAAACAGTCAACGACGCGCGTAGATTCTGGCCCGAACATGGCGACGGCAACAGGTCCGGCAGGTTTCGATCTGGTGACCGCAACGGTGAACTCGTAGGCCCGCAAGGCCCGAAGCCGTGACAGAGTGGGGCGTATGACCTCACCCGCGGAACACCGGCCGGCCGGCACCCCCGACGCCCCGCTCCTCGTCGTCCGCGGTGAGGCCGAACTGGAGGTCGAGCCCGAACTGGCCCGGATCGGCATCACGGTCAGCGCCCGGGGCCGCGACCGCCGCTCGGCCCTGGACGACCTCACCCGCCGCAACGCCACCGCCCTCGACCTGGTCAGGTCGTACGGCGACGCGGTGGCGCAGCTGTCCACCGGGGCCTTCTCCGTCGCGCCCGAACTCGCCGAGCGCGGCCGGGGCGAGCGCGTCCGCAGCTACCACGGGCGGGTCCAACTCGCCGCAGAGTTCACCGACTTCACCGTTCTCGGCGAACTCGCCACCCGGCTCGCCGACTTGGAGCTGACCCGGATCGACGGCCCCTGGTGGTCGCTGCGCCCGGACTCGCCCGTGCACGGCGAGGCCCGGCGGCGGGCCGTCACCGAGGCGGTGCGGCGCGCCCGCGAGTACGCGAGCGCCCTCGGCACCTCGCTCGCCGCCCTCGTCGAACTGGCCGACACCGGTGGCGAGGGGCCGCGGCCGTCCCGGGCCGCCTTCGACCGCGGGGTGCGCAGGATGGCGGCCCATGCCGAGGCCGCCGAGCCGGCCGAACCCCTCGATCTGGAGCCCCCGCGGCTACGGGTGACCGCTCAGGTCGCCGCGCGGTTCACCATGGCGCCGCCGGAGCTCTGACCCGGGGGCGCCGCGTTCAACACCTGCGAGATGCTCATAGGAGCGGCCTGTCGCACAATTCAACACTTGTCAAGAGGCCTTCACCCAAAGGTTGTTGGGTCGTCATGTACGGCCAAATCTCTACCCGCCGGTAAGGCCTAGGCTCGAAGCATGCGCCGAGCGAAGATCGTCTGCACTCTGGGGCCCGCCACCGACTCGTACGACCAGATCAAGGCACTGGTCGAGGCCGGTATGGACGTCGCCCGATTCAACCTCAGCCACGGCGGTCACGCCGAGCACGAGGAGCGCTACCGGCGGGTGCGCAAGGCCTCCGACGAGACCGGCCGCAGCGTCGGCCTCCTCGCCGACCTTCAAGGCCCGAAGATCCGGCTCGGCCGCTTCACCGAAGGCCCCGTACTCCTCGAACGCGGCGACACCTTCGTCATCACCGTGGAGGAGGGCGCCGAGGGCGACCGCCACCAGTGCGGGACCACGTACCAGGGCCTGGCCGCCGACGTCACCCCGGGTGAGCGCGTCCTCGTCGACGACGGCAAGGTCTGCCTGGAGGTCACCCACGTCGACGGCCCCCGGGTGCACACCACGGTGGTCGAGGGCGGCATGGTCTCCGACCACAAGGGCCTCAACCTCCCCGGCGTCGCCGTCTCCGTCCCCGCCCTCTCCGGGAGGGACGAGGCCGACCTGCGGTGGGCGCTGCGCACCGGCTTCGACGTGATCGCCCTGTCCTTCGTGCGCAGCGGCAAGGACATCGAGGACGTCCACCGCATCATGGACGAGGAGGGCCGCCGCCTCCCGGTGATCGCCAAGGTCGAGAAGCCGCAGGCCGTGGAGAACATCGAGGACATCGTGGCCGCCTTCGACGGCATCATGGTCGCCCGCGGCGACCTGGGCGTGGAGATGCCGCTGGAGCAGGTGCCGATCGTCCAGAAGCGCGCCGTCAAGCTCGCCCGGCGCAACGCCAAGCCGGTCATCGTCGCCACCCAGATGCTCGACTCGATGATCGAGAACTCCCGCCCCACCCGCGCCGAGGCCTCCGACGTGGCCAACGCGGTCATCGACGGCACCGACGCGGTGATGCTCTCCGGCGAGACCAGCGTCGGCAAGTACCCGACCGAGACCGTGCGCACCATGGCGAAGATCGTCGAGGCGGCCGAGGAGGACCTCCTCGCCAAGGGGCTGCCGCCGCTGACCGAGAGCAACAAGCCCCGCACCCAGGGCGGCGCGGTCGCCCGGGCCGCCGCCGAGATGGGCGACTTCCTGGGCGCCCGGTTCCTGGTCGCGTTCACCCAGTCGGGAGACACCGTCCGCCGGCTCTCCCGCTACCGCTCGCCGATCCCGCTGCTCGCCTTCACCCCGGAGCCGGCCACCCGTTCCCAGCTCAACCTCACCTGGGGCGTCGAGACCTTCCTCGGCCCGCACGTCGACTCCACCGACGCGATGGTCGACCAGGTGGACGAACTGCTCCTCAGGTACGGCCGCTGCGCCAAGGGCGACGTCGTCGTCATCACCGCGGGCTCCCCGCCCGGTGTCTCCGGCTCGACCAACATGGTCCGCGTCCACCACATCGGCGAGGACGACAGCCCCGAATGACAGCGGCGGACGCCCACGAGAACGTGGACGCCCGCCTAATGTTGTGACCTTGGAATCCAAGGAGTGGTGCCCCGGGTCGGACTCGAACCGACACTGTACGGGTTTTGAATCCGTTGCCTGCTGCCAATTGGGCTACCGGGGCTCGAAGAATCCAAGGTTATCCCTGACCCTCCGCGCGTCCACTTTACCGTAGCTAGGTAGGCTCTTGTCAGCAGTACCGACGCCCGGAACGAGGAGCCCCCGTGACCGCCCCCGAGTCACCCCAGCCCGTAGACACGCCCGACGACGACAAGTCGCACGTGCCGCCGCTGACGACCCGTGTCGTCATCGCCGAGGACGAGGCACTGATCCGGCTCGACCTCAAAGAGATGCTCGAGGAAGAGGGCTACAGCGTCGTGGGCGAGGCCGGTGACGGCGAGCAGGCCATCGAGCTCGCCCGTGAGCACCGGCCGGACCTCGTCATCCTCGATGTGAAGATGCCCAAGATGGACGGCATCTCCGCGGCCGAGAAGATCGCCGAGGAGCGCATCGCCCCGGTCCTGATGCTCACCGCCTTCTCGCAGCGCGACCTCGTCGAGCGGGCCCGCGACGCCGGTGCCATGGCCTACCTGGTCAAGCCGTTCAGCAAGAGCGACGTCGTGCCCGCCATCGAGATGGCCGTCTCGCGGTTCACCGAGCTGAAGGAGCTGGAGAAGGAGGTCGCCGACCTCACCCTCCGGCTGGAGACCCGCAAGCTCGTCGACCGCGCCAAGTCCGTCCTGCAGACCGAGTACGGGCTCACCGAGCCGGCCGCGTTCCGCTGGATCCAGAAGACCTCCATGGACCGCCGCATGTCCATGCAGCAGGTCGCCGAGGCCGTCATCGCGGACAGCGAGGAGAAGAAGTCCGGCAAGGGCTGACCCCCGCACCCGCACGACGAGGCCCGCGCCCCGGGGACAGGGGCGCGGGCCTCGTCGTTCCTTCCGGACCCGGGCGCTAGTCCTCGCCCAGGTACGCCTTGCGCACCGACTCGTCGTGCAGCAGGTCCTGGCCGGTCCCCGACAGCACGATGTTGCCGACCTCCATGACGTGCCCCTGGTCGGCCAGCGAGAGCGCCGCCTGGGCGTTCTGCTCGACCAGCAGGATCGTCGTGCCCTGCGACTTCAGCTCCGCGATCGTCGCCATGATCTTCTGCATCATGATCGGCGACAGACCCATGGACGGCTCGTCCAGCATCAGCAGCTTCGGCTGGGACATCAGCGCCCGCCCCATCGCCAGCATCTGCTGCTCACCGCCCGAGAGGGTGCCCGCGGCCTGCTTGCGCCGCTCACCGAGGATCGGGAAGAGGTCGTAGGCCCGCTGGATGTCCTTCTCGATGCCCGGCTTGTCGTTGCGCAGGAACGCACCGAGACGCAGGTTGTCCTCGATGGTCATGCGCGGGAAGATGTGCCGCCCCTCGGGGGAGTGGGCGAGGCCCAGCGAGACCACCTGGTGGGCCGGGACCTTCTTCAGCGACCTGCCGTTGAACCGGATCTGCCCGCCGACCGGCTTGAGCAGCCCGGACAGCGTGCGCAGGGTGGTCGTCTTGCCGGCCCCGTTGGTGCCGATGAGGGTGACCACCTCGCCGGCCTCGACCTTGAAGGAGATGCCCTTGACGGCCTCGATCTTGCCGTAGGCGACCCGCAGGTCCTCCACTTCGAGCAGTGCGGTCATCGGTCGTTCTCCTTGCCGGGCACGGCGTCGGACGGGGTGTCGGCCTCGGCTGCGGCTTCCGCCGCCTCGACCTCGGCGGCCTCCTCGTCGCCGGGCGCGTTCTCGAACGGCTCGCCGAGGTAGGCGGCGACGACCCGCTCGTCGCCCTGCACGGTCGCGCTGTCGCCCTCGACGAGCTTCTCGCCCTGCACCAGCACGGCGACCCGGTCGCAGAGGTTGAAGATGAAACGCATGTCGTGCTCGATGACGAGGACGGCGATGCCCTTGTCGCGGATCGCGAAGACCAGTTCCTCGGTGGCGCGGGTCTCCTGCGGGTTCATGCCGGCCGTCGGCTCGTCCAGGAGCAGCAGCCCCGGCTCGCTGGCCAGCGCCCGCGCGATCTCCAGCTTGCGCTGCTCGCCGTAGGGCAGGTTGCGGGCGAGGTGCTCGGCCTTCTTCTCCAGGCCCACGAACGCCAGGAGCTCCATGGCGCGTTCACGGGAGGCCGCCTCGGCGCGGTGGAAGCCGGGGCCGCGCAGCAGGGCGGACCAGAGGCCCTCCTTGGTGCGCGTGTGGCGGCCGACCAGCACGTTCTCCAGGACCGTCATGTTGGCGAAGAGCCGGATGTTCTGGAAGGTGCGGGCGATGCCGGCCGCCGTGACCTTGAAGGACTTCGGCGGCAGCACCTGGCCCTTGTAGCGGACCTCGCCCTCGGTGGGGATGTACAGACCGGTGAGGCAGTTGAAGAAGGTGGTCTTGCCGGCGCCGTTGGGGCCGATCAGGCCGACGATCTCGCCGCTGCGGACGGTGAAGTCGACACCGCGCACGGCGGTGAGGCCGCCGAAGCGCATGGTCACGCCGCGTGCGTCGAGCACGACCTCGCCGGGGGCGGCGTCCTGGACGGTTGTTTCCGTGGTCATCGTGGTCAGGCCCCTGCCTTGGTGAGGACGGCGGGCGCTTCCGCGTCTTCGTGGAACTCGAGCTGGCGGCGCCGGTTGGGGATGAGGCCCTCCGGGCGGAAGCGCATCAGCAGGATGAGCGTGACACCGAAGGCGAAGAGCTGGTAGTCGCCGAGGAACTGGAGCTTGGCCGGGATCAGGTAGAGCAGGGACGCGCCGACCAGCGGACCCGAGATGGTGCCCATGCCGCCGAGCACCACCGCGGCCAGCAGGAAGGCCGAGTTGGGCGGGACGACGTAGGCGAACTGGTACTGCTCCGGCGTCACCGTGTAGGTGACGTGCGCCTGCACCGAACCGGAGAGGCCGGCCAGGCAGGCGCCCAGGGCGAAGGCGATCAGCTTCACCCGGAAGCCGTTGATGCCCATGGCGAGCGCGGCGGTCTCGTCCTCGCGGATGGCGACCCAGGCGCGGCCGATGCGGGAGTCGCTGCTGCGCCGGAAGACGATGACCACGATCAGCGTGATGATCAGCATCAGCAGCAGGTAGTTGGCGAACCGCCCGATGGTGGCGCCGAGGATCTGGTGCTCGGCGCCGAAGTCGAAGCCGAGGATGTCCAGGTTCGGGATCGAGGAGATGCCGTTGGAGCCGTTGGTGACGTCCGGGCCGGAGGTGCCGTCCAGGTTGAGGACGGTGATCCGGAAGATCTCACCGAAGCCGAGGGTCACGATGGCCAGGTAGTCGCCGCGCAGCCGCAGGGTCGGGGCGCCGATCACCACACCGAAGATCATGGCGACGACCGCGCCGAGCAGCGCCGACGCCCAGAACGGCCACTGCACGTGCAGCGGGGAGGACGGCGAACCGGAGACCAGGGCCGCCGTGTAGGCGCCGACGCCGAGGAACGCGACGTAACCGAGGTCGAGGAGGCCGGCGAGGCCGACGACGATGTTCAGGCCGAGCGCGACGGTCGCGAAGATCAGGATGTAGACGCCGATCGTCGCGTACTGGTCGTTGGACTGGGTGAACGGGAAGGCCGCGGCGGCCAGGAAGGCGCCGGTCATGGTGATGTTCCGGTGCTTCGCGGTGATCGCCGAGACCCGGGTCACGATCCCGGCCTTGGAGAGGGCGGCGAAACCGAAGCCGGCGGTGATCAGGAAGCCGATGAACAGCTCGTCGTACGAGGTGCTGATGCCGTAGCTGAAGACGAGCAGGCCGACCGCCATCGCCGCGACGATGACCAGGATCTCCACCCAGGGCGCCAGCGGGCCGGCCGGCGGCGCCGGGGGCTTGGGGGCGAAGGCCGCGCGGAAGGTGTCCCAGTTCTGCCGGCTTTTGTGCTTGAACAGCTCCCAGCCGGTGTCGTCGGGGTCGACCGGGTCGGGCTCCGGCCGCTCGAACGGCAGGGCCAGCGCGCCGATCACGGAGACCAGCGTGGCGATCGCGACGACGAAGCCGCCCGGGTCCAGGTTCACCACGCCGCCCAGCTCCACGCTGATCGCGGCGACGGTGTACCAGGCGGTGCCGAAGGTGCCGAGCGACGCCATCTTCAGCGCGCTGTCGGCGCTGCCGGGGGTCAGCCAGGAGAGCCAGGGGACGCCGTAGGAGGCGAGGCCGAACAGGACGGTGAGGACGCCGCCGATCAGCACCAGGATCTGGAGCCCGCCCGGGTAGCCGTAGACGGTGAGGTCACCGGGGAACTCGGAGGTGTAGGTCCACGACATGAACGTGGAGGCGACGGCGAGGACGCCGCCACCGGTGGCGAGGGCCCGGCCGAGCGGGGCCGGCAGTCCGATCAGACCGGACGCCGCGGGCGCCGAGGCACCCGTGGTGTCCGGGGTCTCGGGGGTCTCGGATGCGGTGGTCTCTGTGGTCATCGGTGTCACGCCCTGTCCGCGACGCGTTCGCCGAGCAGACCCTGTGGTCTGAACAGCAGTACGAGGATGAGGAGTACGAACGCCCAGACGTCGGCCCAGGACTGGCTGCCGAACTTGTCCATGCCGGGGATGTCCGAGATGTAGGCGGTCGACAGGGCCTCGGCGACACCGAGGACGAGGCCGCCGAGCGCGGCGCCGTAGATGTTGCCGATACCGCCGAGAACGGCCGCCGTGAACGCCTTCAGACCGAGCAGGAAGCCCATCTTGAAGTCGATCTGGCCGTACTTGAGGCCGTAGGCGACACCGCCGACGGCGGCGAAGGCGGCACCGAGCGCGAACGCGATCACGATGATCCGGTCGGTGTTGACGCCCATCAGGCGCGCGGTGTCCGGGTCCTGGGCCGTCGCCTGCATGCCGCGCCCGGTCCGGGTGCGCATCACGAAGTAGGCGAGGAAGGCCATGCTGAGCGGGGCCACGACCACCAGGAAGATGTCACCGGTCTGGATCGTGACGTTGCCGATGTCGAAGGGGCCGCCCGGGATGGTGGGGAAGGTGCGGGCGGACTTCGCCTCGGGGTACCAGGCCCACACCGCCTGCTGCAGGGCCAGCGAGAGGCCGATGGCGGTGATGAGGGGGGCGAGACGTGGGGCGGTGCGCAGCGGGCGGTAGGCGAACCGTTCCGCTCCGACGGCGACCAGGACGGCCACGATGATCGCGCCCATCAGCATCAGCGGCAGTGCTATCCACATCGAGGTGCCGCTGGGCAGTACGTACGCGTAGACCGTGAGCGCGCCGAAGGCGCCGGTCATGAAGATCTCGCCGTGGGCGAAGTTGATGAGCTGGACGATGCCATAGACCATCGTGTAGCCGATGGCGACCAGCCCGTACATGGATCCCAGTAGCAGGCCGTTGACCAGCTGCTGCGGCAGTTCGTTCACCGCATGTCCTCCGAGACGTTCGGAATGTTCGACGAATGAGGTCGGATGCGAGTCCGCGCGGGGCGCCAGTGGAACAGCGCCCCGCGCGGCTCGGTGCTGCGTGCGGGTGAGGGTCAGCTGCTCGGCGTGTACGTGCCCGAGGTGGCAGCCTTCCAGGCCCCGCCCGTGACCTTGTAGACGGTGAGCTGCTTGTTGGTCGCGTCACCGTACTCGTCGAAGGAGACCTTGCCGGTCACACCGTCGAAGGAGACGTTCTGCACCGCGGCGGTGATCTTCGCGCGGGCGTCGGACGGCAGCTTGCCGTTGTTGTCGTCGACGACCTTCTTCACGGCCTCGATGATCGACCAGGCCGAGTCGTAGGAGTAACCGCCGTAGGCGCCGTACGCCTCCTTGTAGCCGGCCGCCGTGTAGTTGGCGACGAACTCCTTGGCGGAGTCGAGGGTCTCGACCGGGGCGCCGACCGAGGTGGCCAGGTCGCCGTCGGCGGCGGAGCCCGCCAGCTTGAGGAAGTCGTCGGCGTAGATGCCGTCGCCGCCGACCAGCGGGATCTTCGCGCCGGAGGCCTTGATCTGCTTGCTCAGCGGACCGGCCTGCGGGTACTCGCCGCCGTAGTAGACCACGGTGGCACCCGAGTTCTTCACCTTGGTGGCGACCGCGGAGTAGTCCTTGGAGTCGGGGTTGATGTGCTCGGTGCCGACCACCTTGCCGCCGAGCTTCTTGAACTCGTCGGTGAAGGTGGCGGCGAGGCCGGCGCCGTAGGTCTTCTTGTCGTCGATGATGAAGGCCTTGGTCAGCTTCGCCGTGTTGTACACGTACTGCGCGGCGTACGGGCCCTGGATGGCGTCCGTGGTCGCGGTACGGAAGTACGACTTGTACGGCCGCGACTTGGACGTCTGCCAGTTGGCACCCTGCGTCAGGTCGGGGCTGGTGTTGGCCGGCGAGACCTCGACCAGTTTGGCGTCGTCGAAGACCTTCTGCATCGACTGGGCGACGGAGGAGTTCAGCGGGCCGACCACGCCGTAGACGCTGTCGTCGCCGACGAAGGCGGTGGCGTTGGCCTGGCCGGAGGAGGGCTGGGCCTGGTCGTCCTTGGCCTCGATCTTGAAGGTGACGCCGTCGACGTACTTCTTCTTGTTGGCCTGCTTGACCGCGAGGTCCACCGAGTTCTTGATGCCGAGGCCGAGCGCGGACAGGTCGCCGGTCAGTGGGGCGTCGACGCCGATGGTGACGGTGGTGCCGCCGGAGTCGGAGCCCTTGTCGCCGCTGTCTCGCGAACCGCAGGCGGTGAGGGTGAGTGCTCCCGCTGCCAGCGCGGCGGTGATGGCGATGAGCGAACGTTGACGCACGATCAGTCCTTTCCCCTGAACAACCGCATCCCCGTGGAAACGGTCGAGTCGCGCGCTCCGGTCGAAGGGGTAATCCGACGGCGCCGTGACTGGCCGTGACTCTAGGCGGGTGCGGGGAATGGGGAGGAGGGTCTGACCAATGCTGTGACGCTCTTGTTATGACACGAGGTAATGCAGAGCGGTACACCGTGCGGAGAAGAGTGGAATTCCGGCCGATTCGCCCCGTCCGCATGGTGAGAACCCGCAGGACCCGCCGCGGTCACATCAGGCGTCTCGGGGGTTTTGGTGATTACGAGAAAGCGATTGCTAACTGGTGCGGCAGGCGGCTTTCAGGGCGTGCGAGAGGTGCGCTGCGTAGCGTGACCCCAGGATGAAACTCTGCACTTGTATTGCGCGGGTATTACGCAGAGTTACGTCCAGGAAAGGAAGTCCGGCATTTTTCGGAACTCTTCCGCAATCGGTCACATGCATAGTGATCGTGATCTCCCGGGGTGAGCCCTCTTTTGTCCGAAAGGGGGCGTTGGGCGCCTCTGTGAGGGTCAGGCCGGTATAGGGCTGGGTCACTTTGGGTACCGTGACCGGCGGCCCTCCCGACACGATCATGCGCACCGCGAAGCTGAAGCTGCGGGGCGGGGCGCCCGGGGGAGTGGCCCGGCCGCCCAGGAAGGCGAACGCCACCGTCTGCGCCGGGTAGGGGACTTCGGGCGGCTCCGGCGGCCGCGGGCGGCTCGCGACCAGGTAGCCGGCGCCGGCGAGCACGGCGACGGCCGTGGCCAGCGCGAGGAGCAGGGAGCGGCGGCGGGCGCGGTGCGGGGGAGCGGGAACGGTCGCCCCGGCGCTGTCCGGCGCCTCCCGCGCGCGGGTGCCCTCGCCGGGTTCGACGGGGCCGATGCCGCTCGCTCCGCGCGCGCCGCCCGCGCCGTCCGTCCCGCTCGCGCTCATCGCCAGGGGCCTCCCGTCGGAGTGCCGTGGCGGTACCGCTCGGTGCAGGCGGCGCGCGACCGGCGGTCGATCAACCGGTCGGCCGCGGTGGCCCCTTGACGGCGCTTCACGGCCCGCGCGGCGTCCACGACGTCCCGCAGGATCGCGTACTGCCCGTTGGACAGCCCCATCGACTGGTAGTCGCCGTAGGTGTCGCTGTCGAGCACCTCGCGCGACCAGTGCGCGACGATCGACGCGCACAGCCCGGCGGCGGAGGTGGCGGCGGGGGGCACGGAGGGCGAGGCGGCGGACACGGAACCGGCCGGGGCGCGGCCGGAGGTGCCGGAAGCGCCGCAGCCGGCCAGCAGGGCGAGCCCGAGCCCCAGTGCGGTCAGCCCCGGCAGGCCGCCTCCTCGCCGTCCCATGCCCCGAAGCTACGGGCGCGGACGGCGCGGAGCAATGGTCCGGTGCCGGGCGGCACGGAGCGCGTCAGCCCTCGACGGGCGCGGGGGGCGTCATGCCCTCGACGTCGCGCAGCAGACAGGTCAGACGGGCCGTGCACACCCGGCGGCCCTCCTCGTCGCTGACCACGATCTCGTACGTCGCCGTGGAGCGCCCCCGGTGGACCGGCGTGGCCACGCCGGTGACCAGGCCGGAGCGGACCCCGCGGTGGTGCGTGCAGTTCAGGTCCACCCCGACCGCGATCTTCGAGCTGCCGCCGTGCAGCATCGCCCCGACCGAGCCCAGGGTCTCCGCCAGCACCGCGCTGGCGCCGCCGTGCAGCAGCCCGTACGGCTGTGTGTTGCCCTCCACCGGCATGGTGCCCACGACCCGGTCCGCCGAGGCCTCCACGATCTGCACGCCCATGCGGGTGCCGAGGTGGCCCGCCGAGAACAGGGCCTGAAGGTCGACGCCGAGCGCCGCGTACTCGTCGATGACCCCCGGCGGGAACTTCACATGCTGCTGCTCACCCATGGACCGGCTCCGTTCGTGGTACGGCTGACTCTCTCCTGAGCAAACGCTCAGTCGGTCGCCGATTCTTCCAGACGGGCTGAGCGGATGCTCAGACGGTGCCCGCCGGCCCCCGCACGCCGCTCTCCAGGCGGACCACGACGGACTTGCTGGCCGGGGTGTTGCTGGTGTCCGCGGTGGCGTCCAGCGGCACCAGCACATTGGTCTCCGGGTAGTACGCGGCCGCGCAGCCCCGGGCCGTCGGGTAGTGCACGACCCGGAAGCCCGGTGCCCGGCGCTCCACACCGTCCTTCCACTCGCTCACCAGGTCCACGTACGACCCGTCGGCCACACCCAGCGCCCGCGCGTCCTCCGGGTGCACCAGGACCACCCGGCGGCCGTTTTTTATGCCCCGGTAGCGGTCGTCCAGGCCGTAGATCGTGGTGTTGTACTGGTCGTGCGAGCGCAGTGTCTGCAACAGCAGCCGGCCCTCGGGCAGGCCGGGGTACTCGACCGGCGCCGCCGTGAAGTTCGCCCTGCCGGTGGCCGTCGGGAAACGGCGCTCGTCGCGCGGGGCGTGCGGCAGGGCGAAGCCGCCCGGGTGCGCCACGCGCGCGTTGAAGTCCTCGAAACCGGGGACCACGCGCGCGATACGGTCACGGACCGTCGCGTAGTCCTTCTCGAACTCCTCCCACGGCGTACTGCCGCCCTCCCCGAGCACCCGGCGCGCCAGCCGGCACACGATCGCCGGCTCCGACAGCAGATGCGGGCTCGCGGGCTCCAGACGCCCCCGGGAGGCGTGCACCATGCCCATCGAGTCCTCGACGGTCACGAACTGCTCGCCGCCGCCCTGCAGATCGCGCTCGGTACGGCCCAGCGTCGGCAGGATCAGCGCCCGCGTGCCCGTCACGACATGCGAACGGTTCAGCTTCGTCGACACGTGCACGGTCAGCCGCGCCCGCCGCATCGCCGCCTCCGTGACCTCCGTGTCCGGGCTGGCCGACACGAAGTTGCCGCCCATCGCGAAGAAGACCTTCGCCTCCCCGTCACGCAGCGCGCGGATGGCCCGGACGACGTCGAAGCCGTGCTCGCGCGGCGGCGCGAAACCGAACTCCTTCTCCAGGGCGTCCAGGAACGCCGGGGACGGCCGCTCGAAGATGCCCATCGTGCGGTCGCCCTGCACGTTCGAGTGGCCGCGGACCGGGCACACGCCCGCGCCGGCGCGGCCTATGCTGCCGCGCAGCAGAAGGAAGTTGACGATCTCCCGGATCGTCGGCACCGAGTGCTTGTGCTGGGTGAGGCCCATGGCCCAGCAGACGATCGTGCGCTCGGAGGCGAGCACCATGCGCAGCGCCTCCTCGATCTCCGCGCGGCCCAGGCCGGTCGCGGCCAGCGTCTCGTCCCAGTCGGCGGCCCGGGCGACGGCGGCGAACTCCTCGAACCCGTGGGTGTGCTCGCGCACGAACTCCTCGTCGACGGCTCCCCCGGTCTCCAGGACGAGCTTGTTGAGGAGCCGGAACAGCGCCTGGTCGCCGCCGAGGCGGATCTGCAGGAACAGGTCGGTCAGCGCGGCGCCCTTCAGCATGCCCTGCGGGGTCTGCGGGTTCTTGAACCGCTCCAGACCGGCCTCCGGGAGCGGATTGACGCTGATGATCCGCGCGCCGTTCGCCTTGGCCTTCTCCAGCGCGGAGAGCATCCGGGGGTGGTTGGTCCCCGGGTTCTGCCCGGCGACGACGATCAGGTCGGCCTGGTAGAGGTCCTCCAGCAGGACGCTGCCCTTGCCGACGCCGATCGTCTCGTTCAGCGCCGAGCCCGAGGACTCGTGGCACATGTTGGAGCAGTCCGGCAGGTTGTTGGTGCCCAGCTCGCGCGCGAAGAGCTGGTAGAGGAACGCGGCCTCGTTGCTCGTGCGGCCCGAGGTGTAGAAGACGGCCTCGTCGGGGGAGCCGAGGGCGGCGAGCTCCTCGCCGATGATGTCGAAGGCCCGCTCCCAGCCGACCGGCTCGTAGTGCTCGGCGCCCTCGGGCAGGTACATGGGGTGGGTGAGCCGGCCCTGCTGGCCGAGCCAGTAGCCGCTGCGGTGCCGCAGGTCGGCGACCGGGTGCGCGGCGAAGAACTCGGGTGTCACCCGCCGCAGGGTGGCCTCCTCGGCGACGGCCTTGGCGCCGTTCTCGCAGAACTCGGCCGCGTGCCGGTGGTCGGGCTCCGGCCAGGCGCAGCCCGGGCAGTCGAAGCCGTCCTTCTGGTTGACCCTGAGCAGCGTCAGCGCGGTGCGCTTCACGCCCATCTGCTGCTGCGCGATGCGCAGCGTGTGCCCGATCGCGGGCAGGCCCGCCGCGGCGTGCTCGGGCTCCGCGACCCGCGGCGCGTCCTGAACCGGGTCCTCGCTCGGCGGCTTCGTGGCCATCGCACGCTCTCCCTCACACCGGCAGCACTGCCTCTACCTCCGATCCTCGCACGCCTGCCCGACACGAATCGAGGCCGACCGACCTGAGCCGTGCACGACCGACGCAGGTCGTGAGCGGCCGACGCCGTGGCGGGGACAGCCGACACGGTGCGGGGGTGGCCAACACGGGGCGGGGCTGACCGACGTCGTGCCGGGGATCGCCGACGCTCTGCGGGGATGCCGGACCTCGTGCGGGATGGCCGACGCCGGTCGTGCATGACCGACGTAGGTCGTGGGTGGCCGGTACAGGGCGGGGGTGGCCGAGGTGTCGTCCTCGCCGGCATTCCGACCGTCGGCCTTCACTGTCAGTGCGGCGTGGCAGGATCGGGGGCGTGGCAGAGACAGCAGCGAAGAAGACCGACAAGACCCCCGGCGCGACCCGTCCCCGGCTGATGCTCATGGACGGGCACTCGCTGGCCTACCGCGCGTTCTTCGCGCTGCCCGCGGAGAACTTCACCACCGCGACGGGCCAGCCCACCAACGCGATCTACGGCTTCGCCTCGATGCTGGCCAACACCCTGCGTGACGAGGCCCCCACGCACTTCGCGGTGGCGTTCGACGTCTCCCGCAAGACCTGGCGCTCCGAGGAGTTCGCCGAGTACAAGGCGAACCGCTCCAAGACCCCGGACGAGTTCAAGGGCCAGGTCGAGCTGATCGGCGAGCTGCTCGACGCGATGCACGCGCAGCGCTTCGCCGTCGAGGGCTTCGAGGCCGACGACATCATCGCCACCCTCGCCACCCAGGCCGAGGCCGAGGGCTTCGACGTCCTCATCGTCACCGGCGACCGCGACTCCTTCCAACTGGTCACCGAGCACACCACGGTCCTCTACCCGACGAAGGGCGTCTCCGAGCTGACCCGGTTCACCCCGGAGAAGGTTTTCGAGAAGTACGGGTTGACGCCCGCCCAGTACCCCGACTTCGCGGCCCTGCGGGGCGACCCGTCCGACAACCTCCCCGGCATCCCGGGCGTCGGCGAGAAGACCGCCGCGAAGTGGATCAACCAGTTCGGCTCCTTCGGCGAGCTCGTCGAGCGCGTCGACGAGGTCAAGGGCAAGGCCGGCCAGAACCTCCGCGACCACCTGGAGTCGGTCAAGCTCAACCGCCGCCTCACCGAGCTGGAGCGCGGCGTCGAGCTGCCCCGGACGGTCACCGAGCTGGAGCGCGCGCCGTACGACCGCAAGACCGTCGCGATGATCCTGGACACCCTGGAGATCCGGAACCCGTCGCTGCGCGAGCGCCTCTACGCCGTCGACCCCGGCGCCGAGGAGGCCGAGGCCGCACCGGTCGCCGAGGCGGGCGTGGAGGTCGACGCCACCGTCCTCGGCACCGGCGAGCTGGCCGGCTGGCTCGCCGGGCACGGCACCGCCCCGCTGGGCGTCGCCACCGTCGACACCTGGGCGCTCGGCACCGGCTCGGTCGCCGAGATCGCCCTCGCCACGGGTGACGGTCCGGCCGCCTGGTTCGACCCCGCCCAGCTCGACGAGGCCGACGAGAACGCGTGGGCGGCCTGGCTCGCCGACCCCGAGCGGCCCAAGGTCTTCCACAACGTCAAGGGCGCCATGCGGGTCTTCGCCGAGCACGGCTGGACCATCGACGGCGTCACCATGGACACCGCCCTCGCCGCGTACCTGGTCAAGCCCGGCCGCCGCTCCTTCGACCTGGACGCGCTGTCCCTGGAGTACCTGGGCCGCGAGCTGGCCCCCGCCGCGGCGGCCGACGGCCAGCTGGCCTTCGGCGCGGACGACGCAGCGGAGGCCGAGGCCCTGATGGTCCAGGCCCGCGCGATCCTCGACCTCGGCGAGGCCTTCGGCGGCCGGCTCCAGGAGGTCGGCGCGGCGGACCTGCTGCGGGACATGGAGCTGCCCACCTCGGTCCTGCTCGCCCGCATGGAGCGGCACGGCATCGCCGCCGACCGCGCCCACCTGGAGGCCATGGAGCAGATGTTCGCGGGCGCCGTGCAGCAGGCCGTGAAGGAGGCGCACGCGGCGGCCGGCCACGAGTTCAACCTGGGCTCGCCCAAGCAGCTCCAGGAGGTCCTCTTCGGCGAGCTCGCCCTGCCCAAGACGAAGAAGACCAAGACCGGCTACACCACCGACGCCGACGCCCTCGCCTGGCTCGCAGGACAGACCGACAACGAACTGCCGGTGATCATGCTCCGGCACCGTGAGCAGGCCAAGCTGCGCGTGACGGTCGAGGGCCTGATCAAGACCGTCGCCGCCGACGGCCGTATCCACACCACGTTCAACCAGACCGTCGCCGCGACCGGCCGCCTCTCCTCCACGGACCCCAACCTCCAGAACATCCCGGTCCGCACGGACGAGGGCCGGGCCATCCGCCGGGGCTTCGTGGTCGGCGAGGGCTTCGAGTCCCTCATGACCGCCGACTACAGCCAGATCGAACTGCGCGTGATGGCCCACCTCTCCGAGGACGAGGGCCTGATCGAGGCGTTCACCTCCGGCGAGGACCTGCACAACACGGTCGCCTCCCAGGTGTTCGACGTCGACCGCTCGGCCGTCGACGCGGAGATGCGCCGCAAGATCAAGGCCATGTCGTACGGCCTCGCGTACGGTCTGTCGGCCTTCGGCCTCTCCCAGCAGCTGAACATCGACGCGGGCGAGGCACGGGCCCTGATGGACACGTACTTCGAGCGGTTCGGCGGGGTCCGCGAGTACCTGCGCCGGGTCGTCGACGAGGCGCGTGCCACCGGCTACACGGCGACCCTCTTCGGCCGCCGCCGCTACCTCCCCGACCTCAACAGCGACAACCGCCAGCGCCGGGAGGCGGCCGAGCGGATGGCCCTCAACGCGCCCATCCAGGGCACGGCGGCGGACATCGTCAAGATCGCGATGCTGCGGGTGGACGTCGCGCTGCGCGAGGCGGAGCTGAAGTCCCGCATGCTCCTCCAGGTCCACGACGAAATCGTCCTGGAGATCGCCCCCGGCGAGCGCACCCGGGTCGAGGCGGTCCTGCGCGAGCAGATGTCCAAGGCGGTCGACCTCCGGGCCCCGCTGGACGTCTCGGTCGGTGTCGGCCCGGACTGGGAATCGGCGGCGCACTAGCCCCGGGCACTAGGCCCCTGCGCGTGGCCCCCGGCGCCAGGCCGGCAGGGCCCGCGCGCGAACGAGGCGGGCCCGAAGGCGCCGCTCCCCGGACACCGGGGAGCGGCGCCCGGGAAACGGCGGCACCGCCGCATCCCGCCCGGAAAACGGTGGCACCGCCGCATCACTCACCTGGCCCCCGCCAGAACGCCCCCGCCTCCGCCACCGGCAAGGATGCGGCCATGGGTATACGAATGGTTCACCGCCGGACGCCCCAGAGCAGGCCCCGGGCCAAGGCCCGCGCCGCCTCCGCCGCCGCCCAGGCCACGGCGTCCTCGCCGGCCCGGGCCCAGGCGGCCGACGCCAGTTCCGCCCGCATCCCCGTCGACCTCGGCGTCACCGTGCGCCGCGCGGTCACCCGTCTGCGCCGCAAACTCCGCGCCCGCCCCGGCCCGCGCCAGTGGCTCGACCTCGCCCGCGGCTACCTGGCGCTGTTCCTCAGCGCCCTGCCCGGCCCCCGCCGCCCCCGCACCATGACCGTCTTCGTGGCCACCCTCACCGAACGGCCGAAGGAGTCCGCGGCACCTCGGCCACCGGAACCGGACGCCACACCCTGACCGCCACGGCGTACCCCACCACCCCCAGCAGCAGCCCCGCGCCCGCCCCGAAGAGCACCGTCGGCAGCAGCTCCCAGGGCCTCGCCGTCGCTCCCCAGTACTCCCACCACCGCGTCGCCCGCCGCAGCGCAGCCGACAGGGCGCAGCCCGCGATCCCGGCACCGGCCCACCACCGGTCCCGTACCGACAGCGGCGGCACCCCCACCGGCTCCCCGGCCGGGGACCGCCGTACCGCGCGGGCCACGAACGCGGCGAGCACGGCCGCGGCGAGTGCCGAACTGCCGTACTGGAGGAGGGTGTACAGCGGCATGCCCGCCACGTTCCGGCCGATCGCGGGGACCAGCCGCGTCCCCCAGCGGTCGTGGTGCGTGAACGCGTCCCAGACGATGTGCGTCAGACCGCCGAGCACGGCCGAGACGTACCAGCGCGCCGTCACCGACAGACCGGCACGCGCGCGTGGCGCCCCGCAGCGCAGCAGCCCGGCCACCCGCCCCTGCCGGGCCCGCGGCAGCAGGGCCACAAGAGGTTCCCGGACCAGGAGCCACAGCGCCACCAGCGTCCAGGAGAAGAGCACGTCCACGGTGAGGACACCGGCGAAGGAGTGCGTGAACGTGCCGAACTCCATCGCGTCCGGCACCGCGCTCGCCGCGTAGTAGGTGAGATCGGGCGCGAACGACCCCGCCACGAGCACCGCCGGGACCAGCCGCCCGCGCCCGGTCCCGTCCCCGCGCACGGCGGGCAGCACCGCGGCGGCGTGGCTGAGCGTGAACGGCATCCGGACCCCCTGGAACAGTCGCCGGCCGGAGTGCCGAACGGTGATCGCGTACGGCAAGTATCCGGGACACGACCAGTGTTCGACGGGGAATGGCCGACGGGTGAAAACCGGGCACCGGCGGGTGTCCGTGGCAGGCAAGTTGTCGTAGTGTCGCCTGGGTCGCCGCCCCGGCGCGTTCGGCCGGGTGCGCGACCTCACCACTCGAAAGAGGCAACGGGGGCAACCACAGCACCGGGTCGACCGTCACACAAGGGCGAGCGGACAGACGGAGACGGACGCCCAGAAGGCGTTCATGGGGAGGGGTTCACCTATGGCGGCGCAATTCGGCAGGCGGCTGCGCAAGGGAGCGGCGACCACCGCCGCGGCCGCGTTGGCGGTGGCGGCTCTCTCCGCCTCCCAGGCACCGGGCGTCACCGCCGACACGGGCAGGCAGGCCAACGCCGGCGCCAGCGCCTCCGCGCCCGACGAGGCCGGCGCCACCGGCAACTCGCCGTACTACACGGACCTGCCGCCGCTCGACAGCCCGAACCCCAGCAGCAGCCCCACTGCCTCCTCGTCGAGCATCGGCACCGCGGTCTCCCGGGGCGCGGCCGAGTCGGGCATACCGGCCACCGTTCTCGACGCCTACCAGAAGGCCGAGGCGGAGCTGAGCGCCTCCAAGCCGGGCTGCAACCTGCCCTGGCAACTGCTCGCCGCCATCGGCAAGGTGGAGTCCGGCCAGGCCCGCGGAGGTGACGTCGACGCCGAGGGCACCACCCTCCACCGGATCCTCGGCCCCGAGCTCGACGGCAACGGCTTCGCGCTCATCAAGGACACCGACGGCGGCCAGTACGACGGCAACAGCCGCTACGACCAGGCCGTCGGCCCCATGCAGTTCATCCCCTCGACGTGGGCGTGGGCGGGCCGCGACGGCAACGGCGACGGCGTCAAGGACCCCAACAACATCTACGACGCGGCGCTCGCCGCCGGCCACTACCTGTGCCGCTACGGCTGGGACCTGTCCGTCCAGGCCGACATGAACAAGGCGATCCTCAGCTACAACAACTCGCAGGACTACCTCGACCTGGTGCTGTCCTGGTACGAGTTCTACCGCAAGGGCACCCACTCGGTCCCGGACGGCACCGGCACCGTGCCCCAGCACCGCAGCGACGGCTCGACCGGCTCCGGCTCCGGTGGTTCCGGCAGCTCCGGTTCCGACGGCTCCCCGGGCACGCCCGCCACGAGCACGCCCAAGCCCGACGAGCCCTCGCCGGACACCCCGAGCGAGTCCCCGAGCCTGCCGCCCACGGCCACCGACACGGTGGACCACCTGGAGGACGCGGGCACCGCCAAGCTCACGGCGATGGCCGGCGACGCGTTCACCAAGAAGATCAGCACACGCGCGCAGACCAAGGCCGGCCGGATCGTCGCCAAGGTCCGCGTCCGCTTCACCATCGTCGGTGACACGGACACGACCTTCACCGGCGGCGAGAGCGTCGCCACCGTCACCACCGACAGCAAGGGTGTCGCCGTCGCGCCGACCCTCCAGGCGGGCGAGGACACCGGTGACTTCACGGTCCGGGCCACCGTGGTCGGCCGTACGGTCACCCCGGTGGACTACTCCGCGACCGTCACCGCCCGCGCCGCCGACACCCTCGCCCTCGTCAACACCACCGCGCTGACCTCCGCCCCGGGCGGCGAGTTCGCCGACCAGGTCCAGACGAAGGCCACCTACCAGGGAGCCGTCGCCGACAAGGTCGCCGCCACCGCCACGCTGATCAAGTCGGCGGACGACACCGGCGAGAACGACTCGGGCCCGTACTTCAAGGACGCGGACGGCAACGCCGTACGCACCCTCACGGACCTCAGTACGGACGCGGACGGCCTGCTCACACTGCCCAAGCTGTACGCGGACGACACCACCGGCACGTTCCTGCTGCGCATCACCACCACCGGCGGCGCGGTGCTCACCGTCGAGCTGACGGTCGCCGCGGCGGACAGCTCGGAGAGCCCGTCTCCGACCGCCTCGGCGAGTGCGTCGGCGTCGGCGTCTGCTTCGGCGTCCGCGTCCGCTTCGGCGTCCGCCTCGGCGAGCGAGAGCGCCTCGGCCTCCGCCGGCTCCTGACACCTCCCGGTCCACGGCCTTACGGCCACCAGGGCGCCCTCCCGCAGCCGCGGGAGGGCGCCCTGGTGTGTGAGACCTGTTCTCATCTCGCCCTCCCGTTGCTACCGTGCCCGGACCTGACGATCCATCAGGAACCGACCGCAGGGAGGCCCGCATGCGTGCCCTGATCGCCGCCGCGACCGGTCTCGCCCTCGCGCTCGCCCTGGTCGTGACCATCAGCGCCCTGGGGTCGCCGACCGGAAAGACGTCCCCCAAGCCGCTGCTCACGACGGTGCCGTCACACCCGTAACCGCCGCCCCGGGAGGCCGAGATGCGCCGCAAGGCCAGTCTGGTCCTGCTCGCCTTCGCCGTGTTCTTCGCGGCGCTGTCCCCGCTGCTGCGCTGGTACGCCTTCCCACGGCTCGCCAAGATCCCCGCGAACCAGTACCAGGACATGGTCCTGGAGGCGAAGGACGCCACCCTCCTCGACTACGGCACCATGCAGGCGAAGACGGTCCCCGAGGTCACCATCGTGCAGACCCTCAAGGGCAACGTGGAGGCCGCCCGGAAGATCGAGAAGACGGCGGGGCGGGACGTCGTCGTCTGGGACGGGCTGTCCTACGTCCAGGGCCCCGACGGCAAGATGGTCTCCGAGATCCCCGAGCGCTACATCTTCGACGCCCACAGCCAGGAACCCGTTCACGCCACCGGCGAGTCGGTCGACGGCGACCCCGTGAAACGGGACGGCATCGAGTTCAAGTGGCCCTTCCTCACCGAGAAACGGGACTACGAGTACTTCGACGCGCAGACCCGCACCACCAACCCCATCCACTACAAGGGGACGCGGACCTTCCGGGGCGTCGAGGTCTACTACTTCGAGCAGACCATCCCGTGGACCAAGGTCCCCATGCCCAAGAAGATGCCGGTCCAGGGCATCACCGCCGCATCGGTCGCCAAGACCGGCACCACCCGCTGGTACACCACCGTCCGCAGGTTCTGGGTCGAACCCGTCACCGGGGCGCCCGTGTACGGCGAGGAACTCCACAAGGAGGAACTGCGCGGCGGCACCCTCCTCGGCGACCGCGCCAAGGTCACGGCGTTCTCCGGCGACGTGAAGATGCGCGAGGACTACATCGAGCACACGGTCGCCCTGGTGAAGCACAACCGCACCCTCGTCCTGATGCTGACCTCCTACCTCCCCTGGGGCTTCCTCTCCGCCGGTCTCGTCCTGCTCGCGCTCTCCCTCTGGCTGGAGGCCCGCGGCCGCCGCCCGGCCGACCCGGCCCCGGCCGACTCCGCGGTCCCCGAACCGGTCAGCGCCTGAGCCGCGCGTTGGTGTGCCGGGTCGGCTCGGCGCCGGCCGGGTCCTCGGGCCACGGATGCTTCGGATACCGCCCGCGCAGCTCGGCCCGCACGCCCTTGTAGCCGTCCTTCCAGAAGGACGCCAGGTCGGCGGTGACGGCGGCGGGCCGCCCGGCCGGCGACAGCAGATGCACCAGCACCGGCACCCCGGCCACCGACGGCGACTCCTGCAGCCCGAACATCTCCTGCAACTTCACCGCGAGCACGGGCTGTTCGGGGTTCCCGTAGTCGACCCGGATCCGCGACCCGCTCGGTACGGCGATCCGCTCCGGGGCCAGGTCGTCCAGCCGCCCCGCCTCCCCGCTCGCCCACGGCAGCAGCCGCCGCAGCGCCTCACCGGCGTCCACGCGCGCGAGATCGGCCCGCCGCCGGGCCCGGCTCAGCTCCGGCTCCAGCCATTCGTCCACGCGCGCGTGCAGCGCGTCGTCACCCACGTCCGGCCAGGGCTCCCCGAGGCGCAGCCGCAGGAACGCGAGCCGCTGGCGCAGCACGACGGCGTCGGGCGTCCACCGCAGCAGGCCGAGCCCTTCCTGCCGCAGCCCTTCGAGCAGCGCCCCGCGTACGAGGACGGGATCGGCGTCCCGCAGCGGCCGCACCGCCAGCTCGACCGCCCCGAGCCGCTCCACGCGCCGCGCGACGACGTCCCCGTCGGCCCAGCGCACCTCGTCCCGCTCGTCGAGCAGCGCCCCGGCCGCCGCCCGCGCGGTCTCCTCGTCCACCACCGCCGCGAGCTGCACACGCGCGTGCCCCTTCCCGAGCGGCCGGTCGGCCACGGCGACGGCGAGCCAGGGCGCGGACCGCAACGGCGACCCCTCACGCAGCTCGGCACGGGTCCCGGAAACCATGAGATGAGACCCCCCGTCCCCCCGCGCGACCCGCTCCGGAAAAGCCAGAGCGACGACAACCCCGACCCCCGCCCCGACACCGACGCCCCCAACCCCGACCCCGGCTCCAGCCACCGCCCGGGCCACCGCTCGGGCCCCGGCCCCGGCCCCGGCTTCGGTCTCGGTCTCGGTCTCCGGTGGAGCCCCGTGGGCAGGCGCGCGGGAGGCGTCCGTGAGGACGGACCGCAGGCGGCGGACCTCCGCGCGCCATCTCGTGGCGTAGGCGTCGCCCGCGCGGCGTGCGTCTCGGAGGGCGGCTCCCAGGTCGTCCCCGTAATCCCGGGGGACCTCCTCGCTCAACAACGCGACCACCTCGGCGGCCCGCTCCGGTCCCACCGCCGCGGCCCCGTCCAGCAGGGCCCGCCCCAGCCGGGGGTGCAACCCCAGCCGGGCCAGCCGCAGCCCCCTCTCCGTGGCCCGGCCGGCGGAGTCGACCGCCCCGATCGCCGCCAGCAGATCCCGCGCCGCCGCCATCGCCCCGCCCGGCGGCGGATCCAGCAGCGCCAGCCCGGCTGCCTCCGGATCGCCCCAGCAGGCCGCCTGGAGAGCGAACGCGGTCAGATCCGCCACCCTGATCTCCGGCGCCGGAAAAGCCGTCAGGCGCCCGTCCTCGGCCTCCGACCAACAGCGGTACACCGCCCCCGGCGCCTCCCGCCCGGCCCGCCCCGCCCGCTGCCGCCCGGCCGCGCGCGACGCCCGTACCGTGGTCAGCGCGCTCAGCCCGCGCGCGTGGTCGACACGCGGCTCCCGCGCCAGCCCCGAGTCGACGACCACCCGGACCCCGGGAACGGTGAGCGACGACTCCGCGACCGCCGTGGCCAGCACCACCCGGCGCCGCGCCCCCGGCGCCAGCACCGCGTCCTGGACGGCCGCCGGTGCCCGCCCGTGCACCTGGAGCACCTCGACGTCCCCCAGGCCCCCCAGCTGACCGGCCACGCGCGCGATCTCCCCGACGCCCGGCAGGAAGCACAGCACGTCCCCGTCCCGCTCGGCCAGCGCCCGCCGCACCAGCGACGCCACGTGCGACAGCAGCGCCGGGTCGACACGCATCCCGTGCGGCGGCCGTACCGGACGGGCCGGCGGCGCCCACACCACCTCCACCGGGTACGCGACGCCGTCCGCCGCCACCACCGGCGCCCCGCCCAGCAGCCGCGCCCAGCCCTGAGCGTCCGTCGTCGCCGACGCGGCCACCAGCCGCAGCTCCGGCCGCAGCGTCTCCCGCACGTCCCAGAGGAAGGCCGCCGCCGTGTCGGCGTCCAGATGCCGTTCGTGGCACTCGTCGAGAACGACCACGTCCACGCCGGACAGCTCCTGGTCGCGCTGGAGACGCTGGAGCAGCACACCCGTGGTGACGACCTCCACGCGCGCGCGTGGACCGACGACACGCTCGCCGCGCACCGTGTAGCCGACGCTCCGCCCGACCTGCTCGCCGAGCAGCCAGGCCATCCGGCGGGCCGCCGCGCGGGCGGCGATCCGGCGCGGCTCGGCCACCACCACCCGCCGCGCGGGCCCCTCGCCCAGCAGCCCGGCCAGCGCCAGCGGCACCAGCGTCGTCTTGCCGGTGCCGGGCGGCGCCACCAGGACGGCGGTGCCGTGCCCGGCCAGGGCGTCGGTCAGACCGGGCAGGGCCTGTCGTACGGGCAGCGCGTCCAGGGCGTCGTAACGGATCACGCCCCCAGTGTCGTACGGCTCAGGAAACCGCCCTCACGGGCGCGTGGGCGTGAGTGTGCCCGGAGTCGTTCTCGGCGCCGATCAGGCACCGCCCCCACGCGCGCGTGGGCGTGAGGAAGGGGGAGAGGGGTTTCAGTCCCGGTCGCACACGAAGATCGCCGTGCCGGGGATGAGGTTGCCCCGCAGCGGGGACCAGCCGCCCCATTCGGAGGTGTTCCAGGCCGGCCACTCCGGCTCGACCAGGTCCACCAGCCGGAAACCGGAGCGCGCGATGTCACGGACCCGGTCACCGAGCGTGCGGTGGTGCTCGACGTACACCGCACGGCCCTCCTCGTCCTGCTCGACGTACGGCGTGCGGTCGAAGTAGGAGGCCGACACCGACAGGCCCTCGGGGCCCGGCTCGTCCGGGAACGCCCAGCGGATCGGATGCGTCACCGAGAAGACGAAACGGCCGCCGGGGCGCAGGACGCGGCGCACCTCGCGCAGCACCAGGCCCGGGTCGGCGACGAAGGGGAGCGCGCCGTACGCCGAGCACACCAGGTCGAAGGAGGCGTCCGCGAAGGGCAGCGCGCCGGCGTCCGCACAGACAAGGGGAAACGATCCGCCGATACGCAGCGAATGCTGGAGCTGGCGGTGCGAGAGGTCCAGGGCGACCGGCCGGGCCCCCTGCGCGGCCAGCCAGCGCGAGCACTGGGCCGCGCCGGCGCCGATCTCCAGGACGTCCCTGCCCTTGAGCTCCTCCGGCGGGCCGAGCAGCTCCGCCTCCACCTCGTCCAGGCCCTCGGGACCCCACACGAAGCGGTCGTCGCCCAGGAAGGTGCCGTGCTCGACCTGGTACTCGTCGGCGTTGCGGTCCCACCAGCCCCGGTTGGCCCGGCTGCTCTCGGCGGTCCCGGCGTCCCGGCGGGTGGCTTCCGGCTCGGCCTCTGCTCCGGTGTCTGTCCCGGCCTCGGCGAGGTCGAACGAATCGGGCTCTTGGATGATCGGCTCCCTCGTCGTACTCTTCCGTCCAACCCGTTCGCGGGGGTGTCACGGAGGAGGTCTGTCAGGCCTGCGTGGCCTCGTGGGACGGTTCTTGTGCCGGGAATGCGGCGATCCGCCCCGGGTGTGCGCCTTCGCGCATTGACCCTGCCTGGCTGCCCCCGTATGCTACAAGTTGCGCTGCGGGCCTGCGCACCTCAGACGTAGCAGGCTGCGCTCGCATCTGTTGTATGTCCCCTCGGTTGTCGAGGCGTCACCAGTCTTTCGGTGGCGCTTCCTAGGCTGTCCGGCTTCTTCAGAGCGAAACAGGCTCCCGGCGTGAGCAGTACCTACGACTTCAATGTCCGTACCGGAGCCCTTTCTCACATGACGAGCAGCACCGAGACCACCGCCACCACCCCGCAGGTAGCGGTCAACGACATCGGTAACGAGGAAGCCTTCCTCGCCGCGATCGACGAGACGATCAAGTACTTCAACGACGGCGACATCGTCGACGGCGTCATCGTGAAGGTCGACCGGGACGAGGTCCTGCTCGACATCGGTTACAAGACCGAAGGTGTCATCCCGAGCCGCGAGCTCTCGATCAAGCACGATGTCGACCCCAACGAGGTCGTCGCCGTCGGTGACGAGATCGAAGCCCTTGTTCTCCAGAAGGAGGACAAGGAAGGCCGCCTGATCCTCTCGAAGAAGCGCGCCCAGTACGAGCGTGCCTGGGGCACCATCGAGAAGATCAAGGAAGAGGACGGCATCGTCACCGGTACCGTCATCGAGGTCGTCAAGGGTGGTCTCATCCTCGACATCGGCCTCCGCGGCTTCCTCCCGGCCTCCCTGGTCGAGATGCGCCGTGTCCGCGACCTCCAGCCCTACGTGGGCAAGGAGCTCGAGGCGAAGATCATCGAGCTGGACAAGAACCGCAACAACGTGGTCCTGTCCCGCCGCGCCTGGCTGGAGCAGACCCAGTCCGAGGTCCGCCAGACGTTCCTCACGACCCTCCAGAAGGGTCAGGTCCGCTCCGGTGTGGTCTCCTCGATCGTCAACTTCGGTGCCTTCGTGGACCTGGGTGGCGTCGACGGTCTGGTCCACGTCTCCGAGCTGTCCTGGAAGCACATCGACCACCCGTCCGAGGTTGTCGAGGTCGGCCAGGAAGTCACCGTCGAGGTCCTCGACGTCGACATGGACCGCGAGCGCGTCTCCCTGTCGCTGAAGGCGACCCAGGAAGACCCGTGGCAGCAGTTCGCCCGTACGCACCAGATCGGTCAGGTCGTCCCGGGTAAGGTCACCAAGCTCGTTCCGTTCGGTGCGTTCGTCCGCGTGGACGAGGGCATCGAGGGTCTGGTCCACATCTCCGAGCTGGCCGAGCGCCACGTGGAGATCCCGGAGCAGGTCGTCCAGGTCAACGACGAGATCTTCGTCAAGGTCATCGACATCGACCTCGAGCGCCGCCGCATCAGCCTCTCGCTGAAGCAGGCCAACGAGGCCTTCGGTGCCGACCCGGCCACGGTCGAGTTCGACCCGACCCTGTACGGCATGGCCGCGTCCTACGACGACCAGGGCAACTACATCTACCCCGAGGGCTTCGACCCCGAGACCAACGACTGGCTCGAGGGCTACGAGACCCAGCGCGAGGCGTGGGAGCACCAGTACGCCGAGGCGCAGACCCGCTTCGAGCAGCACCAGCAGCAGGTCATCAAGAGCCGCGAGGCCGACGCCGCTGCCGCTGCCGAGGGTGGCGACGCCGCCGGTGCGGCTCCGGCCGCGGGTGGCGGTTCGTACTCCTCCGAGGGCGCCGACACCTCCGGTGCGCTGGCCTCGGACGAGGCGCTGGCCGCGCTCCGCGAGAAGCTCGCGGGCGGCCAGAGCTGAACGCTCACTGAGCACTAGCTCCTGACCGAGGGGCCGCACCTTCCGAGGTGCGGTCCCTCGGTTCTTTTGTGCCGTGCCCCTCGGGACACTCGTGAAAAGGCGGTGAGAGCCCGGCTGATCAAGACGCCCGTGGGAATGCCCATGTCCTGTGGCACGTTGTCACGTACGAACACGAGGAGGAGCGGTCACAGTGCTTGATCCGCAGGGTTTGTACGCATGGGAGCCGAAGGGCCTGAGCGTCGTCGACATGGCGCTCGCCCAGGAGTCGGCCGGTCTTGTCATGCTCTACCACTTCGACGGATACATCGACGCGGGAGAGACCGGCGACCAGATCGTCGACCGGCTCCTCGACTCGCTGCCCCACCAGGTCGTCGCCCGCTTCGACCACGACCGGCTCGTGGACTACCGGGCCCGCCGCCCGCTGCTCACCTTCAAGCGGGACCGCTGGACCGAGTACGAGGAGCCCAGCATCGAGGTCCGCCTGGTCCAGGACGCCACCGGCGCCCCCTTCCTGCTGCTGTCGGGACCCGAGCCGGACGTCGAGTGGGAGCGCTTCGCCGCGGCCGTCCGACAGATCGTGGAGCGCCTGGGCGTACGCCTGTCCGTGAACTTCCACGGCATCCCCATGGGCGTCCCGCACACCCGCCCCGTCGGCCTCACCCCGCACGGCAACCGCACCGACCTGGTCCCCGGCCACCGCAGCCCCTTCGACGAGGCCCAGGTGCCCGGCAGCGCCGAGTCACTGCTCGAATACCGCCTCATGGAGGCCGGCCACGACGTCCTGGGCGTCGCCGCGCACGTCCCGCACTACATCGCCCGCTCGCCCTATCCGGACGCCGCCCTGACCGTCCTGGAGGCCATCACGGGCGCCACCGGCCTCGTCCTCCCGGGCATCGCGCACGCCCTGCGCACGGACGCGCACCGCACCCAGACCGAGATCGACCGCCAGGTCCAGGAGGGCGACGAGGAACTCACCGCCCTCGTCCAGGGCCTGGAGCACCAGTACGACGCGGCCGCCGGCGCCGAGACCCGGGGCAACATGCTCGCCGAGCCGGTGGAGATCCCCTCCGCGGACGAGATCGGCCTCGAATTCGAACGCTTCCTCGCAGAGCGCGAGGGCGACAACTGACCTCGACGCCCGACCGGGGCGTGGGCCCTGGGCCGAGCATGGGCCCCGACCTGATATCGGCTCCTGGGCGGGCATCGGCTCTCGGGCGGGCATCGGCCCCGGCTGTGCGTCGGCCTGCCACGACCGTTCCTGCGTCGGCGGTCGTGCCTGTGCCTGCGACCGTGCGTCGGCCCGCAGCCGGGGAAGCGTCCGCAGCCGGGCGACTGGCTTGGACCGGGCGACTGGCTTGGACCGGGCGACTGGCCTGGACCGGGCGACTGCCTTGGTCGGCCGCCGGACCACCAGCACGACGTCGTCCCAGCGGCCTCGTCCCGGAGTCTCGGTGTTCGAGCCTCGTACGGGTCGGTGTCGGTCACAGGCCCTAAGCTTCGGGGCATGCTGAAAGTTGGCCTCACCGGTGGCATCGGCGCCGGCAAGAGCGAGGTGTCGCGGCTGCTCGTCGGGCACGGCGCCGTGCTGATCGACGCGGACCGCATCGCACGTGAGGTGGTCGCACCCGGAACTCCCGGGCTCACGGCCGTCGTCGACGCCTTCGGCCCGGATGTACTGACCGCCGACGGCAGCCTGGACCGGCCGAAGCTCGGCTCGATCGTCTTCGCCGACCCCGAGAGACTCGCCGTACTCAACGCGATCGTGCACCCCCTCGTCGGCGCCCGCTCCCGCGAACTGGAGAGCGCCGCCGCCGACGACACCGTGGTGATCCACGACGTCCCGCTCCTCGCGGAGAACAGCCTCGCGCCGCTCTACGACGTCGTGGTCGTCGTGGACGCCGCCCCCGGGACCCAGCTCGACCGGCTGACCCGGCTGCGCGGAATGACCGAGGAGGACGCCCGGGCGCGCATGGCCGCACAGGCGACGCGCGAGGAACGCCTGGAGATCGCCGACATCGTCATCGACAACGACGTACCTCTCGACGCGCTCCGACAGCGCGTCGAGGAGGTGTGGACCGACCTCGTGCGGCGGGCGCGGGAGTCGGGCTCGAACTAGCGGGAAGGCATCTTCGAAATAGCGGGCACCCGTCCGGGCGTTGAACCGCTTCAGCGAGGGAAGGACTCTGCCGTGCCCGAGACCAGCGGTTCGACCGGACGTACTCCGGAGACGCATGTCATCGACTTCCGTGCCGCCGAGCAACTGCTCAACGCACGGGATCCGCGAGGCGCGGTGAAACTGCTCGACGGAGTGATCGCCGCGCACCCCGAGAACACCGCCGCCCGGCTGCTGCGCGCGCGTGCCTTCTTCGCCGCCGCACAACTGCGTCCGGCCGAGCTGGAGTTCACCATCGTCCTGGAGCGCGAGCCGGACAACGCCTTCGCCCACTTCGCGCTCGCCCGCACCTACGAACGGCAGAGCCGCGCCGACCTCGCGATACGCCACTTCCGTCTCGCGGCCGCGCTGGACCCGAACCCCGAGTACCTGAAGGCGGCCCGCTTCGACAGCGGCGCGTGACCGGCCGTCCCCTCACGGGTGACGGTGCTGCGGCGGACGCCGGTACGGCGGCGGGCTGTCCACGGGCCGGTACGGCGGCACATCTCGGCCCGGCTGGTAGTGCGGGCCCTGCCTGATGTGCCTGATGATCACGGTCATGTCGACGGTGGCCACCAGCCACAGCACACCACAGGCGGCCGCCCAGCCGGGGCGCCCCACGAGGGCGAACACCGCCGTGCCGAAGATCGCCCAGGCGACTCCCCACAGACTCAGCCACAACCGCGCCCGCAGCGCACTGCGCGCGGTCACCGGCTCACTTCCCGTACGCATCCCGGATCACTACTCCTCCTTGCAACGTACTCTTCGTCCAGGACGTTCACCAAGGGCGCCGTTCACCGAGCGGTGACGGTCGCCGAGGCAAGGGGGACCGCACCGTGCTGCCGGACGCCGACGACCTGCCCGCCCTGCTCCTCGACCTCGCCGTGCCGCACGAGGACATCAACGCGGTGGCCGCCCTGAGCCGGACCGTGACCGCCGACCCCGGGGTACGGCGGCTGCTGGAGGAGTGCGTCGGGGACGTGACCGGCGCCGTCCGCGAGGTCGACGACGCGGCCGGTCTCGGTGACCGGGCCGCGCAGGCGCCGGCCGCACTGCGCGATTACTTCCTCGTCCTCGTCTTCCTCGCGGCCGTGCCGTACGTCCGCGACGCGCACCGGGCACGCGGCATCCCCGAGGACGTCACCCGGTACACCCTCACCGACCTCGGCCGTGGCATGACAGTGCACCGCAGGCGCCACAACCGGGGAGGCCTGTCCGCGCACCAGGCCCACTGGCTCACCCGCCACTTCCGCGGACGGCTCTACCAGCTCGGACGGCTCCAGTACGAGCGATCGGAACTCGGCGAACGCACGGCACGAGCGATCACGACCACCGGAACCGAGGCCTCCACCGGAACCGACACATCTACCGGCACCGATGCCTCAACCGATGCCTCCACCGAATCCGGAACCGAATCCGGAACGGGAACCGGCACCGACAGCCCCGCCGGAGTCTCCGTGGCCGTCGGTGAACCCATCCTGGACCTGCACATCCCCGACTTCCTCGGACCGCTCACCCCGGCCGCCTACGACCGTTCCCTCGCCCGCGCCCGGGAGTTCTTCGCCCGGTACTTCCCCGAGGAGTCCCACACCGTCGCGACCTGCCACTCCTGGCTGCTCGATCCCCAGCTGCGGCGACACCTCCCGCCCGGCTCCAACATCGTCCGCTTCCAGGAGCGGTTCCGGCCGGGATGGCAGGACCCGGAACCGGCCGACACCACACCGGTCGCCTTCGTCTTCGGCAACCCCGACCTGCCCGTCCGCGACCTTCCCCGACGGACCTCGTTGGAACGGGCGGTCGGCGACCACCTGCGAGCGGGCGGCCACTGGTACACCGGGCACGGCTGGATCCCGTGGAATCAATGACGGGTGATCAACTCCACCAGTGCAGACAGAAGTTCCCGCCTCCCCTCCCCAACGCCTCGAACTACTCGAACGAGTGAACTGTCGTCGCACGGGAACGGCCGGGCGACGGCCGGCCGTTCTTCGGGCATGACGGTTGAAATGCGTGAGGGGTACGAGGGGACAGGGCCCGGTGCGATCACCCCGGACGGCTGCGCGGTCGAGCTCTACTCGCGGCTGGCCGTGGCGGGCGAGCCGGACATCATCGAGGCAGCGGTGCCGGCCGGCGCCCACATCCTGGAACTGGGCTGCGGCGTGGGGCGGATGACCCACCCGCTGCTGGAGCGAGGCTTCACGGTCACGGCCGTGGACGAGTCGGCCGAGATGCTGGAGCGGGTGCGCGGGGCACGCACGATACGCGGCTCCATCGAGGAGCTGGACCTGGGCGAGCGGTTCGACGTGGTGATGCTCGCGTCGTTCCTGGTGCACGCCGGAGACGCGGAGGTACGGCGGGCCATGCTCCGCACCTGCGTGGCGCACGTGGCGGACGGCGGCTGTGTACTCATCCAGCGGGAGGGCGCGGACTACCACACCAACGTGCCGAGAGAGCGGGTCGACCCCAGCGGCTACACCGTACGGATAGTGGCGGTGGAGCCGGTCGGCGACGGGGTGAACTCGGTCCGTGCGGAGTACGACTTCCCCGACGCGTCCTGGACCCAGACCTTCCGCGCCCGGCCGCTCACCAGGGAGCAGTTCGAGGAGGCACTGACAGAAGCGGGCCTGGAGGTGGCCGCGTACCTGACCGACGACGGGACATGGGTGAAGGCCGTACCGACCGCGTAAGGAGAAGCACCACCTGGAGAAGCCGAACGGCTGCCGATGAGCTCCCGAGGAACGGCGGCTCCACCTCACGGCAGCGACAGCGACAGCGACAGCGCCAGTGCCAGCTCCCTGGATCACCGGCCGCCGGAGCGCCCACCACCACGCCGCCCCGGTCCGCTCCCGCCCGCGCCGGTGGCTCCGTCCGGGCCGTCCAGCCCGCCTGGGCCGCCCAGTCCGCCGAGCCCACGGAGGCGTTCCAGTTCGCGGCGGTCGCGCTTGGTGGGACGGCCGGTGCCGCGGTCGCGCAGGCCGATCGGGGCGACGGCCTCGCGGGGCGGGGGCGGCGGGGAGTTGTCGATGTAGCACTGGGCGGCGACGGGCGCGCCGACGCGCTTGCGGATGAGGCGCTTCACGATGACGACCCGTTCGCGTCCCTCGTGGCGCAGCCGTACCTCGTCGCCGACACGCAGGGAGTGGGCGGGCTTGACGCGATCGCCGTTCACCTGGACGTGGCCGCCCCGGCAGGCGGTGGCGCCCATGGAGCGGGTCTTGATGAGGCGTACGGCCCAGATCCAGCTGTCGATCCGCACGTTCTCGCCCGGGGCAGGCCCCGCGGCCTCGGCGGCGGCGATGGCAGCGGCGACGGCGGCGGGATCGGGGGCCTCTGCGGCAGGGGTCCCGGTGCCCTCGGTGGGCTCGGCCGGGGCGGGGGCGCCGTCCCCACCGTTCGCCCGCTCCCTGCTCTCGTCCGCGTCCTCAGAAGCCATGCCCCGACCTTAGCCCGCCGAGCCGAAGGACACGGACCCGATTTCCGCGGCACCCGCACCACCTCCCGCCACGCACAGGACCACCCGAAACGACGCGACCGACGCCCCCGGAGACCCGCCCCCACCGCCCAGGCGCAGCCACGAACCGCGCCCCGCTCACCCACCCCTACCGCCCCACTGACCCACCTCCTACCACCCCCACCCACTCACCTCACTCATCCCGCGCACCTCACACCCCACGCACCCCCGTCTCCCGCCCTACCGTGGAGCCATGACCAGCAGTGCGTCGCTAGCCCGTCTCGATCAGCGTGTCGGTGGCTGCCGGACCTGTCCTCGGCTGGTCGCCTGGCGGGAGGACGTGGCGCGCACCAAGCGGGCCGCGTTCGCCGACTGGACGTACTGGGGCCGCCCGGTGCCGGGCTTCGGACCCGCCGACGCCCGCCTGTTGATCATCGGCCTCGCCCCGGCCGCGCACGGTGGCAACCGCACGGGCCGGATATTCACCGGTGACCGTTCCGGGGACGTGCTGTACCAGGCGCTGTACGACGTCGGGCTCGCCTCGCAGCCGACGTCGGTGAGCGCCGACGACGGCCTGGAGCTGCACGGCGTGCGGATCACCGCGCCGGTGCACTGCGCCCCGCCCGGCAACAAGCCGACCCCCGGGGAGCGTGACGCCTGCCGGCACTGGCTGGTCGAGGAGCTGGGGCTGCTGCGGCCGACGCTGCGGGCCGTCGTCGTGCTCGGCGCGTTCGGCTGGCAGGCCGCGCTGCCGGCGTTCGCGGAGGCGGGCTGGAGCGTGCCCAGGCCCCGCCCCGCCTTCGCCCACGGTGCCCGGGTCGCCCTCGACGGCGTGGAACTCTTCGGCTGCTTCCACGTCAGCCAGCGCAACACCTTCACCGGCCGCCTCACCCCCGTGATGCTCCGCGAGGTGCTGCGAACGGCGGCGGAGGCGGCCGGGCTGCCGTGAGGGGGGGGGCGGAGGGCGCCCGGACCATCCCGGCCTGTCCCCGCCCGACGGACGGTCCCGGTCGGACGGTCCGGGTCGGACGGTCCCGGTCGGACAGTGCGCTGCGACCGGTGCCCTGCGATCCGTGCGCTGCAACTCGTTCCCGGCGGTCAGTGCGGGGCGTCCTCGCCGAACAGGTGCCGCACCGTGGAGCGGTAGTTGGCCTGGACGTGGCCGAGGGCGCGGGCGCGGGCGCGGTCCGGGTCGCCGGAGGCGATCGCGTCGTACAGCTCGCGGTGTTCGGTGAGGAGCTGGGGCCATTCCTCGTTGCGCCGGGTGAGCCAGCGCAGACGGCCGTCGACGGGTTCCATGACCGAGATCAGCAGGCTGTTGCCGGCCAGGGCCAGGATCCGGTCGTGGAAGCGGGTGTTGATGTCGGTGATGGTCTCGGCGTCGTCCGTCCCGGTCGCCGTGGCCGCCTGGTCGAGGAGCCCGCGCAGTTCGGCCAGTGCCTCGGGGGTCGCGCGTGCCGCCGCGAGCCCGGCCGCGTACACCTCCAAGGCCTCGCGCAGCTCGAAGAGTTCCTTGACGTCGGTCGGGGTGAGCCGGCGGACGACGGTGCGCCGGGCCGACTCGAAGAGGACGAAGCCCTCGGCGACCAGGGCCCGGATCGCCTCCCGGACCGGTACCCGGGACACCCCGAACCGCTCGGCCAGTTCGCGTTCGACGAGCCGGTCGCCCGGGCCGAGGCGTCCCTCGATGATGTCCTGCCGCAGCGTCGCCAGGACGCGCTCGCGTACCGCGCCCAGGGGTTCGATCTTCGTCGTGGGGGAGCCCATGAGGTCATTTTCGCCGACCCGAGGGGGCTTTTACGGAGCCGTAACGGGACGGACATCGGTCGGAACGCTTGACGGGAGGACCATGACGGCAGTTTGGTATACCAAACGCGCGCAGCAGTCCGCACACAGCCGTCCTCCTTCCCCGCCGTCCCGTAGTCCCTGGAGGCCTCGTGTCCCTGGCCGACCGCGCCGAAGCCACCGGCGCTCCCGCGTTCGTCCCCGACCCCCGGCTCACCAACGAAGACCTCGCGCCCGCCGAGAAGCGGAACTGGAAGGTCTTCGACCTCTTCGCCATGTGGATGTCCGACGTCCACAACCTCGGCAACTACACCTTCGCCGCGGGCCTGCTGGTCCTCGGCATGAACGTCTGGCAGGTCTTCACCTCCCTCCTCGTCGGCTTCGTGCTGATCTACGTCGGCATGAACTGGATGGGGCGCATCGGCCAGCGCCACGGCGTGCCGTTCCCGGTGGTCAGCCGGATCAGCTTCGGCGTCTGGGGTGCCAACATCCCGGCGCTGATCAGGGCCGTGATCGCCATCATGTGGTACGGCATCCAGACCTATCTGGCGTCCGTCGCCGTCAACGTGATGCTGCTGGCGGCCTGGCCGGACCTGAAGTCGCTCACCGAGAGCTCCTTCCTGGGCCTGGACGCGCTGGGCTGGATCTCCTTCGTCTCGCTCTGGCTGATCCAGGCGGCGATCATCAGCCGGGGCATGGAGTCGGTCCGCAAGTTCCAGGACTTCTGCGGCCCGGCGATCTGGCTGGTCATGATCGCGCTGGCGGTCTGGATCCTCGCCAGGGCCCACTGGACGATCTCGCTCACCTCCACCCCGCATCCGGTCTCCTTCGGCGAGCAGTGGCGGCAGTGGTTCGGCGCGATCGGCCTGATCCTCGCCACCTACGGCACCCTGATGCTCAACTTCTGCGACTTCTCCCGCTTCGCGCCGGACTACCGGACCGTGCGCCGCGGCAACTTCTGGGGCCTGCCGATCAACTCGACCGCGTTCGTGGTCGTCTCGGTGATCGTCACGGCGGGCTCGCTGGAGGTGTTCGGCGAGGCCATCACCGACCCGGCCGAACTGGTCGCCAAGGTCGGCAACACCTGGGTCCTGGTCGTGGCCGCGCTGACCTTCGCGGTCGCCACCATGGGCGTCAACATCGTCGCCAACTTCGTCTCACCGGCGTACGACCTGGCCAACGTCTGGCCGCAGAAGATCAGTTTCAGGGTGGGCGGCATGATCAGCACGGTCGCGGCGCTGGTCGTCACCCCGTGGAACCTCTTCTCCAACCCCACCGTCGTCAACTACTTCCTGGGCGGCCTCGGCGCCTTCCTGGGGCCGCTGTTCGGCGTGATCATGGTCGACTACTACGCGATCAAGCGCGGCAGGGTGGACGTGGACCGGCTGTTCGACGCGTCGCCCGGATCGCCGTACCACTACCGCAAGGGTGTCAACCCCAAGGCGCTGTGGGCGTTCCTGCCCTCGGCGGGGGTGGCGGCCGTGCTCGCACTGGTGAAGACGTTCAGCGACGTGGCGCCGTACTCCTGGTTCATCGGCACGGCGCTGGGGGCCGGCCTCTACCTGGCGCTGTGCCGCCGCGACCGCGCTCCCGTGGCCGAGGAGGTCTGACGGACGTGCGGATCGTCGTCACCAACTGCAACACCACGCAGGAGATGACCGAGGAGATCGTACGAGGTGCCCGGGCCGCGGCAGGCCCGGGCACCACCGTGACCGGGCTGACCCCGGCCTGGGGACCCGAGTCGGCCGAGGGCTGGCTCGACAGCTACCTGTCCGCGGCGGCCGTCCTCGACGCGCTGCGGACGTACGGCGGACCGCCCTACGACGCCGTCGTGATGGCCGGGTTCGGGGAGCACGGGCGGGAGGGGGCGAGGGAGTTGGTGGACGTGCCCGTCGTCGACATCACCGAGGCCGCCGCCCACCTGGCCTGCCTGCTGGGCCGCCGCTACGGCGTCGTCACCACCCTGGACCGGTCGCGCGGGCAGATCGAGGACAGCCTGGAGACGGCGGGCGTGGCCCGCAACTGCGCCGCGGTGGTGGGCACGGGGCTGGGGGTGCTCGACCTCGCGGACGACCCGGAGCGCACGGAGGCCGCGTTCCTGGCGGCGGCCGAGCGGGCCCGGGACGCGGGCGCCGAGGTCCTGGTGCTCGGGTGCGCGGGGATGACGGGGCTGCAGCGCGCGGTGGGGGAGAAGCTGGGGGTTCCGGTGGTCGACGGGGTCGGCGCGGCGGTGAAGCTGGCGGAGTCACTGGTGGCGCTGGGGCTGACGACCAGCCGGGCGGGAAGCTACGCGCGGCCGCTGCCGAAGGGACGCTCCTGGGGGACCGGGACCGGGACCGGGACCGGCGCCAGGGCCGGGAGCGTGTAGCGAGGGCGGCGTGGGGAATCCGGGGCCCGTGGGACACGGGGCGCCACCGGGTCCTCGGTGGTGCCTACAATGGTCTCACGTTCTTGTGATGCAGATCACAGGAGGGGGCGTCGATGAGTACCCCGACCACCGAAACCGGAATCGGAACCGGAGCAGTCGCGGACCCCGGCCCGCTCGGTCTCGCCGCCTTCGCGGCGACGACCTTCGTCCTCAGCGTCTTCAACGCCGGACTCATCACCGACCCGACCCTGGCCGCCGTCGTACTGCCGCTCGCCCTCTTCTACGGCGGGGTGGTCCAAGTCCTCGCCGCCATGTGGGAGTTCCGCAAGGGCAACACCTTCGGAGCCACCGCCTTCGGCTCGTACGGCGCCTTCTGGCTGGCGTACGCCTGGTACGCGCGGTTCGTCGCGGGCGGCCTGCCCCCGGCCGGAGTGCACCAGGCGACCGGGCTGTTCCTGCTGGTGTGGGCGGTCTTCACGCTCTACATGACCGTCGCCGCGACCCGGACCACGGGCGCCCTGCTGGCCGTGTTCGTCACCCTGTCGGCCACCTTCGTCGTCCTGTGCGTCGGCGAGTTCGCGCAGTCCGCCGGCGCGGTCCGGGCGGGCGGCTGGCTCGGCCTGGTCACCGCCCTCTGTGCCTGGTACGCCTCGTTCGCGGGCGTCACCAACTCCACGTACCACCGCGCCGTCCTGCCGGTGTTCCCGAACATCGGGGACCATCTGCGACCGCACCACGGGCACCGCGGCGGCCCCGTCGCCGGAGTCCACGCATGACCACCGGCAGAGTCCACCCATGACCGGCGCCGACGGCGAGACGCTCTCCAGCCTCCTCCACGAGGAGCGGCGGTTCCCGCCGCCGCCCGGACTGGCCGCGGCCGCCAACGCCACCGCCGCGGAGTACACGCGTGCCGACGCCGACCGGCTCGCCTTCTGGGCCGCGGCGGCCGCCCGGCTCGACTGGGCCCGCCCGTGGGACGAGGTGCTGGACTGGAGCCGCGCCCCGTTCGCCCGCTGGTTCACCGGCGGCCGGCTCAACGCGGCGTACAACTGCCTCGACCGGCATGTCGCCGCCGGGCTCGGCGACCGGGTCGCCTTCCACTGGGAGGGCGAGCCGGGCGACACCCGCACCCTCACCTACGCCCGGCTGACGGCCGACGTCTGCCGGGCCGCCAACGCCCTGGAGTCGCTCGGCGTCGCCGCCGGCGACCGGGTGGCGATCTACATGCCGATGATCCCGGAGACGGTGGTGGCGATGCTGGCCTGCGCCCGCGTCGGCGCCCCGCACACCGTGGTCTTCGGCGGCTTCTCCGCCGAGGCGCTGCGCGGCCGCATCCTCGACTGCGACGCCCACGTCGTGATCACCGCGGACGGCGGCTACCGCAAGGGCCGCCCCGCCGCCCTGAAACCCGCCGTCGACGAGGCGGTCCGCGAGTGCCCCGGCGTACGCGCCGTGCTCGTGGTCCGGCGCACCGGACAGGAGGTGGCCTGGACCCCGGGCCGGGACCTGTGGTGGCACGACCTGGTCGACGCCCAGCCGGCCGAGCACACCGCGCAGGCGTTCGACAGCGAACACCCGCTCTACATCATGTACACCTCCGGTACGACCGCCCGCCCGAAGGGCATCCTGCACACCACCGGCGGCTATCTCACGCAGGTCGCCTGGTCGCACTGGGCGGTGTTCGACGTCAAGCCCGAGCGCGACGTCTTCTGGACGGCCGCGGACATCGGCTGGGTCACCGGCCACTCGTACATCGTCTACGGCCCGCTCGCCAACGGCGTCACCTCGCTCCTCTACGAGGGCACGCCCGACACCCCGCACCAGGGCCGCTGGTGGGAACTGGTCGAGAAGTACCGGGTGTCGATCCTCTACTGCGCCCCGACCGCCATCCGCACCTTCATGAAGTGGGGCGCCGGCATCCCGGACGAGTTCGACCTGACGTCCCTGCGCCTGCTCGGCTCGGTCGGCGAGCCGATCAACCCGGAGGCGTGGATCTGGTACCGCAGGAACATCGGCTCCGACAACTGCCCGGTCGTGGACACCTGGTGGCAGACGGAGACCGGAGCCCAGATGATCAGCCCGCTGCCCGGGGTGAGCGTCTGCAAGCCGGGCTCGGCGCTGCGCCCGCTGCCCGGCATCGCGGCCGACGTCGTCGACGACTCCGGCGAACCCGTACCCGACGGCTCCGGCGGCTACCTGGTCCTCACCGAACCGTGGCCGGCGATGCTGCGCACCGTCTGGGGCGACGAGCAGCGGTACGTCGACACGTACTGGTCGCGCTTCCCCGGCCGCTACTTCGCCGGGGACGGCGCCAAGAAGGACGAGGACGGCGACATCTGGCTGCTCGGCCGGGTCGACGACGTCATGAACGTCTCCGGGCACCGCATCTCCACCACGGAGGTCGAGTCGGCGCTGGTCTCGCACCCGAGGGTCGCGGAGGCCGCGGTGGTCGGCGCGGCCGACCCGACGACCGGCCAGGGAGTGGTGGCCTTCGTCATCCTGCGCACCGACACGGAAACGGCGACGGACACGGCGACGGAAACGGCGACGGACACGGCGACGGAAACGGCGACGGACACGGCGACGGAAACGGCGACGGGAACGGAAGCGGTGACGGACACGGCGACGGACTGGGCGGATCCGGAAGAGACCGCGGCGGAGCTGCGCGCCCACGTCGCCCGGGAGATCGGCCCGATCGCCCGCCCCCGTCAGATCCTGGTCGTCGCCGAACTCCCCAAGACCCGCTCCGGCAAGATCATGCGCCGCCTGCTCCGGGACGTCGCGGAGAACCGCGCGCTCGGCGACGTGACGACGCTGACGGACTCGTCGGTCATGGACGAGATCCGGGACCGGCTGCCCACGGGCGGTCCGGCCGGCGGCGAGGAGAGCTGAGCGGCCCGCTCACGGCCGCCACACGTACCGCACGTCGGGCTCCCGCTCCTCGTTCCCGCTTCCGTCCGTGCGCTCGACGGCGACGAAGCCGTGCCGCTCGTAGAACCGGTGCGCGGGCCTGTTGACCTGGAACGTCCAGAGCCCGAGCCCGAGCGGCGAACGCTCCTTGGCCAGCGCGACGAACCGGTCGCCGACACCCCGGCCGCGCCACCCGGGGTCCAGGTACAGCTGGGACACCTCGTCCCCCGCCAGCACCATCATCCCCACGACGCGCCCGCCCGCCTCCGCCACCCAGGTCTCCCGCTCCGGCACCACCACGTCCCGGAAGTAGGCCCGCACCTCGTCGTCGGAGCGCGGCCGGACGACCGTCGGCAGCGCCGCGCCGTACGACCGCAGCCAGACGTCGGCGACCGCGGCGGCGTCCGCGTCGCCCGCGGCCCGCCGCAGCGCGACCTCCGCCTCCGGTACGACGGCCGTGGCCGTGATCTCCACCAACTGCCCGGTGTACCCGAGGCAGGCGACCCCGAGCAGCGTCGACGAGTGCGGGCCGGCACTGAGCCCCGACGCCTCGACCACCTCCCACACCGCGGACAGCACGGCCGGATCAGCGCTCACGACGTACACGTCCGTGGCCACGACATGCCCCCAGTCGCTCCCCACCGACCGCAACTGCTCCCCGAGATTGGCCACGACCCGCTCGGCCTGCCGCACCGGGTCCCCGACCCCCACCACCTCCCCCGCCTCGTCGAGCGGCACGGCCCCCGCCAGGAACGCGAGCCTCGTGCCGGCCTCGACGACGGACACGTGCGAGTACGTGGGCGGTGGGAAGAGACCGGGTGCGGTGACACGTCGGATCACGGGACGGCTCCTTGGAAGGGCACGGGCCAACCCACCGATGATCCGGCCCGCCGACCCGCGACGCATCCGGTTTTCGGCCGACGCCCGGCAACCACGCACCGAGCTGCGCGGGCAGCGACCGCGCCCGGCACCGTGCCAGACACCGCGCCCGGCACCGTGCCCGGGAGCCAGGCCAGGCACCGCGCCCGGTGGCCACCGCCACGCCCGGCATCCGCGTCCGCCGTCCCGGTCCGCTTTCCCCGCCGCCTTTCCCGCTCGCTTTCGCGCCTGATTCCCGGCCCGTATCCCGGCCCGTATCCCAGCCTGTTTCCCGGCTCGTTTCCCCGCCCTTTCTCCCGCTCGGAAAATGCCTGGGAACAAGGAGGTTGCCGCTGCTACGGTCCTTCTCGTGGCGAAACTCAATCAGATCATCGCAGTCGAGAAGGGCATCAAGTCCAAGGCGCACCAGGACCTGACCGCGGCTCACCACGGGCTGCAGAAGCCCGCGTTGCTGGCCGGAATCTCGCGGACGTACCAGCCGAAGGACGAGGAGGGCGAGCAGTTGCCGCCCGAGTCCACGCGGGTCCAGGTCAAGGCCGAGGACGTGCTCCGGGACACCTCGGACACGCTGACCCGGCTCTTCGACGTGACCGCCACCAAGGACTGGGCGAACTGCGAGGCGAGGGCCGACGTCAAGGTCGACGGGCGGGTGCTGCTCGCCGGCGCGCCCGTGGCCTATCTGCTGTTCCTGGAGAAGCAGCTCGTCGACCTCAACACGTTCGTACGGAAGCTGCCCGTCCTGGACGCCTCCGAGTCGTGGGTGCAGGACCCCTCCACCGACGCGTGGAAGACCGAGCCGGTACGGACGCTGCGGACCAGGAAGGTGCCGCGCAACCACGTGAAGGCCGAGGCCACCGAGAAGCATCCGGCGCAGGTCGAGGTGTACTACGAGGACGTTCCGGTGGGGTACTGGACCACCGTGAAGTTCTCCGGCGCCCTGCCCGCCCGCCGCATCAACGAACTGCTCGACCGCGTCGAGAAGTTGCAGCAGGCCGTCAAGTTCGCCCGCGAGGAGGCGAACGGCGCCGAGGTCGTCGACCAGCGGGTCGGTGACGCCGTGTTCGGTTACCTCTTCGGGTAACCACCCATACCCCCCGGCCCGTCGGGGCCGGGGTGCGCGAGGAGCGCAAGCTGAAGCTGAGGCTTGTCGTGACGAGCGGCCGTACCCCACGGAACACGGGGCGGACCGCGTTGAATCTCAGACTCTCGCTCCAGACTCAGCATTCGCCGCCGATCGCCGGATCGACCGGGCCCGGGCCCCAGCACGTCGAAATGCAGGTTCAAGTCCTGCCCGCGCAGCTCGATGCGTGGTGGTCCAAAGGAAGGACGCGGCGACCTCATGACTGACCCGGGTTCTCAAGCGTGCCGGCGTGTGAAGATGGGCGGCATTCCGGGGCCCGGGGGCAGGCTACGCCCCCGGGCCCGCTCCTGTTCCCGTTCCCGTTCCGGTATCGGGCGCGCGTAGAATTGCGTTCACGAAGAACACCGCTTTCCGCGGCACTTGTCACACCCGCGCAATACGAACGAACCTTTTCGTACGGGAACACGATCTACCGTGGGTACCGAACCCGCAGCCCGGCCACCGTCGCCCGAAGGCACCACCGCCCTCGTCCGTCAGGAGCCCCGTGACCCGTCGCCCCGCCCCGCCGCCCTGGCTCGCCCACGCCCTGCGCGCCCAGCGCGGGCCCGTGCCCTGGAACGCGGTGACGCGAGGCGCGCTGGCCGCCGGGCCGCTGCTGCTCGCCGCCCTCGTGCTGCACCGCACCTCGCTCGGTGTCGTCGCCGCCATCGCCGCCATGCTCGCCGGGATCAACGACCGGCCGGGCAGCCGCCGCGCCGCCGTACGCCGGCTCGGAGCGCCCGCCGCGGCCGGCTCGATCGGGCTGCTCGCCGGGACCTACGGCGGGGAACACCTCACCGCACTGCCGCTGACCCTGCTGCTCACCGGGCTCGGACTGGCCGCCGGCGGCATGAGCGCCGTCGGGCCCGTCGCCTCCGGGGCCGGGACCCAGCTGCTGGTCGCCTCCGCCATCGGCGCCGGCATGCCGGTCCCCGAGGCCGGCTGGCAGCGGGCCCTCGCCTTCCTCGCCGGCGCCGGCTGGCTGCTGGCGCTGCGCCTCGCCCTGCCCACCCCCGGCGCGCTCGCCGGCGACTACCGGTTCGACGGCGAGCGGGCCGCCGTCGCCGCCGTCTACGACGCCATCGCCGACCTGCTCGACGCCGTCGGCGGCACGGCCGCCCCGGCCCGGCGCACGGCACTGAGCACCGCCCTCGACCACGCCCAGGACGCGCTCACCGGCCCCCGGCTGCGGCGGTACGCCAGTTCCGCCGCCGAACGCCGGCTGCACGCGCAGTACGCCGCCGCGCTGCCCCTCGCCGAGGCGGCCACCGCCCTCGCCTGGGCGGGGGAGCCGCTGTCCGGGCGGGCCGCCGAAGGACCCCGGCGGCTCGCCGTCGCCGTCCGCGGCAACGGCGGCACCGGGCCGCTGCCCGCCCCCGCACGCTCCGCGCCCGCGCTGCGCGCCCTCGACGACGCCCTGCTGCGCGCCGCCGAGGCCTTCGACCGGACCGAGGGCGCCGGACCGCGCCCGCCCGCCCGGCGCCGCGGCCCCGGGGACGTGCTGCGGGCCGTGCTGGGCAGCGGCGGACGCGAGTACGGACTGCGGGTCGCCCTCTGCTTCGGGGCCAGCGCCGCCATCGCCCAGGCCCTGCACCACGCCCGCTGGTACGGCGAGCACCAGCACTGGTACTGGCTGCCCGCCACCGCCGTCTTCCTCGTCAAGCCCGACCTCGGGCCGCTCGCCTCCCGGGTGCTGTGCCGGGCCGCCGGCACGGTCCTCGGCGCCCTTCTCTTCGCGGGCCTCGCCGCCGTACTGCCCCGGCCCGAGGGGCTCGTCGCGCTGGTCGCCGTCTGCGGCGCGCTCATCCCCGTCGCCACCCGGCACTTCGCCGCGCAGACCGCCGTCGCCACCGTCCTCGTGCTCGCCCTGGTCATGGTCGGCGGCGAACCGCAGGCCTCCGTCAGCCGGATCGGCGAGACCCTGCTGGCCTGCGCGCTCGTGCTGATCGTCGGCCACCTGCCGATGCCGGGCAGGCGCGGCGGCGGGGTCCGGGCCCGGCTCGCCGCGGCCGGGCGGGCCGCGCACGCCTACCTCGACCACGTGCTGAGCGAGTCCGGCGACCGCGGCGACCGCTGGGCACTGCGCCGCGAGGCCTACCGGACCCTCGCCGAGGCCCGCACCGCCATCGCCCTCGCCGCCGCCGAACTCCCCGCCCTCGCCCGGCACACCGAGGGCGCCGACGCGGTGGCCGCCGTACTCGAACGGCTCGTGGACACCACCACGGCGTGCGCCGTGCACCTCGACGAGACCGGGCGGCTCACCGCCCGCCACACCCGGCAACTCCGAGCCCTGGCCGAGGAACTGGAGCACGGCGGGCGGCGGCTCGGGGTTGTGGTGCCGCGGATGCCGGTCGCGGCCTGAAGGAGGAACCCGGCGGAGGAACCCGGCGGAAGAACCCTGCGGGAGAACCCGGCGGAAATGAACCGGCGGAAGAACCCGGCAGAAAAATCCCGGCGCCACCGATGAGTTCTCCCCGCGCCGGCGGTCACCACCCGGAACCGACCGTCGGACAGGAGGGCCCATGTCGCTTCCGGACATCGTCTCGCGTGAGCGGTGGCGTGCCGCGCGTGAGGAGTTTCTGCTCAAGGAGGAGGCGCTCACCCGCGCGCGCGACGTGCTCAACGCCGAACGGCGCCGGCTGCCCATGGTGGAGGTCGACCCCGAGTACGTCTTCGAGGGCGGCGACGGCAAGGCGAGCCTGCTCGACCTCTTCGAGGGGCGGACCCAGCTGATCGTCCACCACTTCATGTTCGCGCCGGAGTGGCGGGCGGGCTGCCCCAACTGCTCCGCGTTCCTGGACCAGGTCGGCCATCTGGCCCATCTGCGGGCGCGCGGCACCTCGTTCGCGGCCGTGTCCCGGGCGCCGTTCACCAGAATCCTGCCGTTCAAGGCGCGGATGGGCTGGACGCTGCCCTGGTACTCCTCGTACCACAGCGACTTCAACCGCGACTTCGGGGCGACCCTCGTGGTGGACGACGAACTCGTCGAGCGGCCCGGGGTCAGCTGCTTCCTGCGGGAGCACGACCGGGTCTTCCACACCTACTCCGTCCACGACCGCGGACTCGACGGTCTGGGCTCCACCACCTCCCTGCTCGACCTCACGGCCCTGGGACGGGTACCCGACGGCAGCGACCGGGTGCGCTATCACGACGAGTACGAGGACTGACACCGAAGGTCACGGACCTGGCCGAAAGTCAACGGACCCTCACACTCCGCGCCGGTGGCGTGTCGGCTATGTCTCAGTACCGTCACCGGGCGAGCCATTCCTGTTCTCCGGAGCGTTGACTCCTACAAGTACGACGCTCATCAGGAGGTGCAGGATGGTGAACGGGCGAACGGTGCTCGAACGCTTTCCCGCAGGCGGACCGCGAGGATCATGGCCTGCGGAGGAGTTCGCACGGGCCCGGCGGCTGGAAGGGCTGCCCGCGGAGGTCGTCATGGACCTGGCCACGGACACGTTCCTGGTCATCGTGCGCGGGGACGCGGCGGAGGTCTGACGCGCGGGTCCCGCCCTTCGCACGAGGTGCGGACCCGCTCACGCCGCACGTCCCGCTCAACTCGCTCAGCCCGCCTTCGGGGCCGGGATCCGGACCGTGAACTGGTCCGCCTGGAGCGCGTACAGCTCCGCGTAGACCCCGCCGGCCGCCAGTAGCTCGTCGGGGGTGCCCGACTCCACGACCCGGCCCTGGTCGAGGACGTGCACCAGGTCGGCGTGGCGCACCGACGCCAGCCGGTGCGTGATCAGTACGACCGTCTGCCCGCCGCCCGCCAGCGCGCGGATCTTCTCGAAGACCTCCAGCTCGGCCCGGGCGTCCAGGGCGGCCGTCGGCTCGTCCACGATCAGGATGCGGCCGCGCCGGTAGGCGGCCCGCGCGATGCCCAGCCGCTGCCACTGACCGCCGGACAGCTCGTGCCCGCCGCTGAAGTTGCGGGCCAGCAGCGTGTCCAGGCCGCGCGGCAGATCCTCGACCACGTCCCCGGCGCCCGCCTCCTCGACGGACCTCTCCAGCCGTTCCTCGGTGAGCGGCGCCGACGAGCGGCCGACGGCCACGTTCACCTTGGCGGTGAACGGCCACCGCTTGAAGTCCTGGGCGACCATCGCGATGCGCTCGGCGAGCCGGTGCCGGTCGGCCTTCGCCGCGTCGACGCCGTCCCACAGGACGCGGCCCCGGTCCGGCTGGTACAGCCCGGCCAGCAGCTTGACCAGGGTGGTCTTGCCCGAGCCGTTCTCGCCGACCAGGGCGACGATCCGGCCCAGGGGGAGGGAGAGCGTCACGTCGTCGAGCGCGGGACGGGGGGCACCCTCCGGATCGTCACTCGGATAGGTGAAGGTGACGTTCTCGAAGCGGATCTCCCGCGGGTCCTCGGGCAGCGGGTCGCCGCCGACCGGGATCGCCCGTTCGGCCGCCTCGACGTACAGCCGCTCCAGATCGCCGACGAACAGCGCCTCCTCGTGCAGCGTGTTGATCTCCAGCACGAGCGTGTCCAGGCTCGCCGAACCGGTACGGATCGCGATCACCGCCGTACCCGCCACCGACAGGGCCATCGCCCCGCTCAGCAGCAGCCCGCCCAGCGTGGCGTACGTGGCGACCGTCGCCAGGCCGGTCCAGGCGGCCGCGATCAGCCCCGTGCGGGCGGCGAGCCGGGCCAGCCGGGCCTGCTCCGCCTCCGCCGTCTCCGACATCGCCCGGAAGTGCCGCAGCAGGAACGGGCCGACCCCGTGCACCCGGATCTCCGGCGCCGCCTCCGGCTCGGTGAGCAGGGCGCTGATCAGATGGCCGGCCCGGGCGTGCTGGATCCAGGTGTGGAACGACTCGTAGCGGCGCCGGGCGTTGGTCAGCGCGCCCCAGGCGCTCGGGATGGTCATCGTGATCAGCAGCGGGAGCAGCGCCGGGTGCAGCACGGTCAACACACCGGCTGCCGCGATCAGCGAGATCATCGCGTTCACCACACGGGTGCCGTAGCTGATCATGCGGCGGGCCGAGGAGGCGCCGTACTGCGCGGTGTCCAGCAGCTTGTGGAAGGCGTGGTCCTCGATCGCGGCGAGCTCGACGGCCGCCGCCCGCTCCAGGTACATCTCGGTGGCGACCCGTTCGACCTTGGGTTCCAGGCGGCCGGTGGCGTACGTCGAGGCGGCGCGCAGCAGGGCGGCGAGCAGCAGCACCGACGCCATGATCACCAGGGCGGGGGCGGCGCCGCGCAGCCGCTGGTCGATGGTGCCGGTGCCGATCAGGCGGCCCAGCACGCTGTTCACGGTCAGCAGGCTCACGGCCTGGGCGATGCCGACGCCGACCTGCGCGGCCAGCACGATCCGGGCGGCCCGGGGGTCGGCCTGCCGGGCCAGCCGCAGACTGGACGTGAGCATGCCGGGCAGCCTGGTCACCATGGCGCGGAAGTCCAGTTCCAGGAACGCGTCCCGGTGCTGGTTCCAGCCCATGTCGTAGCGCAGGGGGCCGCCGAACAGCAGCCGTTCCGACTCCGACACCTCGGGCGCCGCCGCATCCCGCCTCTTCGCCACCGCGTTCCTCCCCGGAGCCGTCGACGTACGGCCACTGACGAACGGCCACTATCGCGGTCCCGGCGCCCGCCCGGCAGGGCGCGCACCGAGTCACCCGAGGCGCGACGGAGCGCGCCGGGAGCGGGGCCAGGGGCGGCGGGAGGAAAGGGGGCTCAGGCGTCCGGCGGGCGTCCGCCGACGGGGCTCGGGCCGGTGCGGTCGACCGACGGAGGGTCGGCCTCTCGCCGGTTGCCGTTGTCGCGCCCTGGCGCGGGCTGGCTCGACTCGGCCCGGCCCCCTACGGCCCGGTCGCACAGCGGCCATGCGGCCCTGCGGCCATGCGATCCGCGGTCACGCAGTCACCCGATCGCGAGGTCGCGAGACCGCTCGGTCACGCGGTCACGCGGTCAGCGGGCGGGACCACTCCGGGGTCGTGCCGGTGGCGCGGCACAGGGCGAGGTAGAGGGGGATCGGCGGGGTGTACGGCACCGTGCCCTCGGGGCGGTGGATGAGCCGGGCGGCGGCGGGAAGCGGGGCACCCGGGCTGTACTGCACCGGGGCCGGCCAGGTCAGGGCGTAGTCGGAGTCCGACGGAACGATCCACCACCAGCGCGTGCCATCGGCGTACACGCATCCCAGTCGTGGCAGCCGCGGTACGACCACCGGCCCGAGGCCCGCCGGTACGGCGACCGCGTCGCAGCCCAGGGGCGCCGTCATACCCTCGGGCACCGGCGACCTGAGGGCGCCGCCCGAGACCGGCGACCGCTGCCCCCGCCCCAGCCGGACCAGGGTGTCCAGACCCAGCGGCCGGCCCGAGCCGGGAGCACCGGTCATGCCTGCCTCCGCTGCGGCACCGGGCCCAGCGCCTTCGACTGCCCCTCCTCGCCGGAACCCGGAGAGGGGCGGTGTGCGGGACTGCGCGACGAGCCGCGCGACGGCCCCGGCTCGGGACGCGCGCCCCAGCCCAGGTCGTTGCGGGGTTCCGCCGTCTCGCGGGCGGTGTCGGCGGAGCCGTGTGGCAGCTCGGCCCACACCAGCAGGCCGGGCCCGTGCTCCTGAGCCCCCCAGGCCTGACAGAGCGCGTCGACGAGAAGCAATCCCCTCCCGTGCTCCTCGTCCGGACGCTGAGGGGACGGGTGGGGCTCGTCGGGCGCGCACCCCTCGTCGTGCACGGCTATGCGCACCGTGCCGTCGTGGTCGTGCAGCTCGCACACGACGCGACTGCTCGCGGTGTGCACGATCGCGTTGGTGACCAGCTCGGATATGACGAGGACGGCGGTGTCACAGGTGTCCGCGCAGACGGACCAACCGGTCAGCCGGGCACGCGTCAGGCGTCTCGCCTGGGCGACGGAACCCGGATGGGCGGCCAGCTCGAAGCGGAACCGGCGCTCGGCAGCGCCCCTGGCAGGGACGACTCCCGCAGCGGCGCCGAGACCGGAACGGTCTGCGACGGCGTCTGTTCCTAAAGGCGCGGACGGAATCACGCTTGCCACTATCTCCCCGCCGTGAACACTTGGCAAGTGTCACTCTGAAAAATGCAGAGTGCTGTGTGACGCGGTGAAAGGGCGTGGCACACTGCTGACAACAGCATGTCGAGCGGCGCCAGTTGGGATCAGTGGGGATCCGACGGACCGATCCGGCCCATACGACCGAAACGACCTATCCGGCCTACGCGACCGATGTGACTGACTGTGAACGAACCGGCCGAGCCGGTCGTTCCGGTCAATCCGGTCGCCCGGCCGTACTCGTCGCCCCGGCCGTCGCGGATCGATCCGACCGGTCTTCGAATGAGTCTTCGAATGGCGCCGCAGGGCTGTCGGCGCGCCGGGTGACACCTGTAGGTGACACCTGTACATGCGGACAGTTGCGACACCGGCCGGCCGAACGGACGGCCCGGTCAGAAAACTTCGTGGAGGTGGAGCGTGAGCGAGCCGCGGTCCGCGCCGACCGTGGGACAGGTGGTGCTCGGTCGGCGCCTCCTCGACCTGCGAGAACGCGCCGGGCTCAAGCGCGAGGAGGCCGCCCGCGTCCTCCGCGTGGCGCCCGCCACCGTCCGCCGTATGGAGATGGCGGAGGTCGCGCTCAAGATCCCGTACCTCCAGCTCCTGCTCAAGGCGTACGGGGTGACGGACGAGGAGGCCGACCTCTTCGTCCGTCTCGCCGAGGAGGCCAACAAGCCCGGCTGGTGGCAACGGTTCCACGACATCCTGCCGGGCTGGTTCTCCATGTACGTCAGCCTGGAGGGCGCGGCGAGCCTGATCCGCTCCTACGAGCCGCACTTCGTCCCCGGCCTGCTGCAGACCGAGGACTACGCGCGCGGGGTGCTGCGCTCCGGTGCCATCGGCCAGACCCGGCCGGAGGACATCGAGGGCCATGTCGCCCTGCGCATGCAACGCCAGGAACTGCTCACCCGTACCGACGCCCCCCGCTTCTGGGCGGTGATGGACGAGACCGCCCTGCGCCGCCCGGTGGGCGGCCCGGAGGTGATGCGCGCCCAGATCGACCGACTGCTCGACATCACGAAGCTGCCCAATGTGACGCTCCAGGTCGCCCCGTTCTCCAGCGGGCCGCACCCGGGGACCTACGGGCCCTTCGTGCTGTTCCGATTCGCCATGCCCGAACTGCCGGACATGGTCTACAGCGAGTACCTGACCGGCGCCGTCTACCTGGACGGCCGCACCGAGGTGGCCACCCACCTGGAGGTCATGGACCGCATGGCGGCGCAGGCCGCTACGGCACAACGCACGAAGGAGATCCTCCGGGATCTCCGCAAGGAGCTGTGAATGGATCGCATCAAGCCCCAGTCCGGGCCGCGGAACCGCACCGAGCGGATCTACAACGGCATGCCCGCCCGGGACCTGGGCAGCGAGGGCTGGCACAAGCCATGGAGCGGCGGCAACGGAGGCAACTGCCTGGAGGCCATGAAGCTGGCCGACGGCCGTATCGCCGTCCGGCAGTCGACCGACCCCGACGGACCGGCGCTGATCTACACCACGGACGAGATGACCGCCTTCATAGAGGGCGCCAAGGCCGGGGAGGCGGACTTCCTGCTCTCCTGAACCTCCTTTTCCGCCGTCTTTTCCTTCGGCTTTCCTTTTCCCTTGTTCCCCTTGTACGACTTCGTTGCGCTGGTACTAACTTGAACACTGACCACGTCAGACGCTTATGGAGTGCCCCATGACCGGGCAGGAACCCACGACCACCCTCGTCGACACCGGCAAGCCCCGTCCCGCGCGGATGCACGACCGGTATCCCGGCGGCAAGGACAACTGACCGGTCGACGAGGAGACGGGCAGGATCGCCCAGGGCGTCGTGCCCGGGTCCCGGGGCGTGTACTGCGGCACGGGGCGCACGAGCCGGCCGGCTGCTCTCCGAGCTGCCGGCCGGCAGCCACCTGATGATGACCCACGCCACCGCCCCCGCCACACGGCAGTCGGCCTCCGGCTGTTACACGACCATCGGCCGGTCGTACGGTGATATCGGCGACGGCAACTGCGAACTGCCCGTCAGATAACAGTCGACGGCCGCCGCCACCGCCCGCCCCTCCGCGATCGCCCACACGATCAGCGACTGCCCGCGCGCCGCGTCCCCGGCGGCGAACACCCCCGGCACATTGGTCGCGAAACCGCCGTCCCTGCGGAGCGTGCCGCGCTCCTCCGTCACCAGCCCCAACTGGTCGATCAGCCCGTCCTCCCGGTCGGATCCCGTGAAACCGAGCGCGAGCAGGACGAAGTCCGTGTGCAACGTCCGCTCCGTCCCCGGCACCGGCCGGCGCGCCGCGTCCACCTCCACCAGATGCAGCGCCCCCACATGCCCGGCCTCGTCACCGGTGAACCGGAGCGTCGACGCCGCGAAGAGCCGCGCGTCCGCGTCCGCCGCCGGCGCCGTCTCCAGGTCCCGCGCCTCCTCGTGCGCCGCCGACAGCCGGTAGATCTTCGGATACGTCGGCCACGGCTCGATGTCCTCGTCCCGCTCCGACCCCGGCTGCGCGTAGATGTCCAACTGGGTCACCGACGCGGCGCCCTCCCGCACCGCCGTCCCCAGACAGTCCGCCCCCGTGTCACCCCCACCCACGATCACCACGTGCTTGCCCGCCGCCGACATCGGCGACTCGGCCAGATCCCCCTCGCACACCCGGTTGGCCAGCGGCAGATACTCCATCGCCTGGTGTATCCCGTCCAACTCCCGGCCCGGCACCGAAAGTTCCCGCCACGCCGTCGCCCCGGTCGCGACCACCACCGCGTCGTACCGCGCCCGCAGCTCCGCCGCCCCGATGTCCCGCCCGACCGCCACCGACGTACGGAACTTCGTGCCCTCCGCCCGCATCTGCCCGAGCCGCCGCTCCAGATGCCGCTTCTCCATCTTGAACTCGGGAATGCCGTACCGCATCAGCCCGCCGAGCCGGTCGTCCTTCTCGTACACCGCGACCGTGTGCCCCGCCCGGGTCAGCTGCTGCGCCGCCGCGAGCCCGGTCGGCCCCGACCCGATCACCGCCACGGTCCGCCCGGACAGCCGTTCCGGCGGCCGCGGCGACGCGAACCCCTCCGCCCACGCCCGGTCGGCGATGGCGCACTCCACGTTCTTGATCGTCACGGCCGGCTGGTTGATCGCCAGCACGCACCCCGCCTCGCACGGCGCCGGGCACAGACGCCCCGTGAACTCCGGAAAGTTGTTCGTCGCGTGCAGCCGGTCACCGGCCGCCCGCCAGTCCTCCCGGGACACCAGGTCGTTCCACTCGGGGATCAGATTGCCCAGCGGACACGCGTCGTGACAGAACGGCACCCCGCAGTCCATGCAGCGGTCCGCCTGCTTGCTGATGATCGGCAGCAGCGCCCCCGGGACGTACACCTCGTCCCAGTCCCGGACCCGCTCCTCCACCGGCCGCCGCGGCCACTCCTCGCGCGGCGTGGTCATGAAACCCTTGGGATCGGCCATGGTCGTCTTCCTCGCGTGCGTCCACCACGGGCCGTGCGTCATCGGGCGGCGCTCTTTCGGCCACGATACGTCCGCCCGGCCGCGCCCGCAGAGTGGCCGGCCGCGCCTTCTGCGGGGGTTTCGCCCCCGGGCCCCGCCGCTCCTCCCAGCAGGAGGCCAGCCGGAAGCCAGTTCGCTCCTACGTTTCCCTCAGGACACGGCGAGTACATACGCGACCGCCGCCCCGGCCGACGCGAGCGTGCGCAGATGGTTCCACCGCGTCCACTCCCGCACGTACACCGGCCAGTACGAAGCGGCCTCCGCAGCCCCCGGCTCCAGCCTGGCCAGCGCCTCGTTGCGCGGCACGTTCGCCACCACCGTCAGCCCGAACGAACCGAACAGGTACAGCGCGCTGCCCAGCAGCAGCTCCGCCTTCCCCTCGTCCGGCCACAGCACGAAGGTCACCACCGCGATCATCGCGCACACCACCGCCGACCCGGCGAACACCAGCATGAACACCGGCGTCAGGGCGGCCCGGTTGATCGCGTTCATCGCGGCGACCCCCTGCGCCGGCGGCAACGCGGCCAGCCCGCGCATCACAAAGGTCGAGAACGCGCAGAACACCCCCGCCACCAGCCCGGTCCCCAGCACTCCCAGCACGACCAGTACGAAGTACGGCCCCTCGATCATGACCAACACACCCGCTCCCGCCCTCGACACCTCCGCCTCCCAGGTCCATGCCCACAGGCCACCCCTTCCCATGGCCATGAAGCACGTCCGCGTACACATCCGTCCGGAATCACCCCCTGTCCCGTCGCCCTTCCTCCTCCGGCCGCCGCCCCGCCCCTCCCGCCGGGCTCACCCGGTCAGGCGGATCCGCACCCCCGCCGCCCACCCCAGCAGCACCGCCTCCACCGTCCCCGCGATCCGCCGCCGCGCCTCGTACCTCGGCACCCCGCTCATCAGCAGCTGGTCGTACGGCGTGTCCACGTGCCGTACCCCCGCCACCACCACCGCCGCCACCACCGCCGTCTCCGACAGCGCCCGCCCGGCCGCGCTCCGCCCCACCCGCCCGCTGCCCCGCACCGACGCGTGCGCCGCGATCGCCCGGGCCCGCTCCGCCGGACAGCCCGGGAACAGCCGCAGGATCTCCGCCGCGAACGCCTCCGTGAACCGCACGTCCTCCCGCGCCCGCCACTTCGCGTCCCGCGCCCGGCGCCGCCGCCGCGCCTCGGCGTCCGCCAGACACCGCGCCTCGGCCCGGGCCAGCGCGGCCTCCTCGACCAGCACGCCCCGCCGCTCGTACCTGCTCCTGCGCCGGTCGAACCGCACCACCACCGCCGACAGCCCGCTCTCCTCCCGCGACCGCCGGGTCAGCGCCGTGTCCCCGCGGGGCAGGAACACCAGATGCCCGAGATCCGCGCACTCCAGGCACCGCGGCGCCCCGTCCTCCAGCACCAGCAACGCCAACGGCCCCCGCCGGCACGCCGCGCACCGCTTGTGCCGAACGGGCTGTACGACCAGAAGTCCACCGTGATGCGGGGGAGTTGCCAGACGCGTCATATGCGGTACTTCCCCCTTCCGCGGGCCGCTCTCACGCGCACGCGCCGGCGGCCACGGGCGCCTGCCCAGGCACCCCGGGACGCCCGGCGCTCTCTGCTCCCGCCCCACCCGGCATCATGACCCCGTGCGATTCGAAGCGATCACCTGGGACCGGCTCGCCGAACGCCTCGCCGAGCGGCTGGCCGAGCTGAAGCCTGCCGACGGGGGTGCCTGGCCGCGCGTCGCCTTCGACGGTGCCCCGGCCGCCCGGCCCGGGGACCTCGCGGAGCGCGTCGCGCAGGCGCTGCGCGTCCGGGGCCGGCCCTCGCTCGTCGTCGGCACCGAGGACTTCCTGCGCCCCGCCTCACTGCGCCTGGAGCACGGCCGCCGGGACGCCGAGTCGTACTACGGCGGCTGGTTCGACACCAACGCCCTGTGGCGGGAGGTCTTCGGCCCCCTCGACCCGGGCGGGACCGGCCGCGTCCTGCCCGACCTGTGGGACGAGGCCACCGACCGCGCCACCCGCAGCGACTACGTCCGACTACCGCCCGGAGGGCTCCTGCTGCTGCACGGACCGCTCCTGCTGCGGCACTGGTTCCCGTTCGACCTGACCGTCCACCTCCTCCTGTCTCCCGGCGCCCTGGGCCGCCGCACCCCCGAGGCCGACCACTGGACCCTTCCCGCCTTCGAGCGCTACACGGACGAGACCGACCCGGCCGGCACGGCCGACGTCCTGGTCCGCGCCAACGACCCGAGACACCCCGCGTGGAGCGGCTGAGCGGCCCAGTGGCTCAGCCGGGGACGGCCCCGGTCACAGCCAGCCGTTGCGCCGGAAGCCCCGGTACAGGGCCAGACACGCCACGGATATGACGGCGATGACGAGCGGGTAGCCGAACCGCCAGTGCAGCTCCGGCATGTGAACGAAGTTCATGCCGTACACCCCGCACACCATCGTCGGCACGGCGATCACCGCGGCCCAGGCCGTGATCTTGCGCATGTCCTCGTTCTGCGCGACCGTCACCTGCGCCAGATGCGCCTGGAGGATGGAGTTGAGGAGTTCGTCGAAGGAGGCGATCTGCTCCCTGGCCCGCATCAGATGGTCGAGCACGTCCCTGAAGTAGGTCTGTATCTCCGGGGGGACCACCCGTACCGGCCGGGAGGTCAGCTCCTCCATCGGCCGCCCGAGCGGCACCACCGCCCGCTTCAGTTCGAGGAGTTCGCGCTTCATCTGGTAGATCCGCCCCGGATCGGCCCGCGCGCCGTTCTCCGCGAAGACGTCCGCCTCGACCTGGTCGATGTCCGCCTGCACCGCGTCCGTGACGTTCAGGTAGTCGTCGACCACATGGTCCGCGATCGCGTGCAGCACCGCCGCCGGCCCCTTGGCGAGCTGGCCCGGCGAGGACTCCAACTCCTCCCGCAGCGGCCCCAGCGAGCCGTGCCGGCCGTGCCGCACCGTGATCACGAAGTCCTCGCCGACGAACACCATGATCTCGCCGGTGTTCACCACCTCGCTCGTCGCCGTCAGCTGCTCGTGCTCGACGTAGCAGACCGTCTTGAACACCGCGAACAGCGCCTCGCCGTACCGCTCCACCTTCGGGCGCTGGTGGGCCTCCACCGCGTCCTCCACGGCCAGCGGATGCAGGTCGAACAGCTCGGCGATGCCCGCGAACTCGCTGTCCGTCGGCTCGTGCAGCCCCAGCCACACGAACCCCTCGCCGTTCTTGCGGACCCGCTCCACGGCGGAGAAGAGGTCACTGCACTCCGGGACCCGTACCCCGTCCTCGTACGTCACGCAGTTGACCACCGAGGAGCCCAGCGGGGACCGCGCGTGATGGTTCAGGTCGACGCGGGGCAGCCGCCGCGCGAGCCGGGCCACCCTGCGCAGCCCGCCGGCCCGGCCCAGCCCCGTGACCTTCCGCAGATTCCCTGCCACCGTCATCCGGATCTCCTCGCGTGGATCCCCTCGCACAACGCTTCCGCGTCCTGCCGGGCAAGTCTGCCAGTCCGGTGTGAGACGCGGGTAAGCCTGTGGGAGCAGTGCGTTCCGGTTGGTTCCCGGCTGTGGACGACCAGGTCCCCGCGGCTCGTTCCCGCCCGTGGACAGAGGGTTCCCGCACCCGGCCGCCGCACTCCCGCGTGCCGGAGCGTCGACCGTCCCGGACAAGCCGGACAACTGGGAGGATCGCTTCATGACACGAGCCGACGGGTACCTCCTCGACAACCGCCAGAGCCAGGCCGCTCAGCGTTTCGACGCGTTCGCCGGCCTCTTCGACCCCGTCACCTTCCGGCACCTGGAGGCATTCGGTCTCGGCGCGGGCTGGCGCTGCTGGGAGGTCGGCGCGGGCGGCACCTCCGTGGTGTCCTGGCTGGCCAAGAAGGTGGGGCCGACCGGCAGGGTCGTCGCCACCGACATCGACACCTCGCTGCTCGCCCCGGCCGGCCGTCCGCCGGTCGAGATCCGTACCCACGACGTGGGCGCCGAGGAGCCGCCGGGGGAGGGCTTCGACCTGGTGCACGCCCGGCTCGTGCTGGTCCATGTGCCGGACCGGGAGCGGGCGTTGCGCTCCATGATCAAGGCCCTGCGCCCCGGCGGGCGGCTGCTGGTCGAGGACGCCGACGCCGCCCTCCAGCCGCTCACCTGCCCCTACGAGTACGGCCCCGAACAGCAGCTCGCCAACCGCCTGCGCCAGGGTTTCCGCAAGCTCCTCGCCGAACGCGGCGCCGACCTGTCCTACGGCCGCAAGCTCCCGCGGCTGCTCCGCGAGGCCGGGCTGCGCAACGTGGAGGCCGACGCGTACTTCCCCGTCGCCTCGCCCGCCTGCACCGCCCTGGAGTCCGCCACCGTCCGGCAGATCCGCGACCAGCTCGTCGGCGCGGGCCTGGCCACCGACGCGGACATCGACCAGCACCTGGCCCATGTGGAAGCGGGCGGCATGGACCTCGCCACGGCCCCGATGATCTCCGCCTGGGGCCGCAAGGCGTAGACCGGTTCCCCCGAGCCGGAGACCAGCAGTCCCGGGGCGTGGACCCGCCCGCCCTGCCGAAAGCTGGCGGTGCGGTGCGCACGCGATGCCGTGTCAGCGGGGCGGTGCGCACGCGATGCAATGTCAGCGGGGCGCGCTCGGTCCGGTGTCGTGCGTGGGCGGTCTGGCGCCCACGCGTTCCACCGCCCGCGCACCCGCCCGGCAGCCCTGCGCCGCCGCCTCCCGCGCGTCCGCGCCGGCGACCAGCGCGGCGAGGAACGCCCCGGTGAAGGCGTCACCGGCGCCCGTGGTGTCCCGGGGCGTCGCGGGCGCGGCCGGGACGCGGGCGAGGACGCTGCCCGACCGGGCCACCAGCGCGCCGTCCGCCCCCGACTTGGCCACCACCAGCGGTACCTGCCGGCTCAGCTTGGCCGCCGCGTCCGCCGGATCGGGCAGCCCCGTCAGCAGACAGGCCTCGTCCCGGCTCGGCAGCAGGACGTCCACGCCCTCCACCAGCGCCAGGAAACGGTCCACGCCCAGCGCCACCAGGAACCCGGCCGACGCCGGATCCAGACTCACCGGCACGCCACGCGCGCGTGCCGAGGCCAGGGCCACCGTCACCAGCTCCCGGCTCGGCTCGGAGAACAGCAGGTAGCCGGAGAGGTGCAGCCGGGCCACCCTGTCGAGCAGCGCGTCCGACCAGTCGGCGGGTTCCAGCCGCAGCGACGCCCCGCTGTCCGTGAGGAAGGTGCGCTCCGCCGAGGCACCGCTGTCGACCAGACAGACCACCGTCCCCGTCGCGGCCTCGGGGTCCACCACCAGCCGGGGCCGCACCCCGGCGGCCAGCAGCTCCCGCTCGTGCCACGCCGCCGCGTCCGTCCCGACCCGCCCCAGCAGCCGTACGTCCCCACAGCCCGTGTACGCGGCCCAGCAGGCCACGTTGGCGCCCGCGCCGCCGGGCAGGGTCCGGATCGCGGCGGCGGTGTCGGTGCCGGCCGCGAGCGGCCCCCGGTGCCGGGCCACGACGTCGGTGACCACGTCCCCGACGACCAGCAGCGCCCCGCTCCCGCCCGGCGCCGTCCCCCGGCCCGGCGTCCAGGTCGCGCCCCGTGGCGCCTCCCGGTCCGTCGTCACCCCCTGGCCCACGCCGAGGCGATGCGCGCGGCCAGCCGTACGTTGCCGCGCACGGCCGCCAGGTTGGCCTCCAGCGAGGCGCCGTCCGTGTGCCGGACCAGATAGCCGAGCAGGAACGGCGTGACCGCCTGACCGGTGATGCCCTCCGCGTCGCACGCGTGCAGCGCGTCGGCCAGCACGCGCGCGTGCAGCGCCGGGTCGAGCTGCTCCGCCTCCGGGACCGGGTTGGCGACGATCAGGGCCGTGTCCGCCGCGTCGAGCGTGTCCTGGGCCCGCATGACGTCCGCGATCTGCTCCGGGGTTTCCAGCGTCCATTCGACCGGATGTCCGGAGTCCGACAGGTAGAAGCCGGGGAAGCGGTCCGTGCCGTACCCCGCGACGGCCACGCCCAGCGTCTCCAGACGCTGGAGGGTCGCCGGCACGTCCAGGATCGACTTCACACCCGCGCACACCACCGTGATCCGGGTGCGGGCCAGCAGCCCCAGGTCGGCGGACTCGTCCTGGGTCACCGTCCACTCCCGGTGCACCCCGCCGAGGCCGCCCGTCGCGAACACCCGGAGACCGGCCAGCGCCGCCAGCTGCGCCGTCGCCGACACGGTGGTCGCCCCGCTCGCCCCCGACGCCACCGCGAGCGGCAGGTCGCGATGGCCCAGCTTGCGGATGCCGTCCTCGTTGGCGACGCGCTCCAACTGCTCCTTGTCCAGGCCGACATGGGGCCGCCCGTCCAGCACCGCGATGGTCGCGGGCACGGCGCCCTCCCGCCGTACCGCGTCCTCCAGTTCAAGCGCCACCTGGAGGTTGCGCGGGCGTGGCAGCCCGTGCGCGATGATCGTGGACTCCAGGGCCACCACCGCCCGGCCCGAGTCGCGTGCCTCACGGACCTCTTCCGACACCACCAGCACCACGCGCCTGCCTCCTGTCCGTCGGTCCTCCCTCATCTCTGGCGGGCGGCGCACCCCGCTAAACGCTTGCGGCCTGTGGGGGACGCCACCAGCCTGGCCGCATGACGCATCGCACGGTACGTCTGGACCATGTCGTCCTCTGGGTCGCCGACCCGGTGGCCGCCGCCGGTTTCCACGGGCGGGCGGTCGGCCTGGAGCCCCTGAGAGTCGCGGAGTTCACCTCGGGAGAGGCGCCCTTCCCCTCCGCACGGGTCAACGAGGAGACCGTCCTCGACCTCGCCCCGCACAGCCTCGCCGAGCACATGCCGGCGCTCCCCGGAACGGCGGGCGGCGCGGGTCACCCCGTCCACCACGTCTGCCTGGCCCTGCCGTCCGACGCCCTGCGGGCCCGCCTCGCCGAACGGGCCGTCCCCATGACCGGCGTCGGCCACGACTCCTTCGGCGCCCGCGGGAAGGCCCCGCGCAACTTCTGCTTCCGGGACCCGGACGCCAACGTCGTCGAGGCGCGGCACTACGGCTGAGCGAGCCCGCCGGGGCGGCTCAGAACAGGGGCTCGGGGAGCACGCCCTCCAGGGCGAGCAGCTTCCGCTTGGTCTCCAGACCGCCCCCGAACCCGCCGATCCCGCCGTCGCGCTCCACCACCCGGTGGCACGGCACCACGACCGGCAGCGGATTGGCGCCCATCGCCGCCCCCACGGCCTGCGCCCCGCCCGGCTGCCCGACCCGCCCGGCCAGGTCGCCGTACCCGACCACCGAGCCGTACGGGACGCCGGCGGCCAGTTCGCGCAGCACCTGCCGGTTGAAGCCGGATATCAGCGACCAGTCGAGCGGCAGGTCGAAGTCCTGCCGCTCGCCCGCGAAGTACGCCCGCAGCTGGCGTATCGCCTCGGCCAGCACCGGCGCCCCGGGATCCTCCACGGGCTCGGTGCCCAGCCGGGCCGCCAGCCGCTCGACCGTCCGCTCCCGCACCGCGTCGGTGGCGTGGAAGACCACGTTCACCAGGCCGTCGTGGGTCGCCGCCAGCAGCAGCGGACCGATGCCGGTGCCCACGACGGCCCACACCACCCGCTGCCCGTACTGCCCTTCGCTGTCCATGCGCCCACCGTACGACCCGGCACCGACAACGCCCGCCGCCCGGCCCGCTCACCCCCCGTTCAGCGCGGCCCGCACCACGTCCGGCTTGTTGGTGATGATCCCGTCGACGCCGTACCCGGCGGCCTTCCAGGCGGTGACCGCGTCGTTCACCGTCCAGGTGAAGACGCGCAGCCGCCGGCCGTGCGGTCCGTCGAGCGAGTGCGCGGAGGCCACCCACTCCTTGGAGATCGACGTCACCGAAGGGTTGACGAGGTCGGTGAACCGCGCGTACCGCGGCAGCGACGCCGCGGACGGTGTGCCGAGGTAGCCGGTCGTCACGGCGGGCTTCAGGGCGTGCACGACGCGCAGGCTGTCCTCGCTGAAGCTCTGCACGACGAGCCGGTCGAGGTGCCGCCGGTCCAGCCAGCCCTGGTCGCCCAGCGACTTCAGGATCTGGGCCTCGATGCCCGGGTACAGCTCCGGGTTCTTGATCTCCAGGAGCAGCTTCTCGTGGTTGTGCTCGATCCGGCGCATGTACTGGGCCAGCGTCGGCACGCGCGTGCCCGCGTACGCGGGGGAGAACCAACTGCCCGCGTCCAGCCGGGCGATCTCCGCGGCTGTGAAGTCCTTCACTTTCCAGGGCGCCCGGCCGGGGAAGACCCGGGCGACGTTCGTGGTGCGCCGCAGGCTGTCGTCGTGGATGACGACGAGCCGGCCGTCCCTGGTCCGCTGGACGTCGTTCTCGACCCAGGTGAAGCCCATCGCGGCCGCCCTGTCGATCGAGGCCAGCGTGTTCTCGGGGGCGTAGGCGGAGGCCCCCCGGTGGGCGAGCACCACGGGTTCACCGGTGCCGCCGGCCCGGGCGTCGGAGACGGGGCTCAGCAGAGCGGCCGTCCCCAGAAGCGCGGTGATGGTGGCGGCAACTACGCGCGCGTGCATGCCTACTCCCGACGTCGTGCGATCACGTACAGCACAAGACTGACAGCAGGGAGTCAACAGCGGTTGGGTGCGGGACGGCCACAGATTGAATGGTGTTGCCCAAGTCCGCTCACCAGTGCCGCACAACTGCGACAAGGCCGTGTTTCTTTGCCGGAAAATCGTTCGACCATTCCGGTGGGGGTCATACTCTCTGCGTCAACCCTGACCGCTCGGGCGGTCCTGGGACGGGGGCGCATACCAAATATTCCGGGACGCAAAGGGTGAAGGGCAGCCGCAGATGCAGGGCACGGTCGACGGATTCAGCTACGGGGTCGTCACCCCGCTGGTGGCCTACCTGATGGCCTGCCTCGGCGGTGCCCTCGGGCTGCGCTGCACGACCCGGGCGATGCTGGTGGCGCACTCGTGGCGGCCCGCCTGGCTCGCCCTGGGCTCGGCGGCCATCGGCTCCGGCATCTGGACCATGCACTTCATCGCCATGATCGGGTTCAGCGTCGAGGAGACGCCGATCCACTACGACCAGCCGATCACCTATGCGAGCCTCGGCCTCGCCATCGTCATGGTGGGCGTCGGGATCTTCATCGTCGGCTACCGGGGGGCCACCGGAACCGCGCTCTTCACCGGGGGCACCATCACCGGCCTGGGCATCGCGTCGATGCACTACCTCGGCATGGCGGGCCTCCGTCTCAACGGCAGCCTGGAGTACAACACCGTCACCGTGGCCGTGTCCGTGGTGATAGGCGTCGTGGCCGCCACCTCGGCCCTGTGGGCGGCCGGACAGGTCCGCGGCTTCCTGTGGAGCGTCGGCGCCAGCCTCGTCATGGGACTCGCCGTCAGCGGCATGCACTACACCGGCATGGCGGCGCTCAGCGTCCACCTCCACGGCACCGGCGGGGACGTCCCCGGCGACTCGCCCGCCTCCCTGCTCGCCCCCATGCTGATCGGCCCGCTGGCCTTCCTCTGCCTCGCCGCCGTCGTCGTGATGTTCGACCCGCTGATGGTCACGGGCAAGCCCGACCGGCTCCGCGTGGAGCACAAGCCCGGTGTCCCGGCCGACGAGGTCACCCACCACCCGAGCCGCCGCCCGTCCCTGCGCATCGGCCGCAAGCAGGGCCACCACAACTCACGGACTCCGCAGAACCGCTGATCAGAGCCGGTTGTCAGTGCGGGGTCGTACGGTGGATGCCATGCGGCCCGTTTCTCACATCGAACGCACGGTGGCGCCCTTCGAGGTCGTCAGCCCGTACCAGCCCAGCGGTGACCAGCCGGCGGCCATCGCCGAGCTGGCCAAGCGCATCGAAGGCGGCGAGAAGGACGTCGTCCTCCTCGGCGCGACCGGCACCGGCAAGTCCGCCACCACCGCGTGGATGATCGAGAAGCTCCAGCGGCCCACCCTGGTGATGGCGCCGAACAAGACGCTGGCCGCCCAGCTGGCGAACGAGTTCCGCGAGCTCCTCCCGAACAACGCGGTCGAGTACTTCGTCTCGTACTACGACTACTACCAGCCCGAGGCGTACGTCCCGCAGTCGGACACCTACATCGAGAAGGACTCCTCGATCAACGAGGAGGTCGAGCGGCTGCGCCACTCCGCCACCAACTCGCTGCTCACCCGCCGCGACGTCATCGTGGTCGCCTCGGTCTCCTGCATCTACGGCCTCGGTACACCGCAGGAGTACGTCGACCGGATGGTCCCGCTGCGGGTCGGCGACGAGATCGACCGCGACCAGCTGCTGCGCCGCTTCGTGGACATCCAGTACACGCGCAACGACATGGCGTTCACCCGCGGCACCTTCCGGGTGCGCGGCGACACCATCGAGATCTTCCCGGTCTACGAGGAGCTCGCCGTCCGCATCGAGATGTTCGGCGACGAGATCGAGGCGCTGTCCACGCTCCACCCGCTCACCGGCGAGATCATCAGCGACGACCAGCACCTGTACGTCTTCCCGGCCTCCCACTACGTCGCGGGCCCCGAGCGCATGGAGCGGGCCGTCAACGACATCGAGAAGGAGCTGGGGGAGCGCCTCGCCGAGCTGGAGAAGCAGGGCAAGCTCCTGGAGGCCCAGCGCCTGCGGATGCGCACCACGTACGACATCGAGATGCTCCGCCAGATCGGCACCTGCTCCGGCGTGGAGAACTACTCGATGCACTTCGACGGCCGCCTGCCCGGCTCCCCGCCCAACACCCTGCTGGACTACTTCCCGGACGACTTCCTCCTCGTCATCGACGAGTCGCACGTCACCGTCCCGCAGATCGGCGCTATGTACGAGGGCGACGCCTCCCGCAAGCGAACCCTCGTCGACCACGGCTTCCGGCTGCCTTCCGCGCTGGACAACCGCCCCCTGAAATGGGAGGAGTTCCAGGAGCGGATCGAGCAGACGGTCTACCTGTCGGCGACCCCGGGCGCCTACGAGCTGTCCCGCGGGGACGGCGTCGTCGAGCAGATCATCCGGCCCACCGGCCTGATCGACCCGGAGGTCGTCGTCAAGCCCACCGAGGGGCAGATCGACGACCTGGTGCACGAGATCCGCAAGCGCACCGAGAAGGACGAGCGCGTCCTGGTCACCACGCTCACCAAGAAGATGGCCGAGGACCTCACCGACTACTTCCTGGAACTCGGCATCCAGGTCCGCTACCTGCACAGCGACGTCGACACCCTGCGCCGCGTCGAGCTGCTGCGCGAGCTGCGCTCCGGCGAGTTCGACGTCCTGGTCGGCATCAACCTGCTGCGTGAGGGCCTCGACCTGCCCGAGGTGTCGCTGGTGGCGATCCTCGACGCCGACAAGGAGGGCTTCCTGCGCTCCGGCACCTCGCTGATCCAGACCATCGGCCGCGCGGCGCGCAACGTCTCCGGCCAGGTCCACATGTACGCCGACAAGATCACCCCGGCGATGGAGAAGGCCATCGACGAGACCAACCGGCGCCGGGAGAAGCAGGTCGCCTACAACAAGGCCAACGGCATCGACCCGCAGCCGCTGCGGAAGAAGATCAACGACATCGTCGCGCAGATCGCCCGCGAAGAGGTCGACACCGAACAACTGCTCGGCTCGGGCTACCGCAACCTGAAGGACGGCAAGGGAGCCAAGGCGCCCGTACCGTCCCTGGGCGGCAAGGCCGGCAAGGGGGCGAAGGCCGGCAAGGCGGCCAAGGGCAAGGCCGGGGAAGCGGTGCCCACCGACCGTCCGGCGGCCGAACTCTCCGAGCAGATCGAGGAGATGACGGAGCGCATGCGCGCCGCCGCGGCCGATCTCCAGTTCGAGATCGCGGCCCGGCTGCGTGACGAGGTGTCCGAGATGAAGAAGGAACTGCGTCAGATGAGGGAGGCGGGCCTGGCCTGAGGTCAGGGCCGCCGCCGGACCCCGGCAAGGGCGCGAAGTGTTGCAAGACCGACACAAAGCGCGGGCCGGGGTTCGGCACTGTCAGTGGCGCTGCATAGGGTTTTGGTCAACCGCGCACTTCGCGGCCAGCAGGGGACACCGGACGAGGGGAAGCAGCCGTGACCGTCAACATGACCAAGGGTCAGGCCATCAGCCTGGAGAAGAAGGACGGAGGCTCCCTGAGCGCCGTCCGTATGGGTCTTGGCTGGAAGGCGGCACCCCGGCGCGGACTGTTCGGCTCGCGCACCCGCGAGATCGACCTGGACGCCTCGGCGGTGCTCTTCGCCGACAAGCAGCCCGTCGACGTCGTGTTCTTCCGCCACCTGGTCAGCGACGACGGCTCCGTCCGCCACACGGGCGACAACCTCGTCGGCGGCGCCGGCCAGGGCGGCGACGACGAGGCCATCCTCGTCGACCTCGCACGCGTCCCGGTCCACGTCGACCAGATCGTCTTCACCGTCAACTCCTTCACCGGCCAGACCTTCCAGGAAGTGCAGAACGCCTTCTGCCGGCTGGTCGACGAGACCAACGGCCAGGAACTCGCCCGCTACACGCTCGACGGCGGCGGCGAGTACACCGCCCAGATCATGGCCAAGGTGCACCGGACGGGACAGGGCTGGACGATGACGGCCCTGGGCGTCCCGGCCAGGGGCCGCACCTTCCAGGACCTGGTGCCGTCGATCCTGCCGATCCTGTAGAAGGGGTCCGGCGGAGCACGACGACACGACGAACCGGGGGACGTGGGCAATGGCGGCCGAGCTGAAGCGCGGGCAGAACCATCCGCTCTCGCGGAACCGGATCGAGATCCGCGTCCTCGCCCACGTGCCGGTCGTGGCCGGGGCCACCCTCGGCGACGAGAACGGCCAGGTGCGCGGCGCCGACCAGGTGGCCCACCCCGGCGCGCCCAGCCTGCCCGGGATCGAGGTCTCCCGGCAGGCCGCCGCCGAACACCGCCTCGCCGTCGACCTCGACGCCCTGCCCGAGACCGTCCACCGCGTCAGTGTGCTGATCGCCCTGCCCGCCGTGCCGGGCGGCCCGGTCCGCTTCGGCGCCGTCGCCGCGCCCCGCGCCGCGGTCACCGGCCTCGACGGCACCGAGGTCGCCGCCTACACCCTCGCCGGCCTGGACGCCGAGTCGGCCGTCGTCGCCCTGGAGCTCTACCGCCGCCAGGGCGCCTGGAAGATCCGCGCGGTGGGCCAGGGGTACGCGGACGGCCTCGGCGCGCTCCTCGCGGACCAGGGCCTGCCCCGGGCCGACCGCCTCGCCGCCGAGATCGAGGAGGCCGTGGCGCAGGGGATGGCCCGGTCGGTGCCCGTGCATGCCACGGACGCCGACCGCTCCCTGCGCACCACGGCGTCCGTCACGGGCACCGACCCGTCCGGCGCCGCCTCCACCGCCGTGACGCCGCCCACGGGGTCTCCGTACGACGGCCAGACCCCCGGCGACGGCCGGGCCGCCCCCTCTCCCGCCAGCGGGATCGGTGAGACGAACCCTGCGACCGATGACGGCCGTTCCCCGGCCGCGGCCGAACCCGGCGCTGCCGAGGCCTCCTCGTCCGCCTCCGGCCCCATCGACTACACGCACCCCAAGCGCCGCCGGACGGCCGAGCCGCCGCCTGCCGCCGCCCCCGAGGAGGGGCCCGTGGCGCCCGTCGCCGGTGACGCGGTCGGCTGGTCCATGGACGAGCGGCTCTACAACCAGGTCTGGGGGATGTTCGAGGACCTGGCCCGCACCACCGCCGCCTACCGCAGCGCCGTCGACTTCGCCGAGTCGCGCCTGGAGAAGGAGCTCGACCAGGTCCTCTCCGACCCGCGCAGCCGGCTGGGCTCGGCGGGCGACGCCGCACGCGAGGCGGCCCGTGCCCGGCAGGCCCAGCTGGTCGACCAGGCCCGGGCGGCCATCGACCGCGACCTCGCCCAGCTCACCGCCGAGTCCGAGGTCGTCGAGCCCGCGCTGCCACCGGCCTACGCCCGCTGGGACAACCCCGCCTGGCACGCCTACCAGGTGCCGACGGAGCCGCCGATGGCCGTGCGCCTGGGCGACCTCCACCTCCCGGAGAGCGATCCGCTGCGCATTCCGATGCTGGTCCGGCTGCCCTTGGAACGGGGCCTGTGGATCGACAGCGGTCTCGCGCCGACCGCCGACGGAGCCTTGTCCGACCCCGCGGAGGTGCGGCATCTCGCCCTGCGGACGGCCGTGGCGCTCGCGGCCCGGCTGCTGGCCGTCCACCCCGCGGGTGAGTTCGGGGTCCAGGTCGTCGACGCCGCCGGTTCCGGTGCCTCCGCACTCGCGCCGCTGACCGGCGCCGGTGTGCTGGCCATGCCGCCCGCGGCCCGTGCCGCCGGTGTGACGGACGTACTGAGCCGGCTGACCGAGCGGGTCGACCTGGTGCAGATGGCGCTCCGCGGCGGTGCGGCCGACGCCCTGCCGCCCGGTCTGGACACCTCACGGCAGCTGCTGATCGTCAACGACTTCCCGCACGGCTTCGACGACCGGGCCGTCACCCGGCTGCGCTATCTCGCGGACGAGGGCCCGGACGCCGGCGTCCACCTCCTGCTGGTCGCCGACCGTGAGGACGCCGCCGCGTACGGGCCGTTGCTCGACCCGCTCTGGCGTTCGCTGATGCGACTCACGCCGGTGCCGGACGACCACCTCGCCGACCCGTGGGTGGGGCACGCCTGGACGTACGAACCCTGCCTCGCGCCGGCCGGCAGCCAGGTGCTCCAGCAGGTGCTCACCCAGATCGCCATCGCCCGCACCAAGCGCATGTAAAGTCCCCTGGCCAGCTGACTTGGTCTTTCTTTTACCAAGCTCTTTACCTTTCCTTGGTGATTGGGGTACTGTTTTCCACACGGAGGGGAGTACTCCCTGTCTGCTGCGGCGTACCCGTCAATACGGATCCAGTCGGATCCCGGGGCGTCGGCCCGTCTCGGGTGGAAGAGACCTCCGGCAGCGACAGCGCTGACCTTTTGCCGTTCACGAACCGGAGGCGCAGTGGATGTATCCGTGACCCTGTGGGTCCTCACCATCCTGGGGCTGGCCGCCCTCATCGCGGTCGACTTCCTCATCGGCCGCAAGCCGCACGACGTATCCATCAAGGAAGCCGGAATCTGGACCGTCGTCTGGATCGCCCTGGCCGGACTCTTCGGCCTCGGCCTGCTCGTCTTCTCCGGCGGCGGGCCCGCCGGGGAGTTCTTCGCGGGCTTCATCACCGAGAAGTCGCTGAGCGTCGACAACCTCTTCGTCTTCGTCCTGATCATGGCGAAGTTCGCCGTGCCCTCGCAGTACCAGCAGCGGGTGCTGCTCGTCGGCGTCCTCATAGCCCTGGTCCTGCGGGCCGTCTTCATCGCGGCCGGCGCCGCGATCATCGCCAACTTCTCGTGGGTGTTCTACCTCTTCGGCGCCTTCCTGATCTGGACCGCCTGGAAGCTCATCCAGGAGGCCCGGGCCGACGGGGAGGAAGAGGAGTTCGAGGAGAACAAGCTGCTCAAGGCCGCGGAGCGCAGGTTCGGCGTGGCCGACCGCTACCACGGCACCAGGCTGTGGATCGAGCAGAACGGCAAGCGGGTCATGACCCCGATGCTGGTCGTGATGCTCGCGATCGGTACGACCGACGTCCTGTTCGCGCTGGACTCCATCCCCGCGATCTTCGGCCTGACGCAGGACCCCTACATCGTCTTCACCGCCAACGCCTTCGCGCTGATGGGCCTGCGGCAGCTGTACTTCCTCATCGGCGGACTGCTGAAGAAGCTGGTCCACCTCTCGTACGGCCTGTCGGTCATCCTCGGCTTCATCGGCGTCAAGCTGGTGCTGCACGCCCTGCACGAGTCCGGCGTCCACGTCCCGGAGATCAGCATCCCGGTCTCGCTCGGCGTCATCTGCGCGGTCCTGATCGTCACCACGATCACCAGCCTCAGAGCCTCGGGGAAGCAGGCGGCGGACGGGGCGGCGCGGACGTCGAGCGAAGGCGCTCCGAAGGACAGCATCGACGTCTGACCACGTCGTACGTAGGAACAACCACCCGCGCAGCGGCGCGAAGCGCATGGCCCGCGCACCGCTCCCGGTGCTTCGTTGGGTGGCGGAAAGTCCCCGGTCGGGGAGACCGCCACCCGATGGAGGCAACCGTGACATTCGTCCAGATCATCGACTTCGAGACCGACCGCATGGACGAGATGAGGGTCCTCGCGGACGAGATGGGCAACCAGCTCGCCGACCACGAAGGCGGCCCCACGCGCCGCCTGATCCTCCGGGACCGGAGCCGGCCCGGCCACTACCTCGGACTGATCGAGTTCGACTCCTACGAGGAGGCCATGCGCAACAGCGACGACCCGGAGACAGCCAAGTTCGCCGAGCGGCTGGCCGCCCTGTGCACCCGGCCGCCGTCCTTCACCGACTGCGACGTCGTGGACCTGACCGACTTCGCGTGACCGCCCGACCGCGCCCGTAAGACCCGGGGGCCGCGCCGCACCGGCGGCAGGCCCCCGGAGACCGAAAGGACCGGAATGCGAATCCTGTACACCTCTGCCACCATCGCTGCATGATCACTCGGCTCAGGTCGCTCACCCCGCAGTGGACGCTCCTCGTGCCGGTGCTCGCGGTCGTCCTGCTCCTGTTCACCTGGGGACGAAATCTGCCCGGCGCGGTCGTCGCACTCGTGACCGTGGTCCTCGCGGCATCCGTCCTCGCCGCCGTCCACCACGCCGAGGTCGTGGCCCACCGGGTCGGCGAGCCCTTCGGCTCCCTGGTCCTCGCCATCGCCGTCACGATCATCGAGGTGGCCCTGATCGTCACCCTCATGGTCGACGGCGGTGACAAGAGCGCCACCCTGGCCAGGGACACCGTCTTCGCCGCCGTGATGATCACCTGCAACGGCATCGTCGGCCTCTGCCTCCTCGTCGCCTCCCTGCGTCACGGCACCGCGGTCTTCAACCCCGAGGGCACCGGAGCCGCCCTCGCGACCGTGGCCACCCTGGCCACGCTCAGCCTGGTGCTGCCCACCTTCACCACCAGCAAGCCGGGCCCCGAGTTCTCCGGCGTACAACTGACCTTCGCGGCCCTGTCCTCACTGATCCTCTACGGCCTGTTCGTGGCGACCCAGACCGTGCGGCACCGCGACTACTTCCTGCCCATCACCCGGCAGGGCGAAGTGATCAGCGTCGACGACCACGCCCAGGCCCCGTCCGCGCGCACTGCCTGGATCAGCCTCGGCCTGCTGGGCCTCGCGCTGATCGGTGTCGTCGGACTGGCCAAGGGGGTCTCGCCGACGATCGAGTCCGGCGTGCAGGCGGCCGGCCTGCACCAGGCCGTCGTCGGTGTGGTCATCGCCCTGCTGGTGCTGCTCCCCGAGACCATCGCCGCCCTGCGCTCGGCCCGCCGCGACCGCGTGCAGACCAGCCTCAACCTGGCGCTCGGCTCGGCCATGGCCAGCATCGGCCTGACGATACCGGCCGTCGCCCTGGCCTCCATCTGGCTCTCCGGCCCGCTGGTCCTCGGCCTCGGCCCGACCCACATGCTGCTGCTCGCGCTCACCGTGGTGGTGAGTTCCCTGACCGTGGTCCCGGGCCGGGCGACACCGCTCCAGGGCGGCGTCCACCTGGTCCTGTTCGCCGCCTACCTGGAGCTGGCGATCAACCCCTAGCCGCCCCGGGAGCGCTCATCCCGTGACGGGCTCGGCCGCCGCCACCGGCACCGGACGCGTCTCCGGCAGCAGCGCGAAGCAGCCGAGGCTCAGCAGCGCGATCCCGGTCAGATAGGCCCCGACACCCCACGGCACCCGGCCGCTGTGCTCCGCCAGCGCCGTCGCCACGATCGGCGTGAGCGCGCCGCCGAGGACCCCGCCGAGGTTGTAGCCGACGGCGGCGCCGGTGCAGCGCACCCGGGGCTCGTACAGCTCCGGCAGATAGGCAGCGATCACCGCGAACATGGTGATGAAGGCGATCAGCGCACCGGTGAACCCGAGGAACATCAGCAGCGGCTCGCCGGTCGACAGCAGCGCGACCATCGGGAACATCCACAGCACCGAGGCCGTGCACCCCGCCAGGCACAGCGGCTTCCGCCCGTAGCGGTCGCCGAGCAGGGCCATCAGCGGGGTGAGCGAGCCCTTGACCACCACGGCGGCCATGACGCAGGTCAGCATGACGATCCGGCTCACCCCGAGCCGCTCCGTCCCGTACGCCAGCGACCAGGTCGTCACGGCGTAGAACACCGCGTACCCGACCGCGAGCGCCCCGGCCGTCAGCAGCACCAGCCGCCAGTGGTGCCGTACGACCTCGGCGAGCGGCACGCGCGCGTGGTCGTCGATCTCCAGGAACCGAGGGCTCTCCGCGAGCGACGAACGCAGCCACAGCCCGCCCAGCGCCAGCGCCCCCGCGGCCCAGAACGGCACCCGCCACCCCCACCGCCCGAACTCCGCGTCGGACAGGGACGCCGACAGGGCCAGCATCACGCCGTTGGCGAGCAGGAAGCCGACAGCGGGACCGATCTGCGCAAAGCTCGACCACAGGGCGCGCCGCCCGGCCGGCGCGTGCTCCGAGGTCAGCAGCACCGCCCCGCCCCACTCGCCGCCGAGTCCCAGCCCCTGCAGGAAGCGCAGCAGGAGAAGCAGCAGGGGAGCGGCGACGCCGATCCTGTCGTACGACGGCACGAACCCGACCGCGACCGTCGACGCGCCCGTCAGCAGCAGGGACCCGACCAGCACCGGCCGCCGGCCCCGCCGGTCCCCGATGTGCCCGAACAGCACCGAGCCCAGCGGCCGGGCCACGAACCCCACCCCGAACGTCCCGAACGCCGCCAGCGTCCCCGCGACCGGCGAGAACGTCGGGAAGAACAGCGGGCCCAGGACGAGGGCGGCGGCCGTCCCGTAGACGAAGAAGTCGTAGAACTCGATCGCGGTACCGGCGAGCGAGGCGGCCGCCAGCCGCAGCATCGAGGGCGTCCTTACGGTGCGTACATCGCGCATGCCGCGTCAACCACCCACGGTGATCGCGGGTTACGGGGGCGCACGGCGCCCTTCACGGGCGCCACGGCGCACCGTGATAAACCGGTCTGAGCCACGGTCCCTCCAGGACCGTTCATCGTCCAAACGGACCGGAGGAATCGTGCCCCGCACCCTGGCCAACGCCCCGATCATGATCCTCAACGGGCCCAATCTGAACCTGCTCGGCCAGCGTCAGCCCGAGATCTACGGCTCCGACACGCTCGCCGACATCGAGGCCCTGTGCGCCAAGGCGGCGGCCGCCCACGGCGGCACGGTGGACTTCCGGCAGTCCAACCACGAGGGCGAGCTGATCGACTGGATCCACGAGGCCCGCCTCACCCACTGCGGGATCGTCATCAACCCGGGCGCCTACTCGCACACCTCGGTCGCGATCCTGGACGCCCTCAACACCTGCGACGGGATGCCGGTGCTGGAGGTGCACATCTCCAACATCCACAAGCGCGAGTCGTTCCGGCACCACTCGTACGTCTCGCTGCGCGCCGACGGCGTGATCGCGGGATGCGGTGTGCAGGGCTATGTGTTCGGCGTGGAGCGGGTGGCGGCGCTGGTCGGCGCCACGACCGCCGACGCGTAGCCCGTCGGGGCCGGCCAGGGCCCTTCAGAGCCGGCCGGCCTCCACGATCCGCCGCAGGAAGCGCCGGGTGCGCTCCTGCTGCGGGTCGCCGAACACCTGCTCGGCCGTGCCGCGTTCCAGCACGACTCCGCCGTCCAGGAAGCAGACCTGGTCCGCGACGTCCCGGGCGAAGCCCATCTCGTGCGTCGCCAGGACCATGGTCATCCCCTCGCCCTTCAGGCCGCGCACCACGGTGAGCACCTCGCCCACCAGCTCAGGGTCGAGGGCGGCGGTGATCTCGTCGAGCAGCAGCAGCCGGGGCCGTACCGCCAGGGCGCGCACGATCGCCACACGCTGCTGCTGGCCGCCGCTCAGCTGGTCGGGGTAGCCATCAGCCTTGCCGCCCAGTCCGAGGCGCTCCAGCAGCTCCCTGGCCCGCTCCTCGGCCTCCGCGCGGGAGACGCCGTGCACCCGGCGCGGCGCCAGGGTGATGTTGTTCAGCACGGTCATGTGCGGGAAGAGGTTGTACGCCTGGAAGACCACGCCGATCCGACGGCGGATCGCGTCCTGGTCCGCGCGCGGGTCGGTGATCTCCTCGCCGTCGAGCCAGATCGCGCCGTCGTCGATCTCCTCCAGGAGGTTGGCGCAGCGCAGCAGGGTCGACTTGCCGGAACCGGAGGCGCCGATCAGCGCGGTCACCGTGTGCGGGGCGACGGCCAGGTCGACGTCCCGCAGGACGACCGTGTCGCCGAAGGTCTTGCGCACGGACTCCATCCGCAGAACGGGCGCGTCGCTCATATGGTTCCTCCCTGGGCCCGCTGCCGGTCCATCCGGGCCGTCACCCAGTCCGTGAAGCGGGTCATCGGGATGGTCAGTGCCACGAAGACCAGCCCGGCGACGATGTACGGCGTGTAGTTCAGGCTCCGCTGGGCGATGATGTCGGACGCCCGTACGGCGTCGATCGCGCCGCCGATCGACACGAGCCCGGTGTCCTTCTGCAGCGACACCAGGTCGTTCAGCAGGGGCGGCACCTGCCGGCGCACGGCCTGGGGGAGCACCACGTGGCGCAGCGCCTGCCGGTTGGTCAGGCCCAGCGAACGGGCCGCGGCGCGCTGCGAGGGGTGCACGGACTCGATGCCCGCGCGGAACACCTCGGCGACGTACGCGGAGTACGTCAGCGTCAGCGCCGTACCGCCCAGCAGCACGGGATCGACGGTCACACCCTGGAGCCGCAGCGCGGGCACGCCGAAGACCACGATCATCAGGTTGATGATCAGCGGCAGCCCGCGGAAGAAGTCCGTGTACGCCGCCGCGAGCGCCCGCAGCGGGAAGAAGACGGGGCCCGGCAGCGTGCGGGCGACGGCGATCAGCATGCCCAGGGCGAGCACCACGACGCCGCAGATCAGCAGCAGCCGGACGTTGAGCCACAGCCCTTCGAGGACCTTCGGGAACGCCTCGCGCGCGTACTGCCCGTCGAAGAAGGTCTCCTTGGTGCGCTCCCAGCCCGGCGCGCTGACCACGACCAGGTACAGCACGACGGCCGTCACCAGGGTCGACAGCGCGGCGATCGCGGTCGCGCGCCGCGCGCGGGCACGCTTGTAGCGCTCCCGCTCCAGTCGTCGTCCGGAGGGCGAGTAGCCGTCGGCGCCCGTCGGGGAGCCGGCCGGCATGTCGCCCTTGTCGTCCGCGCCCTCCCGGTCGGACTCGTCCTTCGTGACCGTCACTTGAGCACCGGAGCGTCGACGGCGTCGGAGAGCCACTGCTTCTCCAGCTTCGCCAGCGTGCCGTCCTCGCGCAGGGCGTCCACGGCGGAGGTCACGCACGACGTGAGGTCGCTGCCCTTGTCCAGGACGAGCCCGAACTGCTCGGGAGTGCTGCCCTGGTTCTCGAACTGGCCGACGATCTCGGCGTTCGTCACCTGGGCCGAGGTGATGTAGAAGGCGGTCGGCAGGTCGACGACGATCGCGTCCACCTGGCCGTTCTTGAGGGCCGAGACGGCCTGGTCGTTCTTGGAGTACGCGGCGGCCTCCTGGGACGGCTTCACCACGTCGCTGATGTAGTTCAGGCTCGTCGTGCCGACCTGGGCGCCCAGCTTGAGACTCTTCAGACCGGCGATGCCCGTCGCCTTCGCGGCCTTGCCGCCCTTGAGCGCGATGACGGCCTGGCGCACGTCGTAGTAGCCGGACGAGAAGTCCACGGCCTTCTTGCGCTCGGTGCTGATGGACACCTGGTTGATGTCGAAGTCGAAGGTCTTCACCCCGGGCGCGAACGCCTTGTTGAACGGCACCCGCTGCCAGACGACCGCGCTCTTGCCGTACCCCAGCTGCTTCGCCACGGCGTACGCGACCGCCGACTCGAAGCCCTTCCCGTTGTCCGGCTTGTCGTCCTCGAACCACGGCTCGTACGCCGGCTCGTCCGTCGCGATCGTCAGCTTGCCTGAGGTCTGCGTGGCCAACTTGCCCTTGGCGCAGGTGGTACCGGCCGACGAGGAGGACGTGCCGGACGCCTTCTCCTCCGGCTGCGGAGCACAGCCGACAGCGGTGGCGAGCAGGGCTATGACGGCGGCGGCAGCAGCGCGACGCGGCGCGCTCGGGGCAGGATGCATGGCGGGAGAGTGGCAGCGAACGCCGCGTTTGTCGAGGTCAAGAGGGTATTTGTCCGCATACTGGGAACGGGTGTTGCGGTCGTGTGAACGCCGTGTCCCGGTGGCCTGACGCGCCGGGGCCGCCGGTCGAGGGCGGGGAAAGAAGACCGGCGGCCCGTACCGCGCAGGAGCCGTCATCCTGAGCGGGGCTGGCACCAGTTCACCGCGCGACGACACGCGAGGGGAGCGTGCGCCGGGGGTCGGCGCGTGCGAACCGTTCACACGGGGTGCGCGGGGAGACGGGCGCGGGGCGCACAGGGCTTTCGCGCGGGGCGCGAGTGAAGAGGTGTGCGCCGAGCGCGTGTTGAGGTCCGCGCGCGGGGCGTGCGTGTGTGTGACGCGCGCCCCGCTCACGTCCGCGGCGCCGGCGCCCCCGGACTCACCACCCGCGCGCGTGCCACTCCGGCAGGTGCGGGCGCTCCGTGCCCAGCGTGGTGTCGTTGCCGTGGCCCGGGTACACCCAGGTCTCGTCCGGCAGGGCGGCGAAGATCTTGGTCTCGACGTCGTGGATGAGGCTCGCGAAGGCCTTCGGGTCCTTGCGGGTGTTGCCGACACCGCCGGGGAAGAGGCAGTCCCCGGTGAAGACGTGCGGATGGCCGTGCGGGTCGTCGTAGACCAGGGCGATGGAGCCGGGAGTGTGCCCGACGAGATGACGGGCGGTCAGTTCGACGCGGCCGACGCGGATGACGTCGCCGTCGTCCACGGCCACGTCGGTGGCGACCGGGATGCCGGCGGCGTCCTCGCGGCCCGCGTACGTCCGGGCGCCCGTGGCGGCGACCACCTCGGCCAGCGCCTGCCAGTGGTCGCCGTGCTGGTGCGTGGTGACGACGGACGCGATCCCGTCGTCACCGATCATGCCCACCAGCGTCTCCGCGTCGTTGGCCGCGTCGATCAGCAACTGCTCGTCCGTGGCCCGGCAGCGCAGCAGATAGGCGTTGTTGTTCATCGGCCCGACCGCGATCTTGGTGATCATCAGGTCCTTGAGCTCGTGCACGTCCGCCGGCCCGCCGACCGTCACCTCTCCGCTGTACGTCATGGCGCTCAGCCTATAGCCGCCGGGCGCCGGCACGGCGCCGCGTGCTAGAGCGGCGGGAGCACCGGCAGGGCGCCGCCCGTCACCTTCAGGGCCGAGCCGTCGCGGCGCCCGGCGAGCCAGCCGAGCAGGTCGGCCGCCGTCCCCTCGACCCCGACCGGGCCTCCCGGCGCGCCGCCGCCCGTCGTCCAGACGCGGCCGCCGGTGCTGCGCAGCCCTGTCGACGGGACGTCCGGATGGCCGCCGAAGCGCTCCGCGAGGAAGTCGATCTCCCGCTCCGCGAAGTCCGCCGGGACGTCCTCCAGCTCGTACCCGATCCCCAGGTCGACATGGTGCAGCTCGACCTCGGTCCAGCGCCGGAACGGCACCCGCGCGGCCAGGTCGGTGACCCCGTTGCGCAGCTCCACCGTGCGCGTCCAGTCCGCGGGCCCGGCGCTCCCCGTCCGGAAGCGGGCGTCGCTCTCGCGGAGGTCCGCGAGGTGCGCGGCGAGCGGGCGCGGCGCGTCCCGCTCGATGTCGGCGTCCCGGGCCTCGGCCGAGGCGTACATGGGGCGTCCTTCGAGGACGTTGGCGAGGGCGTCCGCGTTGCGGGCGAGGTGGGCCAGGATGTGACCGACCGTCCACCCCGGCAGCCGTGACGGTCGCGCGACGGACGCGTTGTCCAGTTCGGCGGCTGCGGTGAGGAGTCGCTCTGTCGCTTCCTGTACAGACGCCAGGTCATGAGCGTGATCAATCATGGAGCCGACAGTAGACCCGCCACACCTTCGGGTGAAGGTTTCGCACCAGCTCCGTAAATCGAATGCGCGTGCTATATCGTCGGTGGCGGCGTCGGGCATGCTGGATGGTCGGGGATTGTTGAGTCATCCAGGAATCCGACCGGCGTTGTCAGTGGCTCCCCCTAGGCTGAAGAAGCACGGGGCCCTGCCCCTGCCACTTCTCTCAAGAAAGGTGCGGACCGGCTGTGGCCGACCGTCTCATCGTCCGTGGCGCGCGCGAGCACAACCTCAAGAATGTCTCGCTCGACCTGCCTCGTGACTCGCTCATCGTCTTCACGGGCCTGTCCGGGTCGGGCAAGTCCTCCCTGGCCTTCGACACGATCTTCGCCGAGGGGCAGCGCCGCTACGTGGAGTCGCTCTCCTCGTACGCCCGCCAGTTCCTCGGGCAGATGGACAAGCCGGACGTGGACTTCATCGAGGGCCTGTCCCCGGCGGTGTCCATCGACCAGAAGTCGACCTCGCGCAACCCGCGCTCGACGGTCGGCACCATCACCGAGGTCTACGACTACCTGCGGCTGCTCTTCGCGCGCATCGGCAAGCCGCACTGCCCCGAGTGCGGCCGCCCGATCTCCCGCCAGTCCCCGCAGGCCATCGTCGACAAGGTCCTGGAGCTGCCGGAGGGCAGCCGCTTCCAGGTGCTGTCGCCGCTGGTGCGCGAGCGCAAGGGCGAGTTCGTCGACCTCTTCGCGGATCTCCAGACCAAGGGCTACAGCCGCGCGCGCGTGGACGGCGAGACCATCCAGCTCTCCGAGCCGCCGACGCTGAAGAAGCAGGAGAAGCACACCATCGAGGTGGTCGTCGACCGCCTCACGGTGAAGGACACCGCCAAGCGCCGTCTCACCGACTCCGTGGAGACCGCGCTCGGCCTGTCCGGCGGCATGGTCGTGCTCGACTTCGTCGACCTCCCCCAGGACGACCCCGAGCGCGAGCGCATGTACTCGGAGCACCTGTACTGCCCGTACGACGACCTGTCCTTCGAGGAGCTGGAGCCGCGCTCCTTCTCCTTCAACTCGCCCTTCGGCGCCTGCCCCGAGTGCACCGGCATCGGCACGCGCATGGAGGTCGACCCCGAGCTGATCGTCCCGGACGAGGACAAGTCCCTCGACGAGGGCGCCATCCACCCCTGGTCGCACGGGCACACCAAGGACTACTTCGGCCGCCTGGTCGGCGCCCTCGCCGACGCGCTGGGCTTCCGCACCGACATCCCCTTCGCGGGCCTGCCGCAGCGCGCCAAGAAGGCGCTGCTCCACGGCCACAAGACGCAGATCGAGGTCCGCTACCGCAACCGGTACGGCCGCGAGCGCGTGTACACCACGCCCTTCGAGGGCGCCGTGCCGTTCGTCAAGCGCCGGCACAGCGAGGCCGAGAGCGACGCCAGCCGCGAGCGCTTCGAGGGCTACATGCGCGAGGTGCCCTGTCCGACCTGTAAGGGCACCCGCCTGAAGCCGATCGTCCTCGCGGTCACGATCATGGAGAGGTCGATCGCCGAGGTCTCGGCGATGTCCATCAGCGACTGCGCCGACTTCCTGGGCGAGCTCAAGCTCAACGCCCGCGACAAGAAGATCGCCGAGCGCGTGCTCAAGGAGGTCAACGAGCGGCTGAAGTTCCTGGTCGACGTCGGCCTGGACTACCTCTCGCTCAACCGTGCGGCCGGCACCCTCTCCGGCGGCGAGGCCCAGCGCATCCGCCTGGCCACCCAGATCGGCTCCGGCCTCGTCGGCGTCCTGTACGTCCTCGACGAGCCGTCGATCGGCCTGCACCAGCGCGACAACCACCGGCTCATCGAGACCCTGGTCAGGCTCCGGGACATGGGCAACACGCTTATCGTCGTCGAGCACGACGAGGACACCATCAAGGTCGCCGACTGGGTCGTCGACATCGGCCCCGGCGCCGGCGAGCACGGCGGCAAGGTGGTGCACAGCGGCTCCCTGAAGGAACTGCTCGCCAACGACGAGTCGCAGACCGGCCAGTACCTGTCGGGCAGGAAGTCGATCCCGCTGCCCGACATCCGCCGCCCGCAGGACCCGTCCCGCAGGCTCACCGTGCACGGCGCCCGGGAGAACAACCTCCAGGACATCGACGTGTCCTTCCCGCTGGGTGTCTTCACCGCCGTCACGGGTGTGTCCGGCTCCGGCAAGTCGACGCTGGTCAACGACATCCTGTACACGCACCTCGCCCGCGAGCTGAACGGCGCGCGCAACGTCCCCGGCCGGCACACGCGCGTGGACGGCGACGACCTCGTCGACAAGGTCGTGCACGTCGACCAGTCGCCCATCGGCCGCACCCCACGGTCCAACCCGGCGACGTACACCGGCGTCTTCGACCACATCCGCAAGCTGTTCGCCGAGACCACCGAGGCGAAGGTCCGCGGCTACCTGCCGGGCCGCTTCTCCTTCAACGTCAAGGGCGGCCGCTGCGAGAACTGCGCGGGCGACGGCACCATCAAGATCGAGATGAACTTCCTCCCGGACGTCTACGTCCCGTGCGAGGTCTGCCACGGCGCCCGGTACAACCGGGAGACCCTGGAGGTCCACTACAAGGGCAAGTCCATCTCCGAGGTCCTGAACATGCCGATCGAGGAGGCCACGGGGTTCTTCGAGGCCGTCCCGTCGATCGCCCGGCACCTGAACACGCTGAAGGACGTCGGCCTCGGCTACGTCCGGCTCGGCCAGTCCGCCACCACCCTGTCCGGTGGCGAGGCGCAGCGGGTGAAGCTCGCCAGCGAACTGCAGAAGCGCTCCACCGGACGCACGGTCTACGTCCTCGACGAGCCGACCACCGGTCTGCACTTCGAGGACATCAGCAAGCTGCTGAAGGTCCTGGCGGGCCTTGTCGACAAGGGCAACACGGTCATCGTCATCGAGCACAACCTCGACGTGATCAAGACCGCCGACTGGGTCGTCGACATGGGTCCGGAAGGCGGCGCCGGCGGCGGACTCGTCGTCGCGGAGGGCACGCCCGAGGAGGTCGCGGCGGTCCCGGCCAGCCACACCGGCAAGTTCCTGCGCGAGATCCTCGGCGCCGACCGCGTCAGCGACGCCAGCTCCGTCAAGGCCCCGCGCAGGCCGGTGGCGAAGAAGGCGGTCGCGGCCAAGTCGACGGCACGGAAGACGGCGACCGCCAACACCGCCACCACCGCCAACAACACGGCCACCAAGAAGGCGGCCGGGGCCACGAAGAAGGCGACGCCCGCCAAGGCGCCCGCGAAGAAGACGACACGGGCCCGCAAGGCCTGAGGCCTCGGACCGGATGCATCCGGTAAATCCAGAAAAATGCGGCGCCCCGCGGGAACTTCCCGCGGGGCGCCGCACGTTGCAGAATCAGCCGCCCGATCTCCGCGGCCACGACGAACCTTGACTCCTCAACAGTGGAATCAGCGGACGCCGCACACCGGCCGGACAGTGCCGGGCGTCCTCACACATCCCCGAGTTCGGAGGCGTACGGCGGCTCCGCACCCGCCCGGGAGCAGGTGACCGCGGCTGCCCGCGCCGCGAACCGCAACAGCCTCGTCCAGCCGTCGGCGCCCAGTCCCAGGAGCGCCTCGGCGGACAGCGCGCCCTGGGCCGCCAGGCCGTGCAGCAGAGCCGCGTTCACGGTGTCCCCGGCGCCGATCGTGTCCACGACGTCGACCTTCTCACCCGGCACCGAGTGCACGGCACCACCCTTGGTGAAGACACTCAGCCCGTCACCGCCCATGGTGACCACGACGGCCGAGGGCCCCGCGTCCAGCCAGTCACGCGGGGTGCCGCCCAGCCACAGCGCGTCCTCCTCCGAGAGCTTCAGCAGCGACACCGACGGCAGCCAGCTCCTGAAGCGCGCGCGGTAGGCGTCCGCGTCCGGGATCAGTCCCGGCCGGATGTTGGGATCCAGGGCGGTGAACACACCCTGCGCGGAAGCCGTCCGCATCAGCTCCCCATAGGCGCTCGCCCCGGGCTCCAGGACGAGCGAACACGTGCCGAAGGACACCGCTCTGGTCCCGGCGGGGAGGGCCGCGGGCGCCGTGAACAGCCGGTCGGCGGTGCCCTTCACATAGAAGGAGTAGGCGGCCGAGCCGTCGCCGTCGACGGTCGCGACGGCGAGGGTGGTCGGTTCCGCACCCCGCTCCACCAGGGAGACGTCCACGTCCGCCCGGCGCAGGCCGTCCAGCAGGGCCTCGCCGAAGGCGTCCAGCGAGGTGCGGGAACAGAAGGCGGTGGGGGAGCCGAGGCGGCCGAGGGCCACGGCCGTGTTGTACGGGCCGCCGCCGAGCGCCGGCTGCAGCCCCGCGAGGGCGCCAGTGCCCTGCGGTACCAGGTCGATCAGTGCCTCACCGGCGACGACGATCACGAGAGGGTTCCTTTCTCGGGGTGCTCGGAGTTCTCGGACTGCTCGGAGTACTCGGGGTGCTCAGGCTGCTCGGAGGGCTTGGCGTACTCGGGCTGCTCGCCGTGCGCGGACCGCGGGATCCCCGTGGAGTGCGCGGACCGCAGTCGGGTCCCGGCGGGCGGCCCGGCCTGCGTGGACCGCTGCCGGGAGTGTGCCGACCCGGCCCGCGCGTTCGCCCGCGCGTCGCCGTCCTCCAGCCGGCACCCGCACGACGTCCGGTGCGCGAAGGAGCACGGGAGCCGCAGGGTCCGGGCCGGCCGGTCCGGCGAGGCCAGCCGGTCGAGCAGCACACGGACCGCCTCCGCCCCGATCTCCCTGCTGGGCTGGGCGATGGCGGTGAGCCGGGGCGAGAAGAGGTCGGCCCAGGCGAAGTCGTCGAAGCAGCACAGCGCGATGTCGTCCGGCACGGACAGGCCGTGGGCGCGCAGGGCACGGAGGGCGCCGATGGTCATCGCGTTGTTGGCGGTGACGAGCGCCGTGGGCGGATCGGCGAGCGACAGCAGGTCGGCGGTGGCCCGCTCGGCGCCGGCGGACTCGGAGTTGCCCGGGACGACCAGCTGCTCGTCGAGGGGCAGTCCGGCGGACGTGAGCCCCTGCCGGTAACCGGAGATCCGCTCGCTGGTGGTGCTGAGCCCGGGCAGCCCCGCGACCAGGCCGATCCGGCGGTGCCCGAGAGCGGCGAGGTGGGTGACCAACTGGGCCGTCGGCTCGGTGTTCTCGGCGCAGACCTGGTCGAAGCGAGGGCCGGTGTCCGCGCGGCCGTCGATCACCCGGTCGAGGAGCACGGCCGGTACGGCGTGGCGGTCGAGGTAGGCGAGCAGTTCGCGCGGGTCGGCGGAGGGTGCCACGATCATGCCGTCGACGCGGCGTTCGTGCAGGAGCTGGACGACCTTGCGTTCGTGCTCGGGGTCGTCGTGCGGGTCGGCGATGAGCAGGCTGTAGCCGTGCTCCAGGGCGGCGGCCTCGACGCCCTGGAGGATCTCTGTGAAGTAGGGGTTGCTGATCGCCGACACCGCGAGCCCGATGGAGCGGGTGCGGGAGGTCACCAGGGAGCGGGCAAGGGTGTTCGGGGTGTAGCCGAGTTCCTCGATGGCGTCGAGCACGGCCTGACGGGTGTGGGGCAGCACCGGACGTGTCTCGTTCAGCACATGGGAGACGGTCGCCACGGAGACACCGGCACTCCGGGCGACGTCGGCCATGGTGGGCATGGGGTTACCTTCCGGGACTCGGCGGACTTCCGGCCCGGAAGGTACCTCATGGAAGCGCGCCGCGTAAACGCTTACGCAAGCGTTTACGCGCTATGGGTGAACCTTCGCCCACGCCCATGCGCACACCCGTGGCCCGCGTACTCTCACCGCTGTCCGACCCGCCCCGAAGCGGGACGATCCGCCCGGGTATCGTCGCGGCGACCCCGGCCTTCCGCCCCCGACCCATCTGGAGCCCTCATGCCCGCCCGTCCCTCCGCGAGCCGCCGTACCGTCCTGCGCGGGGCGGCGGTCACACCGGTCGCCGGGCTGGGACTGGCCGCCTGCTCGGCTCCCGGTGGCGGAGCCTCCGCGGCGGCGACACCGACCGCGCCCGTCGACCTCGGGGCCGAGAGCGAGCTGGCCGAGGGCGACGCCAGGCTCGACCGCGAGAACAACGTGGTCGTCGGCCGGACCACCGACGGCACGCTCAAGGCATACAGCTCGATCTGCACGCACGCGGGGTGCCCGATCAACAAGCTCCAGGGCACGACGCTGGTCTGCCCCTGCCACGGAAGCGAGTTCGACGCCATGACAGGCAAGGTGGTGCGCTCGCCGGCCACCGAGCCGCTGAACGAACTGCCGGTCAAGGCCGCGAAGGGCCGGATCGTCGCAGGGCCGGGAGCCTGACCCGAGGCTAGGTCCCAGTGCCTGGCTCCAGGACCAGGTTCCCGGCCAGGTTCCCGCGTCTGATCCGGGCGGCTGGTCCGGAGCCTGGTCAGGTCCCAGAGGCGTGGTCAGTGCCGGATCCGGCACTCGCTCCAGGTGCGCTTCACTCCCAGTCCCAGCCGATCCCGAGGATGCCCGGTCGCACCCGTGGCTCGACCAGGTGGACGGAGCGGTGCGGCCCGCTCAGCAGCAGCGTCTGCCGGCCACTGCGCGGCGCCGCGGCCGAGTGCTGGGCGAACCGGTGGCAGCGCGCCGGCAGCGTGTCGGCGGTGAAGCGCACCTGGAGCGTGTACTGGCCGCCGGGAAAGCCGAAGCCGCGGACGTACTCGCGTGAGGCACCGGCCGTGCCGTCCTCGATGGCGTACCGGAAGAGGAAGGTGTCGCCGGAGCGCAGCCGGGTGCCGAAGAGGAGTTCGGCGACGAGCAGGCCGGTCTCCTGGTCCGAACGGACGCGTCCCGTGCGGCAGTTCTCCAGGGCGTGCACGGTCATGTGCCGAGGGGCGCAGCCGGGATCGCCGTGGTGGACGGCGACGAAGCGGTCGACGCCGTCCCGGTGGGCCCGCACGATGTGCTGCGACTCCCGGGCGGCCAGTTCCCGGTGGGCGCCTATGCGCACCCGCTCATGGTGTCCCAGGGTGTGCAGACCGCCGTCGAGGGACCAGCCGAGCTCGCCCTGCAACTGGTCCATGACGTCGGAGGCCTCGATCAGGGCGCGGTAGGAGCGGGACGCGGGACGGCGTACGACCGGGTCCTGGTCGGCCTCGGCGAGGAGCCGGATCAGGGACTCGTCCGGGAGCTGAAGGATCTCCTCCAGCGCGCGGACGGCCCGCAGCGACTCGGGGCGCTGCGGGCGGCGGGCGCCCTGCTGCCAGTAACTCAGACTGGTCACGCCCACCTTGACCCCGTACCGCGACAGATGGTGCTGCACGCGCTGGAGCGGCAGACCGCGGGCGGCTATCGCTGCGCGCAGGGCCACGTGGAAGGGGCCGCCGCGCAGGGCCGAGTCCAGTTCCGCGGTGGCGACGTCCGCGTGCTGTGTGCCGTGCCGCATGCAGGGGGGCCTTTCTCTTGGGGGTGCACAACGGCTGGTCAGGCCGCCGGCGAGGGTTCGGGGCGGCCCGTCGGCGCGCCGGGGCGGCCGCACCTGGGTACGCCGCGTCCGCAGGCCGACGCTCACGGCCCCGAGTTCCCCCGCATTGAAGCGTGTTGACCAATCCCCGACAACACCTTCAGCCGCCCGAGGGCGCCGACCTGGCCGAGGCACGACACCGCCGGGGACGGGATCGGCAGGAGGAGGCGGGGGTGTCCTTGTCCGGGATGCCGGAGAGCGTTCGCGTGAAGGGTGCCGATTTACGGAGGAAGCCGCGCAAGGTCCGCCGGGATCGGCTCAGGGGCTCCGTTCGGGTCGGGGACCTGGGCTGTGTGCGCGGGGTGCAGGCGTGGTTCGGGACGGTCGTGAGGTGGCCGATTCCGAGAACCGCGGGTCCGGGTGGGCCGAGGTGGGCCGGGGGGAGCCGGTTGCTCGGCCGGAGGTCCCGCCGTGCCCGGAGGTCCCGCCGTGCCCGGAGGTTCCGGCCGCGCCCGGAGGGTGGGAGCGGCACGTTCTCGCGAGGGAGCGCCGTGTCACCGTGGGCCTCCGGCCGCAAGCCTGGGTCCAGGGAGCCGTCGATCCGGCCCAGCCGGCCCCGCATCCCCGCACACCCGCCGCACCCGCAGCCCCCGGCGCCGTCGTCCCACCGCTCTCCGACCCCGTCCGGCGTTGTCCACAGGCACGTCGCGGTGTCGGTGCTCGCCAGTAGGGTGTGAGACATGGCCGACCCCTCCAGCTACCGCCCCAAGCCGGGACAGATCCCGGACACTCCCGGGGTGTACAGGTTCCGTGACGAGCACCGCCGGGTGATCTACGTCGGGAAGGCGAAGAGCCTGCGCCAGCGTCTGGCGAACTACTTCCAGGACCTGGCGAGCCTGCACCCGCGCACCCGGACGATGGTCACCACCGCCGCGTCCGTGGAGTGGACCGTGGTGTCCACGGAGGTCGAGGCGCTCCAGCTGGAGTACTCCTGGATCAAGGAGTACGACCCCCGGTTCAACGTCAAGTACCGCGACGACAAGAGCTACCCGTACCTCGCGGTGACGATGAACGAGGAGTTCCCGCGGGTCCAGGTGATGCGGGGTCACAAGAAGAAGGGCGTGCGCTACTTCGGTCCCTACGGCCACGCGTGGGCCATCCGGGACACCGTCGACCTGCTGCTGCGCGTGTTCCCGGTGCGCACCTGCTCCGCCGGGGTGTTCAAGAACGCCACCCGCACCGGACGCCCGTGTCTGCTCGGCTACATCGGAAAGTGCTCCGCGCCCTGTGTCGACCGGGTCTCCCCGGAGGAGCACCGCGAACTCGCCGAGGAGTTCTGCGACTTCATGGCCGGCCGCACCGGTACCTACCTCCGCCGCCTGGAGAAGCGGATGATGGAGGCGGCCGAGGAGATGGAGTACGAGCGGGCCGCCCGGCTGCGCGACGACATCGAGGCCCTGAAGAAGGCCATGGAGAAGAACGCGGTCGTGCTCGCCGACGCGACCGACGCGGACCTCATCGCCGTCGCCGAGGACGAGCTGGAGGCGGCCGTCCAGATCTTCCACGTGCGCGGCGGGCGCGTGCGCGGTCAGCGTGGCTGGGTGACGGACAAGGTCGAGGAGGTCACCACCGCGGCCCTCGTCGAGCACGCCCTCCAGCAGCTCTACGGCGAGGAGAGCGGCGACGCGGTGCCCAAGGAGGTGCTGGTCCCGGCCCTGCCCGACCCGGTCGAGCCGGTCCAGGAGTGGCTGACCGGCCGTCGTGGGTCGAACGTCTCGCTGCGCATCCCGCAGCGCGGCGACAAGAAGGCCCTGATGGAGACCGTGGAGCGCAACGCCCAGCAGGCGCTCGCGCTGCACAAGACCAAGCGCGCCTCTGACCTGACCACCCGCTCGCGCGCGCTGGAGGAGATCGCCGACGCCCTGGACCTGGACAGCGCGCCGCTGCGGATCGAGTGCTACGACATCTCCCACCTCCAGGGCGACGACGTGGTGGCCTCGATGGTGGTCTTCGAGGACGGGTTGCAGCGCAAGAGCGAGTACCGCCGCTTCCAGATCAAGGGCTTCGCCGGTCAGGACGACGTGCGCTCCATGCACGAGGTGATCACCCGCCGCTTCCGCCGGTATCTCGCGGACAAGGAGCGGACCGGTGAGTGGGCGGCGGAGGACGGCAGCGAAAGCGCCCTCGCGGACGCTGCCACCCCCACGGACGCCGGGTCCGGTCCCGCCGACGGTCCCGCCGACGGCCCGGGCAATGGTTTCACGGCCACCGACGGTTTCACGGCCACCGACGGTCTCCAGGGCGCCGAGGGCCCCCAGGACGCGGACGGCGACGGGTTCAAGGACGAGGACGGGCGGCCCAAGAAGTTCGCCTACCCGCCACAGCTCGTCGTCGTCGACGGCGGCCGGCCCCAGGTCGCCGCGGCCAAGCGTGCGCTGGAGGAGCTGGGCATCGACGACATCGCCGTCTGCGGCCTCGCCAAGCGTCTCGAAGAGGTCTGGCTGCCCGAGGACGACGACCCCGTCGTGCTGCCCCGCACCAGCGAGGGCCTCTACCTGCTCCAGCGCGTCCGGGACGAGGCGCACCGCTTCGCCATCACCTACCAGCGCGCCAAGCGCGCCAAGCGCTTCCGTTCCGGCCCCCTGGACGACGTCCCCGGCCTGGGCGAGACCCGGAAACAGGCGTTGATCAAGCATTTCGGCTCGGTGAAGAAGCTCCGGTCCGCCACAATCGAACAGATCCAGGAGGTGCCCGGGATAGGCCGCAAGACGGCCGAGACCATCGCCGCGGCCCTCGCCCAGGCTGCCCCGGCCGCACCCGCCGTGAACACGGCGACTGGAGAGATCATGGATGACAGGGAAGACGAGGTGCCCGAGACGACGGCGGACGCCTCGGGGGAGCCCGTACCCGCGGGCGCCCCGGACGATCGACGGGGGCAGGAGAGATGACCGAGCACGAGGCACAGCCCACAGCCGGGCGAGATCCTGCGTTCAGCCGAACGCGGGGCGAGCCAGAGGAAACACACAACAAGGCACGCCAGGATCAGCCGCAGCAAGCGGAAGCGGTCCAGGAAAACGGAGCAGAAGTGAGTACGGACGTCACCCCGGCCGGGGTGCCCGAGGCGGCCATCCCCGAGCTGGTGATCATCTCCGGCATGTCGGGAGCCGGTCGTTCCACGGCCGCCAAGTGTCTGGAGGACCTCGGCTGGTTCGTCGTGGACAACCTCCCGCCGGCCCTCATCCCCACCATGGTCGAGCTGGGCGCTCGCTCCCAGGGCAACGTGGCCCGGATCGCGGTCGTCGTCGACGTGCGCGGCCGGCGCTTCTTCGACAACCTGCGGGAGTCCCTCGCCGACCTCGACAGCCGGGCCGTCACCCGCCGGATCGTCTTCCTGGAGTCCTCCGACGACGCCCTGGTCCGCCGCTTCGAGTCGGTGCGCCGCCCGCACCCGCTCCAGGGCGACGGCCGGATCGTCGACGGCATCGCCGCCGAACGGGAGCTGCTGCGCGAGCTGCGCGGCGACGCCGACCTGGTGATCGACACCTCCAGCCTCAACGTGCACGAACTGCGCGCCAAGATGGACGCCCAGTTCGCCGGCGAGGAGGAGCCCGAGCTGCGGGCGACCGTGATGTCGTTCGGGTTCAAGTACGGTCTGCCGGTCGACGCGGACCTGGTCGCCGACATGCGGTTCCTGCCGAACCCGCACTGGGTGCCGGAGCTGCGCCCGTACACCGGCCTCAACGAGGAGGTGTCGGCGTACGTCTTCAACCAGCCGGGCGCCAAGGAGTTCCTCGACCGGTACGCGGAGCTGCTGCGGCTCATCGCGAGCGGCTACCGGCGTGAGGGCAAGCGGTACGTGACCATCGCCATCGGCTGCACGGGCGGCAAGCACCGCTCGGTCGCCGTGTCCGAGAAGCTCGCCGCCCGCCTGGCCGCCGAGGGAGTGGAGACCGTAGTCGTACACCGGGACATGGGGCGCGAGTGACCGGACGTTCTCCACGGCTGGGCAGGCTGCGCCGGGCGGTGCCCGAGACCCGCTCGGGCCGTGCCGTCGAGGCCCGCGGCGCGCGGCCGCGCCGTCGCGGTGCCCAGCCCAAGGTGGTCGCCCTGGGCGGCGGCATGGGCCTGTCCGCCTCGCTCGCCGCGCTGCGCCGGATCACCGGTGACCTGACGGCCGTCGTCACCGTGGCCGACGACGGCGGCTCCAGCGGGCGGCTCCGTGACGAGCTGGGTGTGCTCCCTCCGGGTGATCTGCGCAAGGCTCTCGCCGCGCTGTGCGGGGACGACGACTGGGGCCAGACCTGGGCCCGGGTGATCCAGCACCGGTTCCAGTCCCAGGGCGAGCTGCACGAGCACGCGGTCGGCAATCTGCTGATCGTCGCGCTGTGGGAGCAGCTCGGCGACCATGTCCAGGCCCTGGACCTGGTCGGCAAGCTGCTCGGCGCGCACGGGCGGGTGCTGCCCATGTCCGCGGTGCCGCTGGAGCTGCAGGCGCTGGTCAAGGGGCACGACCCGGAGCGGCCGGACGAGGTGGACATCGTCCGGGGGCAGGCCACCGTGGCGCTCACGCCGGGCGAGGTGCACTCCGTGCACCTGGTGCCGCACGACCCGCCGGCCGTGCCGGAGGCGGTCGAGGCGGTGCTGGACGCGGACTGGGTGGTGCTGGGGCCCGGGTCCTGGTTCTCCTCGGTGATCCCGCACCTGCTCGTGCCGGAACTGCTGGACGCGCTCACCGAGACCAAGGCCCGTAGGGTGCTGTCCCTGAACCTGGCACCGCAGCCCGGAGAAACCGAAGGCTTCTCCCCGCAGCGTCATTTGGAGGTTTTGGGGCGACACGCCCCTAAACTCGCCCTGGACGTGGTGCTGGCCGACGAGGCCGCCGTGCCCGACCGCGACTCGCTCACCGAGGCCGCCAAGCGACTCGGAGCCGCGGTCGAGCTGGCCCCCGTGGCCCGGACCGACGGTTCACCCCGGCATGATCCGGAGCTGTTGGCCGCCGCGTACGACCGTATTTTTCGGATGCATGGAAGGATCGGCCCATGGCGATGACGGCAGCGGTGAAGGACGAGATCTCCCGGCTACCCGTCACCCGGACCTGCTGCCGGAAGGCGGAGGTCTCCGCCATTCTGCGGTTCGCGGGCGGCCTCCACCTGGTGAGCGGGCGCATCGTGATCGAGGCGGAGCTGGACACCGCGATGGCGGCCCGGCGCCTCAAGCGGGACATCCTGGAGATCTTCGGCCACAGTTCCGAGCTGATCGTGATGGCGCCCGGCGGGCTGCGCCGCGGCTCCCGCTACGTCGTGCGGGTGGTCGCGGGCGGCGACCAGCTGGCCCGTCAGACCGGACTCGTGGACGGCCGGGGCCGACCGATCCGCGGGCTGCCCCCGCAGGTCGTCTCGGGGGCGACCTGTGACGCGGAGGCGGCCTGGCGCGGTGCGTTCCTGGCGCACGGCTCGCTGACCGAGCCCGGCCGCTCCTCCTCCCTGGAGGTGACCTGCCCGGGTCCGGAGGCCGCGCTCGCCCTGGTCGGGGCCGCCCGGCGGCTGTCGATCGCGGCGAAGGCCCGTGAGGTGCGCGGCGTGGACCGGGTGGTGGTCCGCGACGGCGACGCGATCGGCGCCCTGCTGACCCGCCTCGGCGCGCACGAGTCGGTGCTGGCCTGGGAGGAGCGCCGGATGCGCCGCGAGGTGCGGGCCACCGCGAACCGCCTCGCCAACTTCGACGACGCCAACCTGCGCCGCTCCGCGCGCGCGGCCGTCGCCGCCGGGGCCCGGGTGCAGCGCGCCCTGGAGATCCTCGCCGACGAGGTGCCCGAGCACCTCGCGGCGGCCGGCCGGCTGCGCATGGAGCACAAGCAGGCCTCCCTGGAGGAGCTGGGCGCGCTCGCCGACCCGCCGCTGACCAAGGACGCCGTCGCGGGCCGGATCCGGCGGCTCCTCGCGATGGCCGACAAGCGCGCCTCCGACCTGGGCATCCCGGGCACCGAGGCCAACCTCTCCGAGGAGCTCGCGGACAACCTCGTGGGCTGAGGCCGCGTCACATCGCCGGTGCCGGTGGCGGATCGAGGCCGGCGGCACCGGCGTTTGCAAGTCTGTGAATTGGTCATGGGCTGTCCGTGAGTCGCCCTTGACTCGATCAAGCGGTGTCATGAGCCTGGCATGGTCCGTCGCCGTGGCGGACCACTGCTAGGGGGGTTCATGAGACACAGAGCGAGATCGATCCTCGCTGTCGTCGCGCTCCTGATCGGCGGAGCAGGCCTCGCACCCGTGGCCCAGGCACAGACCGGCGGTTCACCGAAGCCCGACCCCGCCGAGGTCAAGGTCTTCCGCGCCGACGTCACCAAGAAGCAGATTCCCCTGTTGCTCAAGGCCGGCCAGGACGGTCACGAACTCGGCGACCAGGTCACCGGATCCGGCAGGACGCGGGTCGAGCTGTACCTCACCGACCAGCAGGCGAAGAAGCTGGCGCAGCAGGGCGTCGACCTCACCGAGCACACGCTCTCGGCCAGGGCCGAGGCACGGGTCGAGGACGCGGCGCAGGGCGTGTTCCGGCCGTACAGCGGCAGCGGCGGGCTCGAGGCGGAGATCCTCGCGACCGCGCAGGCCAACCCCGGCCTCACCAAGGTCGAGTCGATCGGCAGGACCGTCGACGGGCAGGACATCCTCGCGCTCAGACTGACCAAGGGCGCGAAGAAGTCGAAGGACGGTTCCAAGCCCTCCGTGCTGTACATGTCCAACCAGCACGCGCGCGAGTGGATCACGCCGGAGATGACCCGCCGGCTGATGCACTACTACCTGGACAACTACAGCAGCGACAAGCGTGTCAGGAAGATCGTCGACTCGACCGAACTGTGGTTCGTGCTCTCGGCCAACCCCGACGGCTACGACTACACGTTCCAGGACTCCGACACCCGCCTGTGGCGCAAGAACCTCAGGGACGTCAACGGGGACGGCACCATCTCCACCGGCGACGGCGTCGACCTCAACCGCAACTTCGGCTACAAGTGGGGCTACGACGACGAGGGATCGTCCCCCAACCCCACCAGCGAGACCTACCGCGGCGCGAGCGCCGGGTCCGAGCCCGAGACCAAGGCGCTGGACGGCTTCGAGAAGCGGATCGGGTTCACGTACGGCATCAACTACCACTCGGCCGCCGAGCTCCTCCTCTACGGTGTCGGCTGGCAGGTGGCCACCCTGACCCCGGACGACGTCCTCTACAAGGCGCTCGCCGGCACCCCGGACAACCCGGCGATCCCCGGCTACCACTCGCAGGTCTCCTCGGAGCTGTACACCACCAACGGCGAGGCGGACGGCCACGCGTCGAACGTCAACGGCATGGCGATGTTCACCCCGGAGATGTCGACCTGCCAGACCGCCTCGGACCTCGACCCGGACGACGCCTGGAACGCCGCCGACTGCCAGTCGGTCTTCAACTTCCCGGACGACGAGAAGCTGATCCAGGACGAGTTCGAGAAGAACGTCCCGTTCGCGCTCTCCGTCGCCGAGACCGCCGCCCACCCGGACCGGCCCAGCTCCTCGGTGGGCCTGAGCGCGGCCGACTTCACCCCGGCCGCGTTCACCACGTCGTACGCGCGCGGCGCCGACCAGGAGGTCTCCGTCGTCGCCCGGAAGTCCGTCAGCGACAAGCGGCTGAGGTACCGCGTCAACGGCGGCCGCACCCACGACACGGCGCTCAGGGCCTGGAAGGGCGGCGAGACGTACGGCGGCGACGACAACCTCTACTTCGACGAGTACCGGGCCGCGGTGAAGGGCGCCGACCCGGGCGACCGGGTCGAGGTGTGGTTCACGGGGAGGACGCGGAGCGGCGCGAGCGGGAGTGCGCACTTCACCTACACCGTCGCGCGGCGCGCCGCGGCCGACACGCTCGTCGTCGCCGAGGAGGGCGCCGAGGCCGCCGAGGCGCAGACCTACGTCGACGCGCTGAAGGCCGCCGGCCGCAAGGCGGTCGTCTGGGACGTCGCCACCCAGGGCGCGCCCGACGCGCTCGGCGTGCTGAAGCACTTCAGGACCGTCGTCCACTACTCCGGCACCGGCGGCCCCGGCAACGACACCCAGCTCCAGCTGCGCGCCTACCTCAACGAGGGCGGCAGGCTGATCGAGGCCGGCGAACTCGCCGGCGGCAGCGTCGACCTCGGCGACGGCACCCCGTCCAACGACTTCAGCCAGTACTACCTGGGCGCCTACTCCCGTACGTCGACCCCCGGCGCCACCGGGTTCACCGGGTCCGGCGCGCTGGACGGCTCCGGCGGGCCGCTGAGCGGCACCTCCGCCAACCCGCTCGACAAGGCCGGCACCTACGCCGTGACCTCCGACGAGCTGTCCCCGGACACGTACCCGCAGTTCGCCAGCGCGGGCGCGGGCCAGTTCACCGGGACCGTCAACCCGTACGGGCCGTACTCGGGCTCGTACATGGCCGCGGCCGTCCACACCGACGACGCCTACAAGCGCCTCACCCGCACCGTCGACCTCACCGGTGTCAGCGCGGCCGACAAGCCGACGCTCGGCACCGAGCTGCTGTGGGACACCGAGCCGGGCTACGACCACGCGGTGGTCGAGGCGCACACCACCGGTGCCGACGACTGGACGACGCTGCCCGAGGCGGGCGGCGCCACCAGCTCCGCCGTACCGAGCGAGTGCGGGGCCGGGTTCCTGATCGCCGAGCACCCGTGGCTCCGGCACTACCTCACGATCAGCGGCAACCAGTGCGCCGCGACCGGCAGCAGCGGCTCCTGGAACAGCTTCACCGGCAGCTCCAGCGGCTGGGAGCCGGTCAGCTTCGACCTGAGCGCGTACGCCGGCAGGTCGGTCGAGGTCTCGCTCACCTACATCACCGACCCGAGCACCGGCGGGCACGGCGTCCTCGCCGACGACACCTCGCTCGTGACCGGCGGCACGGCCACCCAGACCGAGGGCTTCGAGAGCTCGCTCGGTGCCTGGAGCGTCACCGGTCCGCCCGCGGGCAGCCCGGCCGTCCTGAAGGACTGGACACGCACCGGCGCCCTCTTCAAGACGTACGGAGCGGTCACCACCGACGACACCGTGCTGCTCGGATTCGGCCTGGAACAGGTCGCCTCCGCGGCCGATCGTGCGGCCCTGGTGAAGAAGGCGCTGGCCGCACTCGACAGATGATCGGGAGCCCGCTCGAAAGGTGACCGGAACGCCACTCGACAAGTGAGCCGACCCGCTCACGAACGAGTGAAACCGCAGCGAAAAAGGGTCGGCATTCCGTGAGAAAACGGTGCGATACGACCCTCGGTCCGAGGCGGTCCGTACCCCTACTGGCGGGTACGGACCGCCTCGCCGTGTATGAGGCATCTGGATGTCACCACGGGAGCCTCAGGGAGGTAGGGTCGTGGGTGGTCGGGGACATCCCAAATACAGCTCGCCGGCACCGCATGGCCGGCGTACCAACGAGGAGATCGGTTCGTGACGATCCGCGTAGGCATCAACGGCTTCGGTCGTATCGGTCGCAACTACTTCCGCGCGCTGCTGGAGCAGGGCGCTGACATCGAGATCGTGGCTGTCAACGACCTGGGTGACACCGCGACCACCGCACACCTGCTGAAGTACGACACGATCCTGGGCCGCCTCAGGGCCGAGGTGACGCACACCGCCGACACGATCACCGTCGACGGTCACACCATCAAGGTGCTGTCCGAGCGCAACCCCGCCGACATCCCGTGGGGCGAGCTGGGCGTCGACATCGTCATCGAGTCGACCGGCATCTTCACGAAGAAGGCCGACGCCGAGAAGCACATCGCCGGCGGCGCCAAGAAGGTCCTCATCTCGGCTCCGGCCAAGGACGAGGACATCACCATCGTGATGGGCGTCAACCAGGACAAGTACGACCCGGCGAACCACCACGTCATCTCCAACGCCTCCTGCACCACCAACTGTGTGGCGCCGATGGCCAAGGTACTCGACGAGAACTTCGGCATCGTCAAGGGCCTGATGACGACGGTCCACGCGTACACCAACGACCAGCGCATCCTGGACTTCCCGCACTCGGACCTGCGCCGCGCCCGCGCCGCCGCCGAGAACATCATCCCGACCACCACCGGTGCCGCCAAGGCCACCGCACTGGTCCTCCCGCAGCTCAAGGGCAAGCTGGACGGCATCGCCATGCGCGTCCCGGTCCCGACCGGCTCGGCCACCGACCTGGTCGTCACCCTCCAGCGCGAGGTCACCAAGGACGAGGTCAACGCCGCGTTCAAGAAGGCCTCCGAGGACGGTGACCTCAAGGGCTTCCTGGCGTACACCGAGGACCCGATCGTCTCCTCGGACATCGTCAGCGACCCGGCCTCCTGCACCTTCGACTCCTCCCTGACCATGGTCCAGGAGGGCAACTCGGTGAAGATCCTCGGCTGGTACGACAACGAGTGGGGCTACTCGAACCGCCTCGTCGACCTCACGGTCTTCGTCGGCAACCAGCTCTGATCGGCGGAGCAGGCGCCTCGATGCGGTAGCAGGGCTCGGACAGCGCACGGTCGCGCTGCCCGAGCCCTGACGCGCGTAAGGATCGCCCCGCCCGTCCACGGTTCGATCAGCCCTCGTACGATCAAGAGCCCTCCCCAGGAGTCCCCAACCATGAAGACGATCGACGAACTCCTTGCCGAAGGAGTCGACGGCAAGCGGGTCTTCGTCCGCGCCGACCTCAACGTGCCGATGGCCGACGGTCTCATCACCGACGACGGCCGCATCCGCGCCGTCCTGCCGACCGTCAAGGCCCTTGCCGACGCGGGCGCCAAGGTGGTCGTCGCCTCCCACCTGGGCCGTCCCAAGGGCGCCCCGGACCCGAAGTTCTCCCTGCTCCAGGCCGCCGAGCGGCTCGGTGAACTGCTCGGCGCCCCGGTCGCGTTCGCCCAGGACACCGTCGGCCCCGCCGCCCACGACGCGGTGAACGGCCTCCAGCCCGGCCAGGTCGCGGTCATCGAGAACCTGCGCTTCAACGCCGGCGAGACCGCCAAGGACGACACCGAGCGCGGCGAGTTCGCCGACCGGCTGGCCGCCCTCGCCGACGTCTACGTGGGCGACGGCTTCGGCGCCGTGCATCGCAAGCACGCCTCCGTCTACGACCTGCCGGCCCGGCTGCCGCACTACGCCGGCTACCTCATCGCCACCGAGGTCGGCGTCCTCAGGCAGCTCACCGAGGACGTCAAGCGCCCCTACGTGGTCGTGCTCGGCGGTGCCAAGGTCTCCGACAAGCTCGCCGTCATCGACGAACTGCTCGGCAAGGCCGACCGCATCCTGATCGGCGGCGGCATGGTGTTCACCTTCCTCAAGGCCAAGGGCTACGAGGTCGGCAGCTCCCTCCTCCAGGAGGACCAGCTCGCCCAGGTCGCCGAGTACGTCGAGCGCGCCGAGAGGACCGGTGTCGAGCTGGTCCTGCCCGTCGACGCCCTGGTCGCCGCCGAGTTCCCGGACCTGTCGGCCAAGACCCCGGCCCACCCCGCCACGGTCGCCGCCGACGCCATGCCGGCCGGCCAGATGGGCCTCGACATCGGCCCCGAGACCGCCAAGCTGTACGCCGCGAAGCTCGCCGACGCCCGGACCGTGTTCTGGAACGGGCCCATGGGCGTCTTCGAGCACCCCGACTACGCCGAGGGCACCCGGGCGGTCGCCCAGGCCCTGGTGGAGTCCAACGGCTTCACCGTCGTCGGCGGCGGTGACTCCGCCGCCGCCGTGCGCATCCTCGGCTTCGACGAGAACGCGTTCGGACACATCTCGACCGGAGGCGGCGCCTCCCTCGAATACCTCGAGGGCAAGACGCTCCCCGGCCTCGCCGCACTGGAGGACTGACCCCGCATGACCACTCGCACGCCGATCATGGCGGGCAACTGGAAGATGAACCTCAACCACCTCGAGGCCATCGCGCACGTCCAGAAGCTCGCCTTCGCCCTGGCCGACAAGGACTACGAGGCCGTCGAGGTCGCCGTCCTGCCGCCCTTCACCGACCTGCGCTCCGTGCAGACCCTGGTCGACGGCGACAAGCTCAAGATCAAGTACGGCGCCCAGGACATCTCGGCGCACGACTCCGGTGCCTACACCGGCGAGATCTCGGGCCCGATGCTGGCCAAGCTGAAGTGCACGTACGTGGTCGTCGGCCACTCCGAGCGCCGCCAGTACCACAACGAGACCGACGACGTCGTCAACGCCAAGGTCAAGGCCGCCTACAAGCACGGCCTGACCCCGATCCTGTGCGTCGGCGAGGAGCTGGAGGTCCGTGAGGCGGGCGACCACGTCTCCCACACCCTCACCCAGGTCGAGGGCGGCCTCAAGGAGATCACCGCCGAGCAGGCCGAGACCGTCGTCATCGCCTACGAGCCCGTCTGGGCCATCGGCACCGGCAAGGTCTGCGGTGCCGCGGACGCGCAGGAGGTCTGCGCCGCCATCCGCGCCAAGCTCGCCGAGCTGTACGGCCAGGAGCTGGCCGACCAGGTCCGCATCCAGTACGGCGGCTCCGTCAAGGCCGGCAACGTCGCCGAGATCATGGCGCAGGCCGACATCGACGGCGCCCTCGTCGGCGGGGCCTCGCTGGACGCCGACGAGTTCGTCAAGATCGTGCGCTTCCGCGATCAGTGAGCAGACGAGTGAGTAGGCGGTAGCCGCGATCCGTCGTACCCTTGCGGGGCCGAGGCTGTCATTCGGAGCGTGAGACTTCGAGTAGGCTCCGGCCCCGCAGTCCATCCGTATCCGAGGAAGTTGGTCCAGCCGTGGTTTTGGGGTTCTCGATCGCCCTGATCGTCTTCAGCCTGCTGCTGATGCTGCTGGTGCTGATGCACAAGGGCAAGGGCGGCGGCCTCTCCGACATGTTCGGTGGCGGCATGCAGTCCTCCGTCGGCGGCTCCTCGGTCGCCGAGCGGAACCTGGACCGGATCACCGTGGTGATCGGTCTGCTCTGGTTCGCGTGCATCGTGGTCCTCGGCATCGTCATGAAGACGAACGGCTGACCCGCGGCTCGCACACACGCACAATCCGCACGTAAGGCCCCATGTTCGGTACGCGCACCTGAGCGCGGCCTATCATGGGGCTTGCGTCTAGGTGCGGGGGGCGGTAACTCCCAACACTGGACGCGCGTTGGGCCTTACGTAGACTGAGGCGCTCGCAACGAAGCGACACGCCGACTCGCTTCGCGGCACCATCACGCAGGGAGTTACACCGTGGCAAGTGGCAACGCGATCCGAGGTAGCCGGGTCGGGGCGGGGCCGATGGGCGAGGCCGAGCGCGGCGAGTCCGCGCCGCGTCTGCGCATCTCCTTCTGGTGTTCCAACGGGCACGAGACGCAGCCCAGCTTCGCCAGCGACGCGCAGGTGCCCGAGACCTGGGACTGCCCGCGCTGCGGCTTCCCGGCCGGCCAGGACCGGGACAACCCGCCGGACCCGCCGCGCACCGAACCGTACAAGACGCACCTCGCGTACGTACGGGAGCGGCGCAGCGACGCGGACGGCGAGGCGATCCTCGCCGAGGCACTCGCCAAACTGCGCGGCGAGATCTAGGAGTTGGAAGCGGCCGGGTGCCCGAGGGCGCCTGGCCGGAGCTGTCTTCGCGGCCGGACCCGGCCCGTTGTCAGTGCTGCCCCGTACGGTTCGTGAAGAGGCGAACCGCGAGGGGGAGTTGTGGCGGCGGACGGGAAGGCGGGCGCGCCCGCCTGGCGCGGGGGATTCGGACGGCTGTGGAGCGCCGCCGTGCTCCCCGGCTTCGGGGACGCGCTGCGCAACGCCGCCCTGCCCCTGCTGGCCGTCACGCTCACCGGCCGGCCCCTGCTGATCGCCGCCGTCACCGCCTGCGGCTACCTGCCGTGGCTCCTGTTCGGGCTGCTCGGCGGCGCCGTCGCGGACCGCGTCGACCAGCGGCGCGCGATGTGGACGGTGGACGCGGCGCGCGGACTGCTGGTCGCGGCCTTCGCCCTCGCCGTGGCGCTCGGCCACGCCTCGATCGGCCTCCTGATCGCCCTCGCCTTCACCCTGACCACCCTCCAGACCCTCTTCGACAACGCGGCCACGGCCCTGCTCCCGGCACTGGTGGACGGCGCGGCGCTCGGCCGGGCGAACGCCCGCCTGATGACCGGGCAGCGGATCGCGGGCGGACTCCTGGGCGCGCCCCTGGTGCCCCTGCTGCTGGCCGCCGGGGCCGCCGCCCCGTTCGCCGTCGACGCGGCCACCTTCCTCGCCGCCGCCGCCCTGGTCGCCACGCTGCGCACCGCACCGCCCGAGCGGACCCCGAGCGCCGCGGGCAGCACCCTGCGCCGCGAGATCGCCGAGGGCCTGCGCACCCTGTGGGCGGACCGGGCGCTGCGCGCGCTGTGCACCGCCACCGCCCTGTGCAACATCGGCATGGGCGCCCTGATCGCCACCCTGGCCCTGCTGGTCACCCGCCGGCTCGACGCCGGCACCACCGGTTACGCGCTGGCGGCCACCGCCTACACCCTCGGCAGCCTGGGCGGGGGAGCGGTGAACGGCAGACTCGTCGCCCGGCTGGGCGACACGCGCGCGGTGCTGCTGGCCGGCGCGGTGCAGACCGGCGCGCTGGCGGTGATGGGCCTCGTGCGCTCGCTCGCCGCCCTGGTGGCGGCCATGGCCGTCTTCGGCTTCATGGGCATGGTCTGGAACGTCGGCACCAGGACCCTGATGCAGCAGCGCGCCCCCGCCCGGATGCTCGGCCGGGTCTCCGCCGCCTTCCGGACCCTCGCCGTCGCCGGGGCGCCCCTCGGCGCGCTGCTCGGCGGCGCCGCGGCCACCTGGCACCTCGCCGCCCCGCCGCTGCTCGCGGCCGCCTTCTTCGTTCCGGCCGTCGTCGCGCTGATACCCGCGCGCCGAACGGACGTACCTGTTGTTGCCCCGTCGGACGGCGCCACGACAGGCCGCGCCACCAGCTGATCAACTAGGTTGGAGCGGGCACCCGCAAGAAACGCAGCAGGACAGGTGCAAGGAAGAAGGCTGAAGTCCCACATGAACGCAGACGGCCGTACCAGGCTCAACCAGATGCCCGAGTGGACCGCGCTCGCCGACCACCGGGAGGAGCTCGCCGACACCCGTCTGCGGGACCTGTTCGCCGCCGACCCCGGGCGCGGCACGGGCTACACCCTCCAGGTCGGCGACCTCCACATCGACTACTCGAAGCACCTGGTCAACGACGAGACGCTGCGGCTGCTGCGCGAGCTGGCCGCCGCCACCGACGTGGCCGGGCTGCGGGACGCCATGTTCCGCGGCGAGAAGATCAACGTCACCGAGGACCGGGCGGTGCTGCACACCGCGCTGCGCGCCCCGCGCGACGCGGTGATCGAGGTCGACGGCGAGAACGTCGTGCCGCAGGTGCACGCGGTCCTCGACAAGATGGGCGCCTTCGCCGACCGGGTCCGCTCGGGCGAGTGGACCGGCCACACCGGCAGGCGCATCCGCAACGTCGTCAACATCGGCATCGGCGGCTCCGACCTCGGACCGGCGATGGCCTACGAGGTGCTGCGCAGCTTCACCGACCGCGACCTGACGGTCCGCTTCGTCTCCAACGTGGACGGCGCCGACCTGCACGAGGCCACCCGCGACCTGGACGCGGCGGAGACGCTGTTCATCATCGCCTCCAAGACGTTCACCACGATCGAGACCATCACCAACGCGACCTCGGCCCGCAACTGGGTCCTCGGCGAGCTGAAGGCCGGTCAGGAAGCCGTCGCCAAGCACTTCGTGGCCCTCTCCACGAACGCCGAGAAGGTGTCGGACTTCGGCATCGACACGGCCAACATGTTCGAGTTCTGGGACTGGGTCGGCGGCCGCTACAGCTACGACTCGGCGATCGGCCTCTCGCTGATGATCGCCATCGGCCCGGACCGGTTCCGCGAGATGCTCGACGGCTTCCACCTGGTCGACGAGCACTTCCGCACCGCCCCCGCCGAGTCCAACGCGCCGCTCCTGCTCGGCCTGTTGGGCATCTGGTACGACAACTTCCACGACGCCCAGTCGCACGCGGTGCTGCCGTACAGCCACTACCTCTCCAAGTTCACCGCCTACCTCCAGCAGCTGGACATGGAGTCCAACGGCAAGTACGTGGCACGGGACGGCAAGGAGGTCGACTGGACCACCGGCCCGATCGTGTGGGGCACGCCCGGCACCAACGGGCAGCACGCGTACTACCAGTTGATCCACCAGGGCACGAAGCTGATCCCGGCGGACTTCATCGGCTTCGCCGAGCCGGTGGCCGAGCTGAGCGGCGAACTCAGGGCCCAGCACGACCTGCTGATGGCGAACTTCTTCGCGCAGACACAGGCGCTGGCCTTCGGCAAGACCGCCGACGAGGTCCGCGCGGAGGGCGTCGCCGAGGAACTGGTCCCGCACAAGACCTTCCAGGGCAACCGCCCGACGACGACCATCCTCGCCCGCGAACTGACCCCGTCGGTCCTCGGCCAGCTGGTCGCCCTCTACGAGCACAAGGTGTTCGTGCAGGGCGCGGTCTGGGACATCGACTCCTTCGACCAGTGGGGCGTGGAGCTGGGCAAGGTCCTGGCCAAGCGCATCGAGCCCGTGCTGACCGAGGGCGCCGACGTCCCCGGCCTCGACGCGTCCACCAAGGCACTGGTGGCCAAGTACCGGGAGCTGCGCGGGCGTTAGGCCCCGCCACGCAGAAGAGCCCGTACGGTCGAGGACCGTACGGGCTCTTCTGCAGGACCGGGTCGGGCCCCTGTGTCAGGCCGAAGCCGGCGGGTACAGGGACCGCGGCAGCTGGGCCGCGGCCGCCGAGTCCAGCAGCCACAGCGTGCGCTGACGGCCCTGGGCACCCGCCGCCGGGGCCTGGATCTCGCCGGCGCCCGAGAGGGCGATGGCGACGGCCTCGGCCTTGTCCTCGCCCGCCGCCAGCAGCCAGACCTCACGGGCCGAGCGGATGGCGGGCAGGGTGAGGGAGACCCGGGTCGGCGGCGGCTTGGGCGCGCCGTGCACGCCGACCACCGTGCGTTCCGTCTCGCGGACCGCGGGCAGCTCCGGGAAGAGCGACGCCACGTGGGTGTCCGGGCCGACGCCCAGCATCAGGACGTCGAAGGTGGGCACCGAGCCGTGGTTCTCGGGGCCGGCCGCGCGGGCCAGCTCCGTCGCGTAGGCCTCGGCCGCCGCGTCCGCGTCCTTACCCCAGGGACCGTCCGACGCGGGCATGGCGTGCACGCGCTTCGGGTCCACCGGGACCTGGTCGAGCAGGGCCTCGCGGGCCTGGGTGACATTGCGCTCCGGGTCGCCCTCGGGCAGGAAGCGCTCGTCGCCCCACCACAGGTCGAGCCGGCTCCAGTCGACGGCGTCCCGGGCGGGCGCCGCCGCCAGGGCAGCCAGCAGACCGTTGCCGTTGCGGCCGCCGGTGAGGACCACGGACGCCTCGCCCCGAGAGGCCTGGGCGTCCACGATCTTCGTGATCAGACGGGCCGCCGCGGCCTGCGCCATCAGCTCCTTGTCGCGGTGCACGACCAGCTGGGGGGTGCTCATGTCGCCTTCGCCCTCTTCTTCAGCGGTGCCGGTTCCTGCGGTGCCGCTTCTGCCGCGGGAGCCTCGGCAGCGGCCGCGGGGGCTGCTGCGACGGCGACCGGTTCTCCTTTGGGCGACGGGTCCGCCGTGGCCGCGGCGGGCGCCGACGACGACGCCGACGCGTTCAGCCGCTCCACCCCGAACCGCAGCGCCGACGCGTAGGTGTCGTCCGGGTCGAGCCGCCGCAGTTCCTCCGCGATCAGCTCGGCCGTCTCCCGCCGCTTCAGTGCCACCGCGCGGTCCGGCTGGCCGTCGATGGACAGGGTGGCGAGGGAACCGTCCGCGCGGTCCAGCGCGATCGGGCCCTCGCTGGTGTCCAGGCGGACCGCCGTCAGACCGGGACCGGCCGACAGCGACCGCTTGACCGGCACGTCCAGCCGGTCAGCCAGCCACATCGCCAGCAGCTCGCAGCTCGGGTTGAACTCCTCGCCCTCCACCTCGACGGCCTTGACCTCGCAGACCACCTGGTCCAGGGCCGCCGCCAGCATCGAGCGCCAGGGCGTGATCCGGGTCCAGGACAGGTCCGTGTCGCCGGGCGTGTAGGCGTCCGCGCGCGCGGACAGCTCCCGTACCGGCTGCTCGGAGGAGTAGGTGTCGGTGACCCGGCGCTGGGCGAGGGCGCCCAGCGGGTCCTTCGCCGGGTCGAGCGGGGCGTTGACCGGCCACCAGACGACGACCGGCGCGTCCGGCAGCAGCAGCGGCAGCACGACCGAGTCGGCGTGGTCGGCGACCTCGCCGTACAGCCGCAGTATCACCGTCTCGCCGGAGCCGGCGTCCGCGCCCACCCGGACCTCGGCGTCCAGACGGGACGCCGTGCGGTCGCGGGGGGAGCGGGAGACGCGCTTGATGACGACCAGGTTGCGCGAGGGGTGCTCGTGCGAGGCGTCACCGGCGGCCTTCAGGGCGTCGTACGCGTTCTCCTCGTCGGTGACGACGACGAGGGTCAGCACCATGCCCACGGCCGGTGTGCCGATGGCGCGGCGGCCCTGCACCAGCGCCTTGTTGACCTTGCTGGCCGTGGTGTCCGTGAGGTCTATCTTCATGGCCGGCGCCAGCTCCGTCCCTCTCGTGCGAGCATCTCGTCGGCCTCGGCCGGACCCCAGGTGCCCGACTTGTACTGTGCGGGCCTGCCGTGCTTGTCCCAGTGCTCCTCGATGGGGTCGAGGATCTTCCAGGACAGCTCGACCTCCGCCGTGCGCGGGAACAGGTTGGAGTCGCCGAGCAGCACGTCCAGGATCAGCCGCTCGTAGGCCTCCGGGGACGACTCGGTGAAGGACTCGCCGTACGCGAAGTCCATCGACACGTCCCGGATCTCCATCGAGGTGCCCGGCACCTTGGAGCCGAAGCGGACCGTGATGCCCTCGTCCGGCTGGACGCGGATGACGATCGCGTTCTGGCCGAGCTCCTCCGTCGCCGTGTGGTCGAAGGGGGAGTGCGGGGCCCGCTGGAAGACCACCGCGATCTCGGTGACCCGGCGGCCCAGCCGCTTGCCGGTGCGCAGGTAGAAGGGGACGCCCGCCCAGCGGCGGTTGTCGACCTCGACCTTGATCGCCGCGTAGGTGTCGGTCTTCGACTGCGCGTCGATGCCGTCCTCTTCGAGGTAGCCGATGACCTTCTCGCCGCCCTGCCAGCCGGCCGCGTACTGACCGCGCACGGTGTCGCGGCCCAGGTCCTTCGGCAGCCGGACGGCGCCGAGCACCTTCTCCTTCTCGGCGGCCAGCGCGTCCGCGTCGAAGGAGGCGGGCTCCTCCATCGCGGTGAGGGCCATCAGCTGGAGGAGGTGGTTCTGGATGACGTCACGGGCGGCGCCGATGCCGTCGTAGTAGCCGGCGCGGCCGCCGATGCCGATGTCCTCCGCCATGGTGATCTGCACGTGGTCCACGAAGGACCGGTTCCAGATCGGCTCGAACATGGTGTTGGCGAAGCGCAGCGCCAGGATGTTCTGGACGGTCTCCTTGCCGAGGTAGTGGTCGATCCGGAACACCTGGTCCGGCTCGAACACCTCGTGCACGACCTTGTTGAGCTCCTCGGCCGACTTCAGGTCGTGGCCGAAGGGCTTCTCGATGACCGCGCGCCGCCAGGAACCGCTGCTCTGGTCGGCCAGCCCGTGCTTCTTCAGCTGCTGGATGACGACCGGGAAGGAGCGCGGCGGCACGGACAGGTAGAAGGCGAAGTTGCCGCCGGTGCCCTGTGCCTTGTCCAGCTCCTCGATGGTGGAGCGCAGCCGCTCGAACGCGTCGTCGTCGTCGAAGGTGCCCTGGACGAAGCGCATCCCCTGGATGAGCTGCTGCCAGACCTCCTCGCGGAACGGGGTGCGGGAGTGTTCCTTGACGGCGTCGTGGACCTCGGCGGCGAAGTCCTCGTGGGCCCACTCGCGGCGGGCGAAGCCGACCAGGGAGAAGCCCGGCGGCAGCAGACCCCGGTTGGCGAGGTCGTAGACGGCGGGCATCAGCTTCTTGCGGGAGAGGTCGCCCGTGACGCCGAAGATGACCAGGCCCGACGGCCCCGCGATACGCGGGAGCCGTCGGTCGGCGGGGTCACGAAGCGGGTTCGCTCCGGTACCGGAAAGAGGGGACAGAGTTCAGCCCTCCGAAGGGGCCAGGCGCTCCAGCTCCGCCTGGGTCGACTTGAGCAGGTCGTTCCAGGACGCCTCGAACTTCTCGACGCCCTCGTCCTCCAGGACCTGGACCACGTCGTCGTACGAGATCCCGAGCTTCTCGACGGCGTCGAGGTCGGCGCGGGCCTGCTCGTAGGTGCCGGCGATGGCGTCGCCCGTGATGCCGCCGTGGTCCTCGACCGCGAGGAGGGTGGCCTCCGGCATGGTGTTCACGGTGTTCGGCGCGACCAGGTCGTCGACGTACAGGGTGTCCTTGTACGCCGGGTCCTTGACGCCGGTGGAGGCCCACAGCGGACGCTGCTTGTTGGCGCCCGCGCTCTCCAGGGCCGTCCAGCGGGCCGTGGAGAAGACCTCCTCGTACGCCTGGTAGGCGAGGCGCGCGTTGGCGACGGCGGCCTTGCCGCGCAGCGCCTTGGCCTCGTCGGTGCCGAGGTCGTTCAGGCGCTTGTCGATCTCGGTGTCCACCCGGGACACGAAGAACGACGCCACCGAACGGATCAGCGAGAGGTCGAGACCGCGCTCCCTGGCCTTCTCCAGACCGGCCAGGTAGGCGTCCATGACCTCGCGGTAGCGCTCCAGCGAGAAGATCAGCGTGACGTTGACGCTGATGCCGAGGCCGATGACCTCGGTGATCGCCGGCAGGCCCGCCTTGGTGGCCGGGATCTTGATGAGCGTGTTGGGGCGGTCCACCAGCCAGGCCAGCTGCTTGGCCTCGGCGACCGTCGCCGCGGTGTGGTGCGCCAGGCGCGGGTCGACCTCGATCGACACGCGGCCGTCCTGGCCGTCCGTGGCCTCGAACACCGGGCGCAGGATGTCGGCGGCGTCACGGACGTCCGCCGTCGTGATCATGCGGATGGCCTCTTCGACGGTCACCTTGCGGGTGGCCAGGTCGGTGACCTGCTGCTCGTAGCCGTCGCCGCCGCTGATCGCCTTCTGGAAGATCGACGGGTTGGTGGTGACGCCCACGACGTGCTGCTGGTCGATCAGCTCGGCGAGGTTGCCGGACGTGATCCGCTTGCGCGACAGGTCGTCCAGCCAGATCGCGACGCCCTCCTCGGAGAGGCGCTTGAGTGCGTCTGTCATGGAAATTACATCTCCTACGTGTTGGTGAGCGTCAGCGCTGGGCGGCGGCGATGGATTCCCTGGCCTTGTCGGCCACGTTCTCGGCAGTGAAGCCGAACTCCTGGAAGAGCACCTTGCCGTCGGCGGAAGCACCGAAGTGCTCCAGGGAAACGATGCGGCCGGCGTCCCCGACGTACTTGTGCCAGGTGAGGCCGATGCCCGCCTCGACCGACACCCGCGCCTTGACGGACGGCGGCAGGACGCTGTCCCGGTACCCCTGGTCCTGCTCCTCGAACCACTCCACGCACGGCATGGACACGACCCGGGTGGGCACGCCCTCGGCCTCCAGCCGCTCACGCGCCTCGACGGCCACGTGCACCTCGGAGCCGGTCGCGATGAGGATGACCTCGGGGGTTCCGGTCGACGCCTCGAACAGGACGTAGCCGCCCTTGACGGTGTCCTCGTTGGACTCGTACACCGGCACGCCCTGGCGGGTCAGCGCGAGGCCGTGCGGGGCGCCCTTGCCGAACACCTTGGTGTAGCGCCGGAGGATCTCGCGCCAGGCGATCGCGGTCTCGTTGGCGTCCGCCGGGCGGACCACGTTCAGACCGGGGATGGCACGCAGCGAGGCGAGGTGCTCGACCGGCTGGTGCGTCGGGCCGTCCTCGCCGAGGCCGATGGAGTCGTGGGTCCACACGTACGTCACCGGCAGGTGCATCAGCGCCGAGAGACGGACGGCGTTGCGCATGTAGTCGGAGAACACGAGGAACGTACCGCCGTAGACACGGGTGTTCCCGTGCAGGGTGATGCCGTTCATCTCCGCGGCCATGGAGTGCTCGCGGATACCGAAGTGGATGGTGCGCCCGTAGGGGTTCGCCTCCGGCAGCGGGTTGTCCGCGGGCAGGAAGGACGAGGACTTGTCGATGGTCGTGTTGTTCGACCCGGCGAGGTCGGCGGAGCCGCCCCACAGCTCGGGGATCACGGCACCGAGCGCCTGGAGCACCTTGCCGGAGGCCGCACGGGTCGCGACGCCCTTGCCGGGCTCGAAGACCGGGATCTTCTCCTCCCAGCCCTTGGGCAGCTCGCCCGCGGCGATGCGGTCGAACTCGGCGGCGCGCTCGGCGTCGCCGTCCCGCCACAGCTGGAACGACTTCTCCCACTCGGTCCGGGCGGCGGCACCGCGTTCCACGGCCTCGCGGGCGTGCGCCAGCACCTCGTCGGCGACCTCGAAGGTCTGCTCGGGGTCGAAGCCGAGGACGCGCTTGGTGGCCGCGACCTCGTCGTCGCCGAGCGCCGAGCCGTGGGCGGCCTCGGTGTTCTGCGCGTTCGGGGCGGGCCAGGCGATGATCGAGCGCATCGCGATGAAGGACGGCTTGTCCGTCACCTTCTTCGCGGCCTCGATCGCGTTGTAGATGGCGTGCGGGTCCAGGTCGCCGTCCGGCTTCGGGGCGATGCGCTGGACATGCCAGCCGTACGCCTCGTAGCGCTTGACGGTGTCCTCGGAGACGGCCGTCTCGGTGTCGCCCTCGATCGAGATGTGGTTGTCGTCCCACAGCAGGATCAGGTTGCCGAGCTCCTGGTGGCCGGCCATCGAGGACGCCTCGGCGGAGATGCCCTCCTGGAGGCAGCCGTCACCGGCGATGCAGTACACGAAGTGGTCGAAGGGCGACTCGCCCTGCGCCGCGTCCGGGTCGAACAGACCGCGCTCGTAGCGGGCGGCCATGGCCATGCCCACGGCGTTGGCGACACCCTGGCCCAGCGGGCCGGTGGTGGTCTCCACACCCTTGGTGTGGCCGTACTCCGGGTGGCCCGGGGTCTTCGAGCCCCAGGTGCGGAAGGCCTTCAGGTCGTCCAGCTCCAGGCCGAAGCCGGCCAGGTAGAGCTGTGTGTAGAGGGTCAGGGACGAGTGACCGGCGGACAGCACGAAGCGGTCGCGTCCCACCCAGTCGGGGTCGGACGGGTCGTGTCGCATCACCTTCTGGAAGAGGGTGTACGCGGCCGGCGCCAGGCTCATCGCCGTACCCGGATGGCCGTTGCCGACCTTCTGTACGGCGTCGGCGGCCAGGACGCGGGCGGTGTCGACGGCCCGCTGGTCCAACTCGGTCCAGTCGAGGTCTGTGGTGGTCGGCTTGGTGCTCACCCTGGGTCAGGGCTCCTCTCCACATGTTCGGTTACCGGTCCCCGGGCACACGCCCGCACCGGCTGCCGGTGCACTGGGTGCCCACCGGCCGTTGTCGAGCCTACCCCCGTGAGGACGTGCATTTTTTCGAGTGTTTCCAGACTGCCGGGCCGCGCGGGGATCCGCCTCCCGACCGGCCGAGAAGCCATTCGGCACATGAATACGGAGCCGCTCATCTGACTGCTCAATCGAGCCACCTGACCCCTCTCCCGAGACGCCTCCCAACACGACCCCACCCCCGCGAAGATCGAGGTATGGGCAACGTCTAAAGTGGCGTGGTACGCGCGAGCCTTTACCGTGAGTTCACACGGCGGGCTCGCTGGGATGTCTCTGTCAGGGGTGTGCGTGACGGCCGTCGAATCCCGTCCAGCGGGGGTACTCGGTGCGAGCGAGAGCCCGAGTCACCGGCCGTTCGGGGCCCGTGTGAAAGCTTTCGTGGCGCTGACCAAGCCACGGATCATCGAGCTGCTGCTCATCACCACCGTTCCGGTGATGTTCCTGGCCCAGCAGGGCGTGCCCGACCTGAAGCTGGTGCTGCTCACCTGCCTCGGCGGCTACCTGTCCGCGGGCGGCGCCAACGCGCTGAACATGTACATCGACCGGGACATCGACGCGCTGATGGACCGCACCTCGCAGCGCCCCCTGGTGACCGGCATGGTCGGCCCGCGCGAGTGCCTCGCCTTCGGCATCACCCTGGCGGTCGTCTCCACCCTGCTCTTCGGGTTCACCGTCAACTGGCTGAGCGCCTGGCTGTCACTCGGAGCGCTCCTTTTCTACGTCGTCGTCTACACGATGATCCTCAAGCGCCGCACCTCCCAGAACATCGTCTGGGGCGGTATCGCGGGCTGCCTGCCGGTGCTGATCGGCTGGTCCGCGGTCACGGACTCGATGTCGTGGGCGCCGATCATCCTCTTCCTCGTCATGTTCTTCTGGACGCCGCCGCACTACTGGCCGCTGTCCATGAAGGTGAAGGACGACTACGCGCGCGTGGGTGTCCCGATGCTCCCGGTCGTCGCCTCCAACAAGGTGGTCGCCAAGCAGATCGTCCTCTACAGCTGGGTGATGGTCGCGGTCTCCCTGCTCCTCACCCCCCTCGGCTACACCGGCTGGTTCTACACGCTGGTCGCCCTGGTGGCCGGCGGCTGGTGGCTGTGGGAGGCGCACGCGCTGCAGAACCGCGCGAAGGCCGAGGCGACGGGCGGCAAGCTCAAGGAGATGCGCCTGTTCCACTGGTCCATCACCTATGTCTCGCTGCTCTTCGTGGCGGTCGCGGTGGACCCCTTCCTGCGGTAGGGGCCACTCCTGAGGCAAGGGTCACTCGGCCCGTCCGTCGCCAATCGATCTACCCGTCGGTAGCATCCTGGTCATGGCAGACACGCAGCAGGTTGACCAGAAGGCGGAGCGCAAGGCGGCCCGCCTCGCCCGGCAGATCAGCGCCTTCGCCAAGGCCCACGGCGGCGCCGAGGGTCAGGTGGCCTACATCGGCGAGCGCGGCGCCCGTATCGTCCTCGTCGGCGAGGACGGCGGCTGGGGCGACCTGGTGGCCCCGACCTACGAGATCGCCGAACAGGCCGTCGCCAAGTCCGGCATCACCGCCCACGAGTCCTTCGACGGCGAGTTCGCCGCGAAGGTCCGCACCGGCCCGTACGAGTGGAAGCGCATGGCCGGCATCCAGCTCGGCGGCTGATCCGGCCCCCGCAGGGGCGCGGGCAACCGCGCGACCGGCCGCACACGGCCCGCCCCCGCCGCACGACCGGTACCACCCGCCCCGAACCGCGACCTCCGTCACGGTTCACCCGTTAAGACGGACACACAGCCGTCCACACGGGAGCCAGGATGATCGAAACGCCGTCCCTGGTGGACCAGTACTGCCACGGCGTCCTCCGTACGGAACTCGGCCTCGGCACCTTCGAGGCCCAGCTCGCCCGCACCGAAGGCCCCCCGGCGCCCGGCACCACCCTCTTCGACACCCAGACCGGCTTCGCCGTACGGCGCTGGTGCCCGCCGCTCCTCGGCCTGGAACCCCACTGCCCGCCCGCCCGCTACCTGGCCCGCCGCCGTGAACTCGGCGTCCTGGAGGCGGGCCGCCGTCTCCTGCGCGGCTCCGGCATCACCACCTACCTCGTCGACACCGGCCTGCCCGGCGACCTCACCGGCCCCGCCGAGATGGCCTCGACCGGCGACGCCGAGGCCCGCGAGATCGTGCGCCTGGAACTCCTCGCGGAGCAGGTCGCCGACACCTCCGGCACCGTCGAGTCGTTCCTGGCCAACCTCGCCGAGTCCGTGCACGGCGCGGCGGCGAACGCGGTCGCCTTCACCTCCGTCGCCGGTGTCCGGCACGGCCTCGCCCTGGCCCCGGAGCCGCCCGGCCCCGGCGAGGTCCGGGGCGCCGCCGGCCGCTGGCTCGCGGCCCGCCGCGTCGGCGGCGAGCTGGCCGACCCGGTCCTGCTGCGGCACCTGCTCTGGATCGCGGTGGCCTCCGGCCTCCCGCTCCAGCTGCACGCGGGCCTCGGTGAGCCCGGCGCCCGCATCGACCGGACCGACCCGGTCCTGCTCACCGACTTCGTGCGGGCCACCGCCGGTCTCGGCACCGACCTCGTCCTGCTGCACGGCTACCCCTACCACCGCCACGCCGCCCACCTGGCCGGCGTCTTCCCGCACGTCTACGCCGACTCGGGCGCGGCCCTGGTCCGCACCGGCGCCCGCGCCGCCACGATCCTCGCCGAGATCCTGGAACTCGCCCCCTTCGGCAAGATCCTCTTCTCCAGCGGCGCCCACGGCCTGCCCGAACTGCACGTCGTCGGCGCCCGCCTCTTCCGCCACTCCCTCGGCCGGGTCCTCGGCACCTGGGTCGCCGACGGCGCCTGGTCCCTCGGCGACGCGCAGCGCGTGGCCAGACTGGTCGCGGCGGGAAACGCGAATCGGGTGTACGGGCTGGAGTGAGCTGTACAGACTGGACGGATGCAGACCGAGACATCACGGACCGAGGCACTGCTGACCCGCTTTTGCCGGGAACTGACGGCCGTGCGCCCGGTCGCCGTCTGGGCCCACGGCTCGCTCGCCGCGGGCGACGACTACCAGGAGGGCCGCAGCGACCTGGACCTGGTCGCGGTGCTGCCGGGCCGGGTGACCCCGGCCGTGGTGTGGAAGGTCGCCGTGGCGCACGCCCGGCTGCGCGCGCTGCCGCTCGCCGCCGGTCTGCACTGCACCTATCTGACCCCGGCGACCGCGGCCGACCCCGCCCGGCGCCATCTGACCTGGGCGCACGAGGAGCTGTTCCGACGGACGGTCAGCCCGGTCACCCGGCGTGAGCTGCACGCCTTCGGACGGGTGCTGGACGGGCGGCCGCCCGCCGGACTGCTGCCTCCGGTGCCGGACCGGGAACTCGTCGGCTTCGTCCTCGCCGACCAGCGGGACTTCTGGCGGCCCGCCGTCGACGACGCCCCGCTGTGGACCCGGGACGTCTGGGTCGACATGGGCCTGATCACCCTCGCCCGCGCCACCGTCACCGTCCGCGAGGGCCGGCTGATCTCCAAACGCGAGGCCCTGGACCTGCTGCCCGGCCTCGGCGCCCCCGCCGAGGTCGTCGACGACATCCGCCGACGCCGCTACGGCGACCCCGCGCCGCCCGCCGAGGGGTGGACGGCGCGCAGGGCCCGGCTGACCCGGGGCTACCTGGGTCCGGCGATCGACGCGCTCACCGCGTCGTGCGGCTGAGCGGGCAGCTCGGCCGTCACGCCGTCGCGCTCCCGCAGCGACAGCAGGACCCGCAGCACACCGATCCACACCAGGCAGGAGCCGAACATGTGCAGGCCGACCAGGACCGTCGGCAGGTGCGTGAAGTACTGGACGTAACCGATCACGCCCTGGCCGAGCAGGATCAGGAACAGGTCGCGTACCCGGTCGCGCGGCCCCTGGGGCGCGTCGACGCCCTTGAGGAAGAACCACAGCGCGAAGGTCAGCGACACCACGATCCAGGCCAGCACCGCGTGCAGCTCGGAGACGCCCTCCCAGCTGACGTGGATGCGCTCCACCTCGCCGGAGTCGCCCGGGTGCGGCCCGGCACCGGTCACCACCGTGCCGACCGCGATGAGCAGCAGCGACGCGGTCACCAGGGCCCACACCAGCTGCCGCACGGCCCGTCCGACCAGCGGCCGGGGCTCGCCGTCGCCCTCGCGGGTGCGCTGCCACATCAGGGCGGCGACCGTGATCAGGGCCGTCGCCAGCAGGAAGTGGGCGGCGACGGTGTACGGGTTGAGCCCGACGAGCACCACGATCCCGCCGAGGACCGCGTTGCTCATCACGAGCCAGAACTGAGCCCAGCCCAGCCGGGTCAGACCGCGCCGGTACGGCTTCTCGGACCGGGCGGCGATGATCGCCCAGCCGACCGCCGCGCACAGCACGTACGTCAGCATCCGGTTCGTGAACTCGATGGCGCTGTGATAGGTCAGCGCGGTCGTCGGGGTCAGCGAGCCGTCGGTGCACTCGGGCCAGGTCGGGCAGCCGAGGCCGGAGCCGGTGAGCCGGACGGCGCCGCCGGTGACCACGATGACCACCGACATGACGAGCGCGGCGAGGGCCGCACGCCGGACCGTCCGGGGATCCGGGGTCCAGTGGTCGGCGATGAAGGCGAGCGGGTTGCGCAGGGCCGCTACGGCGTCGGTGGGGGTCAGCTTTGCCACGCGCACCATCGTAGGGGGCCGCTTGTGCACGCGTTCACGAGGGTGCCCCGTCGGGCGCGACCGACAGCTGCGCCGCAGGTGGCGTCTCGCTGTGGAGCGCCGCCTTGATCTGCCGGGCACGGTCGCGCAGCATCGGCTTCTGCGCTGGGTCCGTGGTGCACTGGGCGAGACGCTCGTAGACGGCGACGAGGCAGGGGTGACTCTCTCCGAGACGGGACTGGAAGATCTCCTCGGCCAGCCGCAGCGTCTGCTCGGCGTTCACCTCCTGGCCCGTGGAGAGGACGACCGTGCTGCCGGTCGCGATCAGGACACCAGGTCCCGCAGCCGCCGGTCGGCGGTCTCGACGACCGGCTCCCGCCAGGGCGCGGGTTCGCGGGGGCGCACCGGGTGTCCCGACGGCTCGGGCACCGCGCGGCCCTCGACGTTCACCGTCACCTGCCAGGACTCACCGGAGGACCACCGGCGACCAGGTGAGGGTGCCGCCCTCGGGGCCGCCTGCGACCGTGGGACCGGCCGTGGCGCCGGTGGCCCGGAGCCGGGCGTGCCCGGAGGGGGAGTGCCACTCCAGGCCCGCGTCGTTGTCCGCCCCGGAAGCGGTGCACGGCACGGGCTCCCGGCGGCGGCCCCGCTTCACCTCGGCGATGTCCGCCAGGTCGGTCGCCGCGGCCAGTTCCACCCGCAGCCTGCGCCCGGTGGTGCCGATGTTGCGCAGCGAGATGGTCTCGCCCTCGCCGGCGGTGCGGATGCGGTCGACGATCAGCGTCGGGTCGTCGGTACTGTCCACCGGGTCGCGGTGGACAGCGGTGAACCGTACTTTGTCCGGGAGCGGTCCTCCCGGTGTGCGTACGTCTCCTCGCACGGGTCGCGCGAAGATGTGGCCCGCAATGCATACGCGGTTACATTGCGTTACTCCCAGCGGAAGAACTTCCCTGCCGCCCCCAGGCCCGCCACCGCCCACACCGCCAGGATCCCCAGGTCGCCCCACGGCATCCCCGCCCCGTGCTGGAGCACGTCGCGCAGGCCGTCGGAGAGGGCCGAGATGGGGAGCAGGCCGAGCACCTGCTGGGCGCCGCCGAACCGGTCCAGCGGGACGATGACCCCGCCGCCCACCAGCAGCAGCAGGAACACCAGGTTGGCCGCGGCCAGGGTCGCCTCCGCCTTGAGGGTGCCCGCCATCAGCAGGCCGAGGCCGGAGAAGGCGGCCGTGCCGAGGACGAGGAGGAGCAGGACGGCGAGGGGGCTGCCGTGCGGGGACCAGCCGAGGGCGAGGGCGATCACCGTCAGCAGGATCACCTGGAGGATCTCGGTGACCAGGACGGCGGCGGTCTTGGCGGTCATCAGGCCCCAGCGGGGCAGCGGCGAGGAGGCGAGCCGCTTCAGGACGCCGTAGCGGCGCTCGAAGCCGGTCGCGATGGCCTGGCCGGTGAAGGCCGTGGACATGACGGCGAGGGCGAGGACGCCGGGGGCGAGGAAGTCGACCGCCCTGCCCGCACCCGTGTCGACGACGTCCACCGAGCTGAACAGGACCAGCAGGAGGGTCGGGATGACGACCGTCAGCAGCAGCTGCTCGCCGTTGCGCAGCAGCATCCGCGTCTCCAGGGCCGCCTGCGCCGCGATCATGCGGGGGAGCGGGGCGGCGCCGGGCCGGGGGGCGTAGGTACCTGTCGTGGTGGTCATGAGCGCAGCTCCTTGCCCGTGAGCTCCAGGAAGACGTCCTCCAGGGTGTGGCGTTCGACCGAGATGCGGTCGGGCATGACGCCGTGCTGGGCGCACCAGGAGGTCACCGTCGCCAGCAGCTGGGGGTTGACCTTGCCGACGACCCGGTAGGAGCCCGGGGTCAGCTCGGCGGCCGTGCAGTCGGCCGGGAGCGCCTTGAGGAGCGAGTTGACGTCGAGGCCGGGGCGGCCGGTGAACCGCAGGGTGTTCTCGGCGCCGCCCCGGCACAGCTCCTCGGGGGAGCCCTGGGCGATCACCCGGCCGGCGTCGATGACGGCGACGTCGTCGGCGAGCTGCTCGGCCTCCTCCATGTAGTGGGTGGTGAGGACGATCGAGACGCCGTCGGCGCGCAGGTCCCGCACCAGGTCCCAGGTGGCCCGGCGGGCCTGCGGGTCGAGGCCGGCCGTGGGCTCGTCGAGGAAGACCAGTTCCGGGCGGCCGACCACGGCCATGGCGAGCGCGAGGCGCTGCTGCTGGCCGCCGGAGAGCCGGCGGTAGGAGGTGCGGCCGCAGCTCCCGAGGCCGAGCCGCTCGATCAGCGCGTCCACGTCGAGCGGGTGCGCGTGCAGCCTGGCCACGTGCCGCAGCATCTCGTCGGCGCGGGCACCCGAGTAGACACCGCCGGACTGGAGCATCACGCCCACTCTGGGGCGCAGCTCGGCGGACTGGCGCACCGGATCGAGGCCCAGGACGCGCACCGAGCCGGAATCCGGCTTCCGGTACCCCTCGCAGGTCTCGATCGTCGTCGTCTTCCCCGCGCCGTTGGGGCCGAGTACGGCCGTCACGCCCGGCCGGGTCACCAGGTCGAGGCCGTTGACGGCGGTTTTCGTGCCGTACCGCTTCACCAGGTCCCGCACCTGGACCACGGGCTCACTTCGCATGGGGACAGAGTCTAGGTACGCGCCCCGTCACCCGGACGGCCGGGTGCTAGATCTCCTCCTCACGGGGCCGGTGCACGGCCAGCCACCGCTCGGCGTAGGCCACGGCCTCGGCCACCGGGAAGAGCCGGCTCCCGGCCGCTCCGACCGTCCCGCGCACGACCACGGGCCGGTCGCGTTCGAAGTCGTAGCCCAGTTCGTCGAAGCGGTCGGAGGTGATCGACACCTCGGTCACCTCCTCCCAGCCGCCGCCGGGCGCGGGGCGGCCGACCGGGACGCGCGGCGTGGGGATGCGGTACTCGGCCAGGTGGAAGCTGGTGCAGGTGGCGTAGCCGGTGCCGAGCAGGAGCACGCGCGCGTCCAGCTTCTCCAGCCGGGCCAGCGGGCTGCGCTCGCCGAGCCGGCAGTCGGTGGCGTGGCCGTCGGTGATCTCGGCCGCGCGGGGGCCGACCGCCGCGAAGGAGGTCTGCGGGTGCGCGCTGCGCCGGGCGCCCGGCCAGTTCCGTACGGTCTCGGGGATCACCCCGACCCCGCGCGAGGGGGTGACGAGGGGGTCGTACCCGGACATGGTCGCGCGGACGGCCGCCCACCACTCCTCGGGCACCGGCGGGTTCCGCCAGAGCGCCGGGTCGGAGAGGTCGCCGGTCTGGGTGGGGACCACCAGGGTGCCGTCCGGGCCGAGAGCGTCGAGAAGTCCCTGGACGACGGCCACGGCTCCGCCGTTGACCCAGCCGAGGGAACTGAGCGAGGTGTGCGCGAGGAGGGTCTCGCCGCTCTTGACACCGAGCTCGCCGAGCTCCTTCGCGAGGGTGGCGCGGGTGACAAGAGGGCCGGTCGGAGGGGGTGTGGACATGGGACGGGAGTGTTCCGGAGGGGGCGGGCGCGCGCCACCGGATCGGTGGAGGATGATCGATCAAAGATCGTTTCCGCAGGTCAGATTAGGTATACCTAAGTGACGCAGGGCACCGTCCGGTCGCCCGGACGCGGCTTGCCTGGCTCTGAGGAATTACGCAACAATGGCGTTGTGAAAAACGTCGGCGAGGCTCGGGAGACCCCCACGGGGACCCAGCAGGAGGAACTCGCGACCGGTGAGCGCTCGACGCGCAACCGGGTCGCGCGGTCGATCCTGGACCACGGCCCGTCGACCGTCACCGAGCTGGCCGGGCGCCTGGGCCTGACTCCGGCGGCGGTACGGCGCCACCTCGACGCGCTGGTCGCCGACGAGGTCGTGGCGGCGCGCGAGCAGCGGGTGTACGGCGCGCGGACGCGCGGCCGGCCCGCCAAGGTCTTCGCGCTCACCGACTGCGGCCGCGACGCCTTCGACCAGTCGTACGACAAGCTGGCCGCCGACGCGCTGCGCTGGATCGCCGAGCAGGGGGGCGGCCAGGAGGCCGTCGCCACCTTCGCGCGGGCCCGGATCGCCGCCCAGGCGAACGCCTACCGCAGGGCGATCGAGGGCGTGAGCCCCGACGAGCGCACCGAAGCGCTGGCCAAGGCCCTGAGTCTGGACGGGTACGCTGCAACGGCGCGCACCGCACCGGTCGGCGAACAGCTGTGCCAGCACCACTGCCCGGTCGCCCACGTCGCGGAGCAGTTCCCCCAGCTGTGCGAGGCGGAGACGGAGATCTTCGCCGAGCTGCTCGGAACACATGTCCAGCGACTGGCGACCATCGCGCACGGCGACGGCGTCTGCACGACGTTCATCCCAAAGATCTCCACGACTTCCACTGACGCATCTGCTAGCACGGCCGGGAGGAACCCCGCATGACTCTCCCCACGGAGACTGCCCACCCTGAGCTGGAAGGTCTGGGCACGTACGAATACGGCTGGGCCGACTCCGACGAGGCCGGCGCCTCGGCGAAGCGCGGTCTGAACGAGGACGTGGTCCGGGACATCTCGGCGAAGAAGTCCGAACCGGAGTGGATGACCAAGCTCCGCCTCAAGGGCCTGCGCCTCTTCGAGAAGAAGCCCATGCCGAACTGGGGCTCGGACCTCTCGGGCATCGACTTCGACAACATCAAGTACTTCGTGCGCTCCACGGAGAAGCAGGCGGAGTCCTGGGAGGACCTGCCCGAGGACATCAAGAACACCTACGACAAGCTGGGCATCCCGGAGGCGGAGAAGCAGCGCCTGGTCGCCGGTGTCGCCGCCCAGTACGAGTCGGAGGTCGTCTACCACCAGATCCGCGAGGACCTGGAGGAGCAGGGCGTCATCTTCCTCGACACCGACACCGCGCTGAAGGAGCACCCGGAGCTCTTCAAGGAGTACTTCGGCACCGTCATCCCGGTCGGTGACAACAAGTTCGCCTCGCTGAACACCGCCGTGTGGTCGGGCGGCTCCTTCATCTACGTGCCGAAGGGCGTGCACGTCGAGATCCCGCTCCAGGCCTACTTCCGCATCAACACGGAGAACATGGGCCAGTTCGAGCGGACCCTGATCATCGTCGACGAGGGTGCCTACGTGCACTACGTCGAGGGCTGTACGGCGCCGATCTACAAGTCGGACTCGCTGCACTCCGCGGTCGTCGAGATCATCGTCAAGAAGAACGCCCGCTGCCGCTACACGACCATCCAGAACTGGTCGAACAACGTCTACAACCTGGTCACCAAGCGCGCCGTCGCCTACGAGGGCGCCACCATGGAGTGGATCGACGGCAACATCGGCTCCAAGGTGACGATGAAGTACCCGGCCGTCTACCTGATGGGCGAGCACGCCAAGGGCGAGACCCTCTCCATCGCCTTCGCGGGCGAGGGCCAGCACCAGGACGCCGGTTCCAAGATGGTCCACATGGCGCCGAACACCTCGTCCAACATCGTGTCGAAGTCCGTCGCCCGCGGCGGTGGCCGGACGTCCTACCGCGGTCTCGTCGAGATCGGCGAGGGCGCCGCCGGCTCCAAGTCCAACGTGCTGTGCGACGCGCTGCTGGTCGACACCATCTCCCGCTCGGACACGTACCCGTACGTCGACGTCCGCGAGGACGACGTGTCCATGGGCCACGAGGCGACCGTCTCCAAGGTCTCCGAGGACCAGCTCTTCTACCTGATGAGCCGCGGTCTGACCGAGTTCGAGGCGATGGCGATGATCGTGCGCGGCTTCGTCGAGCCGATCGCCAAGGAACTGCCCATGGAGTACGCCCTCGAGCTGAACCGGCTGATCGAGCTCCAGATGGAGGGCGCGGTCGGCTAAGCGACCGCCGTCACCGTCACGCCACTCACGTAAGAAAGCGAGCAGACCGACAGCCATGGCTGAGGCTCAGAACACCCCGGTGGGCTCCACCACCGCCGGCGCCATCGCGGTGGCCGCCGAGTCGACCGTCGCCACCCGCATGAGCGCGCCCCCGTCCTTCGCCGTCGCGGACTTCCCGGTCCCGCACGGCCGCGAGGAGGAGTGGCGGTTCACCCCGCTGGAGCGCCTGCGCGGGCTGCACGACGGCACCGCGGTCGCCACCGGCGAGGGCGTCAAGGTCGTCGTCGAGGCCCCCGAGGGCGTCACCGTCGAGACCGTCGACCGCGACGACGCGCGGATCGGCCGGGCCGGCACCCCCGTGGACCGCGTCGCCGCCCAGGCGTACTCGGCGTTCGAGAAGGCCGGCGTGGTCACCGTCCCCAAGGAGACGGTCCTCACCGAGCCGATCCGGATCGCGGTGCACGGCGAGGGCGGTACCGCCTTCGCCCACCAGGTGATCGAGCTCGGCGCCTTCGCCGAGGCCGTCGTCGTCATCGACCACACCGGTGACGCCGTGCTCGCCGCCAACGTCGACTACCTGCTCGGCGACGGCGCCAAGCTGACCGTCGTCTCCGTCCAGGACTGGGACGACAAGGCCGTGCACGTGGCCCAGCACAACGCCCTCGTCGGCCGCGACGCCTCGTTCAAGTCGGTCGTCGTGACCTTCGGCGGCGACGTCGTACGACTGCACCCGCGCGTGCAGTACGCGGGCACCGGCGGCGAGGCCGAGCTGTTCGGCCTGTACTTCACCGACGCCGGCCAGCACCAGGAGCACCGCCTGCTGGTCGACCACAACACCCCGCACTGCAAGTCCAACGTCGTCTACAAGGGCGCGCTCCAGGGCGAGGAAGCGCACGCGGTCTGGATCGGCGACGTCCTCATCGAGGCCAAGGCCGAGGGCACCGACACCTACGAGATGAACCGCAACCTGGTCCTCACGGACGGCGCGCGGGTCGACTCGGTGCCGAACCTGGAGATCGAGACCGGCGAGATCGTCGGCGCCGGCCACGCCTCCGCCACCGGCCGCTTCGACGACGAGCAGCTCTTCTACCTGATGGCCCGCGGCATCCCGCAGCACGAGGCCCGCCGCCTCGTCGTCCGCGGCTTCTTCGCCGAGCTGGTCCAGCAGATCGGTGTCGCCGACATCGAGGAGCGCCTGCTCGCCAAGATCGAGGAGGAGCTGGAGGCCTCGGTCGCATGACAGCCTCGACCGCCTTCGTACGCGCCTGCGCGCTGAGCGAGCTGGAGGACGACACCCCCAAGCGGGTGGAGCTCGACGGCACGCCGGTCTCGGTGGTCCGCACCGGGGGAGAGGTGTTCGCCATCCACGACATCTGCTCCCACGCCAACGTCTCGCTCTCCGAGGGCGAGGTGGAGGACTGCCAGATCGAGTGCTGGCTGCACGGCTCCAGCTTCGACCTGCGCACCGGCAAGCCGTCCGGCCTCCCGGCCACCCGCCCCGTCCCCGTTTACCCCGTAAAGATCGAAGGGGACGACGTGCTCGTCTCCCTCACCCAGGAGTCCTGAGGCAACCCATGGCAACGCTTGAAATCCGAGACCTGCACGTCACCGTCGAGGCCGACAACGCCACGAAGGAGATCCTCAAGGGCGTCGACCTGACCGTGAAGCAGGGCGAGACGCACGCCATCATGGGCCCCAACGGCTCCGGCAAGTCGACCCTCGCCTACTCGCTGGCCGGTCACCCGAAGTACGCGATCACCGGCGGCACCGTGCTGCTCGACGGCGAGGACGTCCTGGAGATGTCCGTCGACGAGCGTGCCCGCGCGGGCCTGTTCCTGGCGATGCAGTACCCGGTCGAGGTCCCCGGCGTCTCGGTCTCCAACTTCCTGCGCACCTCCGCCACCGCGATCCGCGGCGAGGCCCCCAAGCTGCGCACCTGGGTCAAGGAGGTCAAGGAGGCCATGGAGCGCCTCAACATGGACTCCTCCTTCGCCGAGCGCAACGTGAACGAGGGCTTCTCCGGCGGTGAGAAGAAGCGCCACGAGATCCTCCAGCTCGAACTGCTCAAGCCGAAGATCGCGATCCTCGACGAGACCGACTCCGGCCTCGACGTCGACGCCCTTCGCATCGTCTCCGAGGGCGTCAACCGCGTCCGCGAGAGCGGCGAGGTCGGCACCCTGCTGATCACGCACTACACGCGCATCCTGCGCTACATCAAGCCCGACCACGTCCACGTCTTCGCGGGCGGCAGGATCGTCGAGTCCGGCGGCCCCGAGCTCGCCGACAAGCTCGAGAACGAGGGCTACGAGGCTTACACGAAGGGTGGCGCATCCGAGTGACACAGCTGCCGGGCCTCCTCGACACCGAGGCGATCCGCAAGGACTTCCCCGTCCTGGACCGCACGGTCCACGACGGCAAGAAGCTCGTGTACCTGGACAACGCGGCGACCTCGCAGAAGCCGCGCCAGGTGCTGGACGCCCTGAGCGAGTACTACGAGCGCTACAACGCCAACGTCCACCGCGGTGTGCATGTGCTCGCCGAGGAGGCCACGGCGCTGTACGAGGGCGCGCGTGACAAGGTCGCCGAGTTCATCAACGCGCCCAGCCGCGACGAGGTCATCTTCACCAAGAACGCCTCCGAGTCGCTGAACCTCGTGGCGAACATGCTGGGCTGGGCCGACGAGCCCTACCGGGTGGACCACGAGACCGAGATCGTCATCACGGAGATGGAGCACCACTCCAACATCGTGCCGTGGCAGCTGCTCGCGCAGCGCACGGGCGCGAAGCTGAAGTGGTTCGGGCTCACCGACGACGGCCGCCTCGACCTGTCCAACATCAACGAGATCATCACCGAGAAGACGAAGATCGTCTCCTTCGTGCTGGTGTCGAACATCCTGGGCACGGTCAACCCGGTCGAGACGATAATCCGCCGTGCCCAGGAGGTCGGCGCGCTCGTCTGCATCGACGCCTCCCAGGCGGCGCCCCACATGCCGCTGGACGTCCAGGCCCTCCAGGCCGACTTCGTGGCCTTCACCGGCCACAAGATGTGCGGCCCGACCGGCATCGGCGTCCTCTGGGGCCGCCAGGAGCTGCTGGAGGACCTGCCTCCGTTCCTCGGCGGCGGCGAGATGATCGAGACCGTGTCGATGCACTCGTCGACGTACGCTCCCGCCCCGCACAAGTTCGAGGCGGGCACCCCGCCGATCGCCCAGGCGGTCGGTCTCGGCGCGGCGATCGACTACCTGAACGCCATCGGCATGGACAAGATCCTCGCCCATGAGCACGCGCTGACCGAGTACGCGGTCCGCCGCCTGACGGAGGTCCCGGACCTGAGGATCATCGGCCCCACCACGGCCGAGGACCGGGGCGCGGCGATCTCCTTCACGCTCGGGGACATCCACCCGCACGACGTGGGCCAGGTCCTCGACGAGCAGGGCATCGCGGTCCGCGTCGGCCACCACTGCGCGCGGCCCGTCTGCCTCAGGTACGGAATTCCCGCGACCACGCGAGCGTCGTTCTACCTGTACTCCACTCCGGCCGAGATCGACGCTCTGGTCGAGGGACTGGAGCACGTACGGAACTTCTTCGGCTGAAGGGCGTGAGCTGAAACCGTGAAGCTGGATTCGATGTACCAGGAAGTCATCCTGGACCACTACAAGCACCCGCACGGGCGTGGTCTGAGGGATGGCGACGCCGAGGTGCACCATGTGAACCCGACGTGCGGTGACGAGATCACCCTCCGAGTGAAGTACGACGGCTCGACGATCGCGGACGTCTCGTACGAGGGCCAGGGCTGCTCGATCAGCCAGGCGAGCGCCTCCGTACTGAACGACCTGCTCGTCGGCAAGGAGCTGGCCGAGGCGCAGCGGATCCAGGAGACCTTCCTGGAGCTGATGCAGTCCAAGGGCAGGATCGAGCCCGACGACGCGATGGAGGAGGTGCTGGAGGACGCGGTCGCGTTCGCCGGTGTCTCCAAGTACCCGGCCCGGGTCAAGTGCGCCCTCCTGAGCTGGATGGCGTGGAAGGACGCGACGGCCCAGGCGCTGGGCGGCGCGGCCGACGCCGAAAGGAAGACGGCATGAGCGAGACCGCTGAGATGAAGCCGGCCTCGGAGGAGGAACTCCGCGAGGCGCTGTACGACGTCGTCGACCCCGAGCTGGGCATCGACGTCGTCAACCTCGGGCTGATCTACGGCATCCACATCGACGACGCGAACATCGCGACGATCGACATGACCCTGACCTCGGCGGCCTGCCCGCTGACCGATGTCATCGAGGACCAGGCCAAGTCCGCCACGGACGGCCTCGTCAACGAACTGCGCATCAACTGGGTCTGGATGCCCCCGTGGGGTCCCGACAAGATCACCGACGACGGCCGCGAGCAGCTCCGGGCGCTCGGGTTCAACGTCTGATCCGACGCCGGGGCGCGGACACACGAGAGCGGCGGCACCTTCGGGTGCCGCCGCTTTTTCCCGTGTGGTGACTCTCGTGTCCGCTCAGGCCAGCGGGGCGGCCAGCCGGAAGGAGGAGTCCGCGCGGTAGAGGTCGCTGTTCTGGTACGGGTCCAGCCTGAGCTGGAAGTTCTGGTGACGCAGGTAGCGGCCGGGGTAGTTCACCGACTCCAGCGTCACCGCGCCGGAGTAGGACGAGGCGCGGGCGCAGAAGGTGGCGTCCTGCTTGAACAGGGACGAGCCGTCGTAGCCCTCGGCGCGCAGGATGAAGTTCCGGTGCCGCAGGTACCTGCCGTCGGCCGTCCTGAACGAGTAGCAGGAGCTGTTCGCCAGGCCCTTGACCACGGTGAACGTGGAGTCCTCACGGGACTCCGAGCCGCGTGGCGCGTCCAGCTTCACCAGGCCGTCGCTCACGTGCCAGTAGCGGTCCGGGTAGTTGACCGAGCGGACCGATGTGCTGGTGCTGCCGGTCTGCGTGCCCGAGCCGCTGGAGCCGCTGGAGCCTCCGGAGCCGCCGGTACTGCCCGAGCCGCCCGAACTTCCGCCGGACGAGGAGGACTTGGACGGTGCGGCGGCGGACGCGGTGGACCCGGAGGCCGAGCCGTGCCGGGTCGACGTGGCGGACGGGCTCGCGACGGGTCCGGCCGACGACATGCCCGAGGTGCCCTTGGGGGGAGCGGTCGTGACCGTCGTCGTCGGCGAGGCGAAGGAGAGCAGGCCCGGGCCGTTGCCGGCGGCGGAGTCGGTCGTCGGGGAGTCCGACGCCTTCTGGTCGGGAGTGGGGCGGCTGACGGCTATCGCCGTGGCACAGGCGACGATCGTGGCGATCGCCAGTGTGCCGGCCAGCCAGAGTCTTCGGGTTCCCGGGGCCCGGGAACTGTCGGGGGCCCAGCCGTTCTCCCAGGCGGGGTGCGGCGGGGGTTGGGGGGTGTTTTCTGGCATGCGCGTGTTTCCTCCAGCGGCGCCAAGGCAGCGGCCGGGGATGTGAAGGTGGGGTGGATGAACTGTGAAGCGCGGGTGGATCACAGAGGTGCACACACTAGTGGAGCCAAGGGGCTGAGGGGGCCCGTTTCAGCTAGCGGTTTCTATGAGGATTGAACATCCTCATGCGGAACCCGGATGTTCATATCGTTTTCTTACCTTGGGCCCAGGACCGGCTCATGGCCGGGCGGCACCCTGGCGCGGGTGGCCACTCCAGTGATTTCTCCCGTTCGCCCTGTTTTCGTCGTCGGCTGTCCCCGCTCCGGGACGACCCTGCTCCAGCTGATGCTGCACGCCCACCCGCGGATCGCCCTCCCGCCGGAGACGCGCTTCGTCCTGCCCGCCTACGAACGCCGGCTCAGCTTCGGCGATCTGCGCGAGCCGCTGAACCGGGCCGGACTCGCCCGGTGGATCACCGGCCGCGAGGAGACCCGTTTCCATGAACTGGGCCTGGACGCCCAGGCCGTGGCCGGCCGGATCACCGACGGCCCGCCCACCCTCGGCTCGGCCCTCGGCATCGCCCTCAAGGCGTACGCCGAGAGCCACGGCAAGGCCCGCTGGGGCGACAAGCGGCCCGCCTACGCCCTCCACGTCGAGGAGATCCTGCGGCTCTTCCCGGACGCCCAGTTCGTGCACCTGGTCCGCGACGGCCGGGACTGCGCGGCCTCGCTGCTCGGCATGCCCTGGTGGCACCGCGGCTTCCACGAGGCCGTCGCCACCTGGGCCCAGGTGATGGACGTGACCGGACGCTACGCCCGCCGGCTCGGCCCCGGCGCCTGGCACGAGGTCCGCTTCGAGGACCTGGTCGCCGACCCCGAACCCCAACTGCGGTCGATCTGCGCCTACCTGGGCGAGGAGTACGACCCGGCCATGACCGAGCCGCACCGTCTGGCCAAGGCGGCCGTACCCGCCCGCAAGACCTGGCACCGCCGTACCCACGGCGCCCTGGACACCTCCCGCGCCGGCAGCTGGCAGCAGCGGCTGACCCCCGATCAGATCCGCCTCGCGGAAGCCGTGCTGGGCGACCGCCTCACCCGCAACGGCTACGAACTGAGCGGAGCGGTCCGGCCCGACCCGGCCGAACTGCTCCGCTACCGGCGCGTCCTCACCCTGCGCCGCGCGGCCCACGCCAAGCGCAGGCTGCTCGACCGGATGATCCGGCTGCGCGAACCGGGCCCCGTGGCCGCGGCCCGGTCCGCCTACGAGTTCACGGCGTGATGCGGACGACCTGCGGGTCGTGATCGCTGGTCTGGTCCGAGAACTCGCCGTTGATGTGCACGATGTCGTAGTCGTACGACGTGACCGCCGAACTCACCGGCGTGTGGTCGAGGACCTGGGAGTTGCCGTCATAGACGTACGTGTACTGCTGCGCGGCCGGGAGGGTGTCCACCAGGTCGGTGAGCACCCCGCCCTTCGGGTTCGAGACCGCGGTCGAGATCGTGTGGTCGTTCAGGTCGCCGAGCACGATCACGTTCGCGCCGGACTGGGCGGCCGGGACCGAGTCGACGAACGCGTTCTCCACCGAACCCCGGCTGCCCCGTTGCGTCTCGGACGAGCGGGCCGGCGCCTGGTACTGGCTGTGCAGCGAGTAGTCGCCGCCCTTGGAGACGGAGTGGTTGGCGATCACGAAGTGCTTCTCGCCGTCGAACGTGAACTCGGCCGCCGGCGGCTTGCGGCTGTCCGTCCACGCCGAGCCGGCCGGGGCGACGCGGCCCGGGTCGTAGGTGAGCTGCGCGACGCCGCTCACCGCCGTCACCGAGTTCGCGGTGGTCGCGGTGGCGCTGCCGCGCGAGGTGAAGCCCACCCGGGCCGGGTTGTACAGGAGCACCTGGCGGATGTTGCCGCCGGTCCCCCGCCGTCGGCGTCGTTCGCCGGGTTGATCTGGGTGTGCGCGTAGGCGGGACCGCCCGCCGCGCTGATCGCGGAGACCGGCGTCGAGAGGGTCCTGCTCGCCGACACCGTCCCGTTGCCCGTCGCCCCGCTGCAGGGTGTCGCCGACCGTCTCCGTCGGGAAGGCGGACGACAGCAGCGTGCCCACCTGGAGCCGCCCCGAGTTCTGGCTGTCATCTACGCGCCTCGTTGGGTGTCCATCGGTGTCCCACGTCGACATGGCGCCGTTGCGTACGCCCGTACGCAACGATGCGTACACTCGTACACATGGGATATCTGACACTCGCCGGCGCCATAGCTGCCGAGGTCGCCGCCACGACGGCGATGAAGTACAGCGACGGCCTCAGCAGACTGTGGCCCTCGCTGCTGGTCGCGCTGGGATACGTCGTCTCCTTCCTCCTGCTGGCCCAGACGCTCAAGACCGTCTCCGTCGGCACGGCGTACGCCATCTGGTCCGGCGCCGGCACCGCCGCCATCGCGCTGCTCGGCCTGATGCTGTTCGGGGAGGGACTGAGCCTGGTCAAGGTCGCCGGGCTGGCGCTGATCATCGGGGGAGTGGTGGTCCTCAACCTGGGAGGCGCGCACTGATGACACGCCGCTACGACCCCGAGCGCCGCCGGCGGATCATCGAGGCGGCCATCCGGGTGGTCGGGGCGAAAGGCCTCGCCGGACTGACCCACCGCTCCGTCGCCGCCGAGGCCGACGTGCCGCTCGGCTCCACGACGTACCACTTCAAGACCCTCGACGAACTGCTGGTGGCCGCGCTGCGCCAGGCCAACGAGGGCTTCGCCAAGGTGATCGCCTCACGCGGCGGCCTGGAGGACCCCGGCTCCGACCTCGCCACGGAACTGGCGGGCTGGATGGCCGAGTGGCTCGCCGGCGACTCCACCGGCGTCGAGCTGGAGTACGAGCTGTACCTCGCCGCCCTGCGCCGCCCGGCCCTGCGCCCGGTCGCCGCCGAGTGGACCGACGACCTCGCCCACCGCCTCGCCCACCGCACCGACCCGGTCACCGCGCGGGCCCTGGTCGCGCTGATGGACGGCATCTGTCTCCAGGTACTCCTGACGGGCACCGCCTACGACGAGGAGTACGCCCGGGAGATGCTGCACCGGGTGATCCGGGGCACCCGGGCTCCCGATACCGGCACGTGAGACGCGGTTCGCCTGCATCGGCCCGCTCACGTTAGGTTTCTCATCATGACCGACACGAACGTTCGCACCACCGGCGCCGTGGCCGCCGGCCTCGCCACCATCGCCGCCGACGGCACCGTTCTCGACACCTGGTACCCCGCCCCCGAGCTGGTCGCCGAGCCCGGCCCGGCCGGCACCGAGACGCTGTCCGCCGAGCAGGCCGTGGAACTCCTCGGCGCGGGTGCGGCCAAAGCGATCGGCCCGGACGCCCGCCGCGGCGTCGAGGTCGTCGCGGTCCGTACGGTCATCGCCTCGATCGACGAGAAGCCGACCGACGCGCACGACGTCTACCTCCGCCTCCACCTGCTCTCGCACCGCCTGGTCAAGCCGCACGGCCTGAGCCTGGAGGGCCAGTTCGGCTTCCTCGCCAACGTCGCCTGGACCTCCCTCGGCCCGGTCGCCGTCGACGAGATCGAGACGGTCCGGCTCAACGCCCGCGCCGAGGGCCTGCACCTCCAGGTCACCTCGATCGACAAGTTCCCGCGGATGACCGACTACGTCGCCCCCAAGGGCGTCCGCATCGCCGACGCCGACCGGGTCCGCCTCGGCGCGCACCTCGCCGCGGGCACCACCGTCATGCACGAGGGCTTCGTCAACTTCAACGCCGGCACGCTCGGCACCTCCATGGTCGAGGGCCGCATCTCCGCCGGTGTCGTGGTCGGCGACGGCTCGGACATCGGCGGCGGCGCCTCCACCATGGGCACGCTCTCCGGCGGCGGCAACGTCATCATCTCCATCGGCGAGCGCTGCCTGGTCGGCGCCGAGGCGGGCGTCGGCATCGCCCTCGGCGACGAGTGCGTGGTCGAGGCCGGCCTCTACGTCACCGCGGGCACCCGCGTCACCATGCCCGACGGCCAGATCGTCAAGGCCCGCGAGCTGAGCGGCGCCTCCCACATCCTCTTCCGCCGCAACTCGGTCACCGGCGCCGTCGAGGCCCGTCCGAACAACGCGGTCTGGGGCGGCCTGAACGAGGTCCTGCACAGCCACAACTGACGCACGGCCCCGCGCACGGCACCGAGCGCCCTTCCGCCCGCGCGGGAGGGCGCTCAGTCGTCGTGCGGCAGGGACGCCGCGAACCGCGCGAGGGCGGCGAAGTCGGCCGGGCGCAGGCCGATCCGGGGATCGACGTGGTGGAGCAGCGCGGGGCCGGGGTGGTGGGCGCCGACGTACCGCGTGTCCGCCGGGCTCTGCTCGTCGTCCACCCAGGCGAACGGACGTCCCCCGGCGTACGCCACGATCGCCTCGGTCTTCCAGTGGACCCCGTCCGGGCGCTCCGCCAGCAGGCCCTTGCCGAACTCGACGTACGGCAGCTCGGGGAGGCCGACGACCGGCGCGATCCAGCGGTTGGCCTCGGCCATCCAGGTCGTCGCCCAGCACAGCTCGAAGCCGAGGGCGAGCAGCGCCGGACCGTGGGCCGGGTTCAGCCACACCCGCAGCGGGCGCCCGGGACGGACGGTCGCCCGCACCGTCGTGTACCCCTCGGGCCGCCGCTCGGGCCGCGCCGCGTACGGGTTGAGGGGACCGTCGACATCCAGGAACAGCAGGGGCCGGCTCACGGGGCCAACGTACGACGGCGGGGGCACCGGACACCGGCGAATATTCCCGTGTCCTCGCGTGCCGGACAGGCATAGTGACGCTCCGCCGCACGCGTCACCACGGGTAGAGGGTCCGGACACGAGGTGGGCCCGGGGGAAGAGAAGGTGACGATGGATGCGGAACTGCAGGAGAGCTTCCGGGAGTTCGTGGACAGCCGGTCCACGGCGCTGCTGAGGACGGCCGTGCTGCTGACCGGCGGCGACCGGCACGCGGCCGAGGACCTGCTGCAGAACGCCCTCGTCAAGGCGGCCGGCCGCTGGCAGCGCATCGACGAACCCGAGGCCTACGTACGGCAGATCCTCTACCGGCAGCAGATCAGCCGCTGGCGGCTGAAGTGGCGGCGGCGCGAACTCTCCGTCGCCGAACCGCCGGAGAGCCCGCCGGTACCCGACACCGCGTCCGCGGCCGACCTGCGCCTCGTGCTGCGGGCGGCCCTGTCCCGGCTCACCGCCCGCCAGCGCGCCGTCCTCGTCCTGCGCTACTTCGAGGACCTGCCGGAGGCCGACGTGGCCCGGCTGCTCGGCTGCTCCGTCGGCACCGTACGGTCCACCACCCACCGCTCCCTGGCCCGGCTGCGCGCCCTCGCGCCCGAACTGGCCGCCCTCGGCCCGGACACCGGCCGCGGACAGCCGCCGTCCCGTGACTACTCGCCCGTGGAGGTGCGGCCGTGAACGTCGAGGAACTCGTGCGGGACACCCTGCGCGCACAGGCCGCCGAACAGCCTTCGGCGGGACCGGGGTTCGCCGACCGGGTGCTGGCCGTCCGCCGCCGGCGCCGCACCCGCAGGCTCGCCTCCGTCGCCGCGGCGACGGCCGCCGTGGTCGCCGTCGCGGTGGCCGTGCCCCTGCTGGACTCCGGCAAGAGCGACGTGCGCCCGTCCGGAGTGGTGCGGCAGGACGGGATCACCGGCCACCCGGACCAGTCGCCGCCGCGCGAGCTGATCGCGGCCGGGCGGACGGTGCTCGCCGCCTACTACACCTGGCGGACCGTGCCGCAGACGGCCGAGCGGGCCATCGGCCAACGCACGTACCGGCTGCTCGACCAGAGGACCGGCACCTACACGGAGGACTCCCGGTGGTCCTTCGTCGCCGTCGCGCCGGGCCTGCGGACGGCCGCCGTACTGGAGCAGAACCTGCCCGTCCGACGGATCGGCCTGCTCGACCTCGCGACGCGGAAGGTCGAGCGGTGGATCCCGGTCGGGCACCCCGTGGCCGGCCTCGCCTTCTCGGACGACGGGACCCGGCTCCTGGCCACGACGTACGACGACAACCCCGACGCGCGGACCAGGTACCAGAACACCGAGGGAGGCTGGGACTGGGGAGCCACGTTCGCCGATTCGAGCCGCACCGGCTTCTACGACCTCGGCGTGACCTCCGGCAAGGGCACCTGGACCGGGGTCGCCTCCGACCGCGCCACCCCCGCGCGCGGCGACTTCGCCTTCAGCCGCACCGGCCGTGAGGTGTACGCGCAGGTCATCGGCGGCCGGGACGGAACACAGCAGTTCTACGACCTCGACGGCGACACGGTCGCCGCACCGGCGGACGAGCGGTACCTGCGCACGGACGTCGGCGCGCGGCTGTCCCCGGACGGCCGGCTCGCCGCACTCGGCCTGACCAAGGAGGTCGCGCCCGGCAGGTCGTACTCGTCGATCCGCGATCCCCGCACCGGCAAGGAGATCACCAGGGTCCGCGGCGGCCACCTGCTCGCCTGGGCCGACGACCGCAGGCTCGTCGCCTGGGAGCGGGCCAGCCGCCTGGACGAGCCGTACCGGGCCCGGCTCGTGCTGGTGACGATCGGCAGCGACAAGGTCGTACCGCTGAGCGGTGTCCAGGAGCAGATGTACGACGACCTGAAGGCGTGGCAGCCCGTCTTCGCCCCCCGCTGACGCTTCGGCCGCTCGCCGGTCAGCCGGCCGCGACCTCCCCGTACACCGCCCGCAGCCCGTCGGCCGTCCGCCGGCCGGCGGGGCGCAGGGGGGCGCGGACCGGCCCGGCGGGCAGGGCGAGGCCGGTGAGCAGGGACTTTGCGGTGACCGTGCCCGGCAGGCCCGCCGCCATCATGGCCTCGATCAACGGCGTGATGCGCAGCTGGAGTTCGGTGGCACGGGCCGTGTCGCCCGCGTCGAACGCGTCGAGGACCGCGGCGACCCGGGCCGGGACGACGTTCGCGACCGTGCTGACGCAGCCCGCCGCGCCCACCGCGTACAGGGCGAGGATGTGCTCGTCGCAGCCCGTGTAGTACGCCAGGTCCGTGCGGGCGAGCACCTTCTGGGTGCCGAGGAAGTCGTACGAGCAGTCCTTCACCGCCACGATCCGGGGGTGCGCGGCCAGGCGGATCAGCGTGTCCGGCTCGATCCGGGTGCCGGTGCGGCCGGGGATGTCGTAGAGCATCACCGGCAGCCCGCTCGCCTCCGCCACCTCCAGGAAGTGCGCCTCCAGCGCGTCCTGCGGCGGCCTGCTGTAGTACGGCGACACCACCAGGACGCCGTCCGCGCCCGCCTTCTCGGCCGCCAGCGCCAGCTCGACGGTGTGCCGGGTGTCCGCCGTGCCCACGCCCGCCACCAGCGGGACCTCCGCGCCCACCGCCTCCCGGACGGCCGTGATCAGCTCGGCCTTCTCCGTGTCCGAGGTGGTCGGCGACTCGCCGGTCGTGCCGTTCAGCACCAGGCCGTCGCAGCCCTCCGCCACCAGGTGCGCGGCCAGCCGCCGGGCGCCGTCGAGATCGAGCGCCCCGGTGTCGGTGAACGGCGTGACCATCGCGCAGAGGGTGCGGCCGAACGGGCGTCGTGGCCGGGGCTGCCGGGGCGGCCGGTTCGTGTCGTTCTGGTTCGTCATGGGGGTAGTCTCGGCGGAGCGACGTCTTAGCTCCACTTAATTTTCCTAAGGTGTACGTCTTAGAAACGCTAAGCTGTCGGACTTTGGCGCTGCTCGAAGCCCCGGTCCTCGGCGCCCGCGTCCGCCGTCGGTGACCCGGCGGCCGCCGCCGGTCCGGGCGGATCCGAACTCGGCGGGAGGAGTCCCTGCCGCAGGCCCGCCTCGACCGGTTCCGGACCGGGCCGGCCCGGCTCGGCTCGGTGAGCCCGGCGCGCGAGGCTACAGGGCTGATCCCGGCCCGACCGGGTACCCGGTGCCCATGGGGGGCGGACGCCGACGGGACCAGGAGGGACAGCCATGACGAAGAGGACCGCACACGGGACGGGAGCCCGACTGGCCGACACGGCGGGCGCGTTGGCCGCGAAGGCCGACCCCAGGGAACAGGCCCGGGCGCGCGCCGCCGATCTCAGGGACAGGGCGGGCGAGCTGACCGCGCAGCTGCGCGAGGGCGCCACCAGGGCCGGCCGCCAGGCCCAGGAGCGGGCGGTGCACGGGGGCCACACGGCCCAGGAGCGGATGACGAAGGCGCGGCACACGCTTCAGGAGGGGGCGCTCAGGACCGGACACGCCGTACGGGAGCGGGCGGGCCGCGCCGGGCGGTCGGCGACCGGCAAGGCCGCCGGGGCCGGGCGCGCGGCCGGGGAACACCTGCCGCAGCCCGCGCGCACGGCCGCCCGGACCGCGGCGCGGCACCCGCGCCCGGTGCTGATCGCGGGCGCGGGCGCGGTCGTGACCCTGGGAGGCGTGGCGGCCGTGCGCGCGCTGCGTCGGAGCCGACGGCGCTGAGAAACACCGGGAACCGGGGAAACACCGGGAACCGGGGAAACGCCGAGAGCCGGGGAAACGCCGGGAACCGGGCGGGGGAGATCCGCCTCCTGCCGAAAAATCCATCCGCCTGGACAAAAAAAGTTTTCGGTGGGACGGTGGGGTCATGCTGGACGTCACCGTGATCGAGGACCCCGAGGCCGCGGCCGTGTCGCTGGACCCCATACGGGCCCGGCTGCTCGCCGAACTGGCCGCCGCGCCCGCGTCGGCCGCGATGCTGGCCGGCAAGGTCGGGCTGCCCCGGCAGAAGGTGAACTACCACCTCAAGACGCTGGAACGGCACGGCCTGGTCGAGCTGGCGGGCGAGCGGCGCAAGGGCAATGTCACCGAGCGGCTGATGCGCGCGACCGCCGCGTCGTACGTCATCTCGCCGGCCGCCCTGCCCGCCGTGCAGCCGGACCCGGACCGCTTCCGCGACCAGCTCTCCGCGCGCTGGCTGCTGGCGCTCGGCGCCCGGCTGGTGCGCGACGTCGGCACGCTGGTCAGCGGCGCCGCCAGGGCCCGCAAGCGGCTGGCGACCTACGCGCTGGACGGTGAGGTCCGCTTCGCCTCGGCCGCCGACCGCGCGGCCTTCGTGCAGGAGCTGACGGCGGGCGTGAGCGCGCTCATCCGCAAGTACGACGCGCCCGACGCGCAGGGCGGCCGGGACCACCGGATCGTCGTCGCCGTCCACCCCACGGTCAAGGACCTTCCCCCGGTCGAGGACCTTCCCCCGGTCGAGGACCTTCCCCCGGTCGAGGACCTTCCCCCGGTCGAGGACCTTCCCCCGGTCGAGGACCTTCCCCCGGTCGAGGAC